>CAYTJL010000282.1:9440-11563 GCA_964437785.1 uncultured Polyangiaceae bacterium
AGGTTGAAGCTGCCATCGAGCTCAGGCACCGTGAGCGTGGGGACGACGCCCGCGTCGACCCAAAACCCGAAGCCCCATCGCGTGAGGCGAACACCCGCGCTCGCCTCGCGAAGCCTCATGAGCAGGCTGTCCCCCGCGACGCCGAGGAGCGCGCCTTCGGTCGCGGATCGCACCGCCTCGATGACGACACGCGCCCTCACAGGGCCCCATTCACCGGTGAGCGATCCGTGCGCGCGCGGCAAATCGAACGCATGAAACCACTCGCTCCCCGCGGCCGTGCGGCTCACCCTGGCCGCATATCCCGCGAAGATCTCGAGGCCCGGTGTGACCTTGAGGCCGGTTGTTCCCGCCGGGGTCGGCGCGCCCACCTCGCCGTCGGGGGGATATCCGGGCGGCAGCCGGTGACCGGGCCTCGTCGAAGGCTCGGTGCCTTCGTCGTCCGCGCGCGCGACGCCCGCGGGAGAGAGCATGGTGAGGGTGACGGCGGCCGTGAGGAGACGTCGCGCGAGCCTCGAACAAGAGGTCATAAGGAGCCTCGTTTCATGGTTCACCAAACAACGCTTCGAGATCGGGCGGCGGGCGATCGGCCTCGTCGAAGGGGACGCCGAGGCGCGGGCCGATCGCGGAGAGCGCTTTGACGAAGCGCGCGTGATCGTCCAAGACCTGCGCCGCATAAGCGTCGCTGACGCCGGCCTGCTCCGCGACGAAGCCTGCGACGTCGTCGCCGATGGAAGCGCTGATGATCGCCGCGGGCGCGTCCCCTTCGTCGAGCGGAGAGGCGTGCGCCCGCGCGAGCAGCGCGCCGAACACGCGCGCCGCGCCCGTGATCGCGGCCACCGTGCCGCGCTTGCCGGTGAGCCGTTGGACCCGAAAGGTCTTTTGCCCTTCGGTCTCGACGCGGACCTGGCACGGTAAACCCACCATGGTCGAGACGCCCCAAAGGGGCTCCGCGTCGGGGATGGCCCACACCGCGCGGGACGTCCCGAGGACGCGATCGCCGACGGTGTCGAACGCAAACGAAGGTGGGTAATCGGGGAGGAGCGTCGCGTCGGAGAGCTCTTTGATCTCCAAGAGCACGTCGTCCATTGGATCATCGGTCGGCCCGCGGACGAGGGCGATGATACGGATACGCGGCCAGCTCGCGACGCCGGAGCCGAATTCGCGGACGGCGTCGAGCACCGTAAAGAACGCTGGATCCGGCGGGTCGATGAGCGTGAGGCGATAGGCTTCGAGCGTGGAGGGGAGCGCATCGAGCACGAACGGCGGGAGATCTTGATAGGTCTGCGTCGGCTCCTCGGGATCGAGCGCGCCGCGCACGAGCCTGCGTGTGCCCCCGTCGAGCACGGTCGACGCGCCGAGCTCCTCGCGCGACAACGTGTCTTCGAGCGAACGCGCGAACAGATCATCGAGGATGGTGTTGCCGTCGCCGCTCGTGATCCGCGCGCGGGGGGCGCCCTCGGCGTGGGCCCGAATCGCGGCGGCGTACGCCTCGGTGACCGCGGCGGCGACGTCGCGGGAGGCGGCTTTGGCCGCTGCGTTCGCCGCGGCATCATCAGAATTCGAGAGGCGCGCGGCGAGGCTCATCCCCGCGGCGAGCCGGCGCACGTCCCACAGATAAGGGGGTGATCGATCCGCGCCGTCAAAATCGTTGGGCTCCAACCCAAAGGTCATGTCGCGCGCGCGGAGGACCCCGATGTTCTCGGGGTGGGGATCACCCAGGAGGATCGGTGAGGGCCAACCCTCCCCCGAGGAAGAGGTGAGGTACGCCGACGCGGAGACATCGAACCTCGCCGCCTCCCAATCGCTGCGATACACGGCCAAGCTGCCGCGGTAATAGCCATAAGGCTCTTGGGCCATGCGCGCGTATTTGCCGGCGACGAGCGCGGGCCGCGCGCGGATGAGCGCCTCGTCGGCGCGCGCGAGCGAAGAGACGATGATCGCGGTGCGCGCGTCGTCCTCGGCCTCGGCGCAGCCGATGAGCGAGAGGCAGAGCAACGGGCCCAGAGCGCGCTTCACGCCGCGAGCGCTTACCGGCCTACGCCGCGGGCGACAAGGCTCCTAAAGAGCTGTCACCAAGATGTAACGCGGATGTTTACTTGGCGGCCCAAACAACCCACTTGCCG
>CAYTJL010000283.1:0-5279 GCA_964437785.1 uncultured Polyangiaceae bacterium
TCGAACCCCCGCCGCCCAATCCCCTCCCACGGCGCGGTCACCACCCGTGCGTCAATCTCGTGCTCCCACAACACCTCGAGCGGCTCGCCCTGCGCGTCGTCGTCGATGCATGAGAGCGAGACGAGCGTCGCCTCCCCCTCCAACGGGGGTAACGACACCTCCTCGACCAGATATCGACGCTGCCGCACCTCCACGATCTTGCCGGGAGAAGGGCGCGCCGGGAGGAGCTGTTGGGTGGATGAATCGCGCGCACGCACGGCGCGGGAGGATGCCCGAGACCGCGCAAAACAACAAGCCCCACGTCTTACGAATCGTCCTTGCGTCCGGGGCACCTTCAACGTTAAAAGCCATCTCATGCCGAGGCACTTCAACACCGCAGGCCCATGTAACCCGGCCGATCATTACATGGTGCCGCCCGAGCCTCGTTTGCCCGACGCGCGCGACCTCATCGCGCAAAAAGGGTATTTCGTCCTCCACGCGCCGCGGCAGACCGGCAAAACAACCACGCTTCGGGCCTTGGCCAAGACGCTCACGGCCGAGGGGCGCTACGCGGCGCTGCATGTTACCTGCGAAGCAGCGTCCGTCGCCGGGGACCGTTACGACGCTGCTGTGCGCGCCATCTTGTACGCCCTCCAGGCGGCCGCCCGCGAGGATCTCCCCGCCGAGCTCCAGCCACCCCCATTCCCCGATGCTCCCGCCGAGCACCAGCTCGCTGCGGCGCTCCGTGCGTGGGCCGAGGTGTGCTCGAAGCCGCTCGTGATCTTCTTCGACGAGATCGACTCGCTCGTCGGCGACTCGATCATCAACGTGCTCCGGCAGCTCCGCGCGGGCTTTCCCAGTCGCCCAGAGCACTTCCCCTGGTCGATTGTCCTTTGCGGCATGCGCGACGTGCGCGATTACAAGCTCGCCTCCGGCGGCAACCCGCCGCGCATCGGCTCGTCGAGCCCCTTCAATATTAAGGTCAAGGCGAGCCGGCTCGGTGATTTTTCGTTCGACGAGCTGTGTTTACTCTACGCCCAGCACACTGAGGAGACGGGACAACCCTTCACCAAAGCGGCGCTCGCGCGCGCGTTCGAGCTCACCGCGGGGCAACCTTGGCTCGTCAACGCGCTCGCCCGCGAGGTCATCGACGAGATGAAGGTGCCTGTCTCGGAGCCCATCACCACACGCCATTTGGACATGGCCAAAGAGCGGCTCATCCTCGCCCGGGCGACCCATCTCGACTCGCTCCTCGCGCGGCTCCGCGAAGATCGCGTGCGCCGCATCCTCGCGCCGCTCATCGCGGGCGACGTGGTGCAGGGCAGCGATCTGGACGACGACATCGCGTACGTGCGCGCGCTCGGCCTCATCGCGCGCAACGATCCTCTACGCGTCGCGAACCCCATTTACCGCGAGATCATCGTGCGGGTGCTCGCCGTCTCGACCCAAGCCAACATCACGGCGGAGCCGTCGAGCTTCGTGCTCCCGGACGGGCGGCTCGCCTTCAAGAAGCTCCTCAACGGCTTTATGGCCTTTTGGTCCGAGCACGGCGGAGCGCTGCTCAACGCGACACCGTATCGCGAGGTCGCGCCGCAGCTCATGCTCATGGCCTGGATGCAACGGCTGGTCAATGGTGGAGGATACATCGATCGTGAATATGGGGTTGGCAGGGGCCGAATCGATCTGCTCGTCCGCTGGCCTTATCTGCGCCCGAACGGCAAACGCGCCGTCCAAAAACGCGCCGTCGAGATCAAGGTGTGGCGCCCCAAGCAGGCGGATCCTCTGTCGCGCGGGCTCTCGCAGCTCGATGGATACTTGAAGCAGCTCGGGTTGAAGCGCGGCGTGCTCGTGATCTTCGACCGGCGCTCGCCCAAGCGCATCGCCGAGCCCCGGTGGGAAGAGGCCGTGACGCCCTCGGGCAAGCCGGTCCGCGTGCTCCGCGCGTGATGGGTTTAGAGGACCATCTCCTCTATTGGGTCACGTAAAAGAAGTTGATGCACATCTCGTCGTCGGTGCCCTCGCCCCACGTGACGGTCTTGGTGTCGAAGCTCGTGTCATAACCGCACGTGATGCTCATCGTGCCTCCGCCGGAGAGCGTGATGGGCGAGGCGAACATCCCGAACGACTGCCAGTGGAAGTTCCAGTCGGAGACCTTGGTCATGCACGTGGTCGCGGCGCCGTCGTCGTAGCTCACATCCATGGTCCTGCCGCGTTTGTGCATGTGCGGGGCGACGCCCCACACCGTGAATTGCCCCACGGCCTTGGGCACAGGCAGGTTGGCCGTGGCCGTCGCCAACGATTGTCCGGGCGGCAAATTGAGGTTGAGCGCGGCGACGCGCGAGATCAACGCCTCTTTTTGCACCGACGGGGCCAGGGTCAAATCGATGGTGGTGCGGTCGGGGAAGGCGCCGTTCGCGAGGTTGTAATGAATCTGCATCACGACCTTGCGGCCTGCCTTGAGCCGGAGCCCGGTGCCATCCGGGTAAAACGTCGCTCCGCCGCCGGGCGCCCAGCCCACGGTGAAGCGGCTCCCGTTCGCGCCCGGGCCGCCGTAACACGTGTAGCCGTCGCCGGGCTCCGCGGCGTCGAGGTCCGCCACGGCTTGATCGTCCTCGGGGGTGTCGTTCGCGAACAAGATCATGTGATGAACGACGCGCTTGTCGCCCGGGTTCACCTGATAAGCGGTCACGAACGTGTCCTCGACGAGGCCGGGGTCGACGATGAAGCACCGATAATCATCCTCCTTGCTCGCGTCCGGCGTGTAGGAGACGCCCATGTCGAGCGTCTTCGACACCACGCTGAGCTTCGGCGGCTCCGCGGGCGGAGGGGGCATCTGCGACGGATCCCCCATGGGATATTCGGCGTCGACCCACGCGCCGAGGGTCGCGATCTCGTCGTCGGTGAGCCAACGAGCGTTTTCGAACGTGGAGCACGACCCCGAGTTGTCGAGGTTCCACGGGGGCATCTTGCGAGATGCCGTGTCGCTCTTGATGGTCGGGCCGGCCATCTTCGCGTCTTCGTACGTGAGCAGCGGGAACGGCGCGATGCCGCCCTCGACGTGGCAGCTCGCGCACTGGGTCGCGAGGATGGGCGCGACGTCACCGTAATACGTGGGCCCGTTCGCGGGGCCGGCGCCCGAGCCCGTGGGATCCGAGCCCCCGCACGCGGCGAACATCGCTGCTCCAAAGGCCCCGGCGATCCCTCTCCACATCGAGCGTCGTGTCATGATCGTGGCTCCTCGTTGGTGGCCTCGCCCATTGGCAATTTGGAGGCCAGCTTATCACGAGGGGTTTGCCCGGGTCTCGCGCTCTCCTCGGCCCGTGCGCGGGCGCCACGCCGTAGCGCGCACGCCACGGTTGCGCGCCCGGGCCCCAAGGCCTTATCGTGGCGCGGTGCAACGCGGCCCGGACGCCCTGCCCTTTGGGCGCTATCTCCTCAAAGAGCGCCTCGCCCAAGGCGGTATGGGCGAGGTGTTCCGCGCCGTCGCGCTCGGGGAGCGGGGCTTCGAGAAGCCCGTCGTGGTCAAACGCATCTTGCCGGAGCACGCGACACGGGCCGAGATCGCCGAGCTGTTCATCGAAGAAGCCAAGCTGATGACGCGCCTCGCGCACCCCAACGTGGTCGAGGTGCTCGACTTTGGGCGGGGTGAGCGGGGCGATTACTTCTTGGTGCTCGAGCTGGTGGACGGCGTCGATCTCGGCAAGCTCCAGCGCTTCTTCCGATCGCGGGGCGAGCGCTTCCCCATCCCGCTCGCGCTCTTCATCACAGGCCAAGCGCTGCGGGGGCTCCATCACGCGCACGAGCGTGCTTTAGGCGAGGGCGTCGTGCTCGTCCACCGCGACGTGAGCCCGAGCAACGTGCTCTTATCCATCGAAGGAGAGGTGAAGATCGCCGACTTCGGCGTCGCGCTCGTGCGCCGCGCGGGCGAGCACCGGCCCGCGGACGGCGTGGTCGGCAAACCCGCGTACATGGCGCCGGAGCAATACCAAGGCAGCGAGATCGACGCGCGCGCAGACCTGTTCGCCGCGGGCGTCGTGCTCTATGAGCTCTTGACCGACACGCTCCCGTTCGAAGGAAACAGCGACGAAGACCGCCAAGACGCGGCCCGGCGAGGGGACTTTGGCCGCGCTCAGGATCTCCGCGCGGACGTGCCCGCCGCGCTCGATCGCGCGCTCCGGCGCGCGCTCGCGCCGACGCCAGACGATCGCTTCGAGAGCGCCAAAGCCATGATGCACGCGCTCGCGGCGTGCGGAGCGCCCGTCGCCACGAGCGACGATGTCGCCGAGATGGTGCGGAGAGCGGCCGCGGAGGCGCCCAAAGGGCGCAAGGTGATCGCGCTCTCGGCGGGCCGGAGCGACGACATGACCGGTCATGAGCTGACGCGCGCGAGCGGCGCCGCCGCCTTTACGCTCAAGGTCTCGGGCGATCCCTCGCCCCCGATCGCCGCGCCGAGGCCCTCGACGGCCATCGAGGTGCGTTTGCCCGCGCCGGCGCCGGACGCCGAGGCGCCGAGCGATCAAGCGATCTCCCGTATCGAGCCTTCCCTCTCCCCCTCTCCCCCGCTCACCCAAGGTCCTGTCAAGCGCGGTCTCACGATGGGCGCGCTCGCCGCGGCCCTCTTCGTCGCCTCGTTGCTCGGGGTCATGGCCCTTCGATCCACGCGTGACGGAGGGCGTGACGGAGGCCCCCTCCCCTCGCCCACCGCTGCTCCCAACGCTCCTTCCAACGTGGCTCCGAGCGCCTCCGCGCCGCTCCCCGAGCCGCCTCCGCCGCCCTCCTCCACCATCGACGTCTCGCCCGCGCCTCCTTCGCCGAGCGCGCCGCCGCCCAAACCCACCTCGCCCAAGGTGGTTGTATCGGCCCCGCCGCCACAAGCCCCCTCCCCTTCCCCCTCGCCCGCGCCGCCGCCGGAGGACTGCAAAGGCACCGTGCGCATCGCCTCGATCGGCAGCTACGTGGTGAGCGGCGGGCCCAGCGTGGTGCAGAGCCCCGGGGTCTATACGTGGAGGTGCGGCAGCTATTCGCTCAACGCCGTCTCGCGCGCCGACCCCGCCGACAAAAAGAGCGCGCGCGTCACCGTGCGCGACGGGGGCTCGGCCACCGTCGATTTGCGCTGAGAACACGTCCGCGCAAATCCGTTGCCCATTGTCAGTCAGAATTGAACGCAAAGGCGCAAAGGCGCCAAGAGAAGGGGAAAGGTTTGCCTCTTCGCGGCGCGCGCAGCGCTCTCCCCGCTGCGAGACGATGCCCCACCGGCACGGCAAAGCCCAACTCTCTCTTTGCGTCTTTGCGTCTTTGCG
>CAYTJL010000283.1:5379-9325 GCA_964437785.1 uncultured Polyangiaceae bacterium
CTTTGCGTCTTTTCTCCCTCTCTCTTGCGTCTTTGCTATTTCTTTTTGCCGCCGTAGAGGAGGTCTTTGACGTTCAGCTTGGGCGGGGGCGGCGGCTTCTTGGGCGGCTCGGGCTTGGGCTCCGGCTTGGGAGGCGCGGTCTCGACGTGGACGACGCGCTCCACCGGCTTGGGAGCGGGCTTTGGCGGTGGCTCGATGGCGGCTTGGGGCTCGGGCGGCGCGACATCCACCTTCGCAGGCAAAGGCTCCTCGGCCTCGACCGCGGGGGCCGCGGGAGGCGGGGGAGGTGCGTTTGCGCCGGGCTCGTCCTCCTCATCGTCGAACGGCAACGCGGGTTTGAAGAGCGCGCCGGTGAGAGGGAGGGTCGCGCCGGATTGGGCCTTTGACGCCGCCGTCCCCGAGGGCAAAGCCACCTCGGGGCGGGCCGATCCGGGCTTGAAGGGCAGCGCGGGTTTGGCGGCTTGCGCCGGGCCGGCGGCGGGGAGGACGCCGAGCGTGGCGTCTTTGGGCGCGAGCGGCTTGGGAGAAGCGGGTTGCGCGGAGGGTGCTTTGGGCGCGGGCTTGGTCGCTTGTTGGAGGAGCTTTTGGACCTCGAACGGCAGGGCGGATCCCGCGCGGGGCGCGCCCGCGTCGCCCGCGTCGAGCGTGGCGCCGCTCTGCGCCTTTGGCGCGCTCGCTTGGGGGGAGGCGGCGCGGACGTCGATGTGCGCGAGCCCCGGCTTGAACGGCAAAGCCCCTTTAGCACCAACGGCCGCAGCGGGAGCGGGCTTGGCCGAGAGCAGCGCCTCCAAGGCGATCGTGGCGTCGGCGGGCGCCTCTTCCTCCAGGATGTCGGAGTCGGAGATGGCCATGGTGGCTTGGGAGCCGCCCGCGTCGCGCGCTTGGATCGAAGGTGCTTTGGCGGCGTGCGCGGCCTGCGCGAGCTCTTCGGCGGAGGGCCAAACGATGCTCGCCCCGGGCGTCTCGACCCCGGCGGCGAGGAGCAGGTTTGGGAGCGCGCGCTCGTCGGCGATGGAGAACGAGCCGCGGAACGAGAGCGTGACGCGCTCTTCGTCGCCCAAGACGGCGAGCGCGTCGGCGTGCATGGAGAGGGGTTTGCCGTCGGCGATGCCGGCGCCGGAGAGGCCATAAATCCTGGCGAGCCCGCGCGCGCCGGGGAGGCGCATGTGGAGGCTCGCGTGGCTCGGGTGGAGCCCGCCGAGCAGGATCCACTCGTCGCCGCGGAGGAAATCGACCCTTTGATCGGGGGGAGCGGCCTGAAAATAGGTGAAATCAAAGCCGTCTGGGAGGCTCACCACCTCGCGGCCGAAGGCCGGCAGGGGGAGCGGACCGAGGAGGTTTTTGCGCGCGGCCATGGAGGAGGAGAGCGGCGCAAAGCCCGCCGTGCGCCGCGGGTCGGCCGGGTCGAGCACGTTGAGGTCGTCGGACTCTTCGTCTTCGAAGCCTTCGCCGTAGGGGTTTGGGTCGTAGCCGAAGCCGCCGAAGGCGTGCTCGTAGTCGACGGGGACGCGCGTGGCGCCGCCTTTTTTGCGGATGAGGAGGGTTTTGTCGAAGAGCGCTTTGGCGCCGTCGGAGATGCCGAATCGCACGCGCCACGACTCCATGCGCTCGGGCGCGTACGAAGAGCCGGTGAAGACCACATCGGCGCGGCGCAGGTAGGGCGCGAGATCGCTCGGGAGGCGCACGCTCCGCGTGGGGTTGCGGCCGTGGTGGACGTCGTTCGAGGCGATGGGTTGAGGCTCGGCGCGGGTCAACGTGCCGCCGACTCCCGCGAACGAGAAGGTGGCTTTGACGACCGCCGTGACGCGGACCTCCCCGCGAAAGCGCCACGCGACGGCGGCGGCGACGGCGGGGCCGAGGGGGACGATGGGCGCGTCGGAGAGGGCGGAGGCGGCCATGACGAGGGAGGCTACGCCCCCCTTCGGCGCTTCGTCAATAGGCGTAGCCAAGCCCGTGGGGAGGGCGTAGAATCGGCGGTCATGCTGGTGTGTCCCGAGTGCCGCGCACGTTACCCCGAAGGGACGGAGACGTGTGAGAACGACAAGAGCCCGCTCTTGCCGAGCGAGGCTTTCCTCGATGACGCGATTGTCATCGAGGAGGGCACGATGATCGGCGAATACCGCGTGGATCGGCGGCTCGGGTCGGGCACCTTCGGCGACGTGTACGCCGGTGAGCAACCGCTCATCGGAAAGAAGGTGGCGATCAAGCTGCTCAACGTCAAATACGCGAGCCAGCCGCAGGTGGTCTCGCGGTTCATCGCCGAGGCGCGGGCGGTCAACCGCATCCGGCACCGCAACATCATCGACATCTTCTCGTTCGGTGTTTATGCCGACAGGAGGCCTTACTTCGTGATGGAGCTGCTCGACGGCATCACGCTGAGCGAGCTCTTGGAGAAGGAGAAGAGGCTCTCGCTCGCCGAGGCGATTCCCATCCTCCGCGGCATCGCGGACGCGCTCGACGCCGCGCACCAAGCGGACATCACGCACCGTGATCTCAAGCCCGACAACGTCTTTTTGGCGACGCAGAAGGAGGGTGGTTATTTCCCCAAGCTCCTCGATTTCGGGGTCGCCAAGCTGGTCGACGACGAGCTCGCCCACAAGACCGCGACGGGGGTCGCGGTCGGCACGCCTCGTTACATGTCGCCCGAGCAGTGCCGCGGCAAATCGGTGGATCACCGCGCGGACATCTACTCTCTCGGCGTGCTCGTCCACGAGATGTTGACGGGCAAACCGCTCTTCGACGGCGACTCGGCGATGGATGTCTTGCTCAAGCACACGACCGAGCCGCCTCCGCCCATGTCGAGCTGTAACCCAGCTCTGCCGGTGGAGCTCGACGCGCCGGTCCTCGCGATGCTCGCGAAGCGGCCCAATGCTCGTCCGACCTCGGCGGGCGCGGCCATCGCCGCGCTCGTGGCCAAGACCAACAACGCCACGGCGCACGCGGCCACGTTGCCCTCGGATCCGCGGGGCGCGGGCGCGGTCTCGGGGAGCGGCAGCGGGGTGGTCTCGGAGATTCATGTCTCTCAAGGGAGCGTGGAGACGACGAACATCCGCGCCAAGGCCCCTCCGGCCGGCGACGAGGACGGGCCGCCCAAGCCACCTGGATACAGGCCGTCGCATCTCCAAGAGACGCTCGACGCCAAAGACGTCATCTCGGCGCCGGGCTCCAAAGCACCTTCGCCCTCATCGAGCGATCCCGAGGCGTCCAAGCGGACGATGGGGGACACGAGCACGTCGTCGATCCCCGTGTCGTTGCCGGGCGAGACGTTGCGGAGCGAGGGGCCCAAGGCGGCGCCGGCGGCGGCGACGCTCGATGAGCCGGTCGAGAGCGCCGGGAACAAGGGCAAGCTCATCCCCACGGTCCCTCCCCCTCATCCCAAGGCATCTCGCCCGACGTGGCTTTATGCGGTGATCGGCGTCGCTGCGCTGGGCGCAGGGGGCTTTGCGCTCTCGCGTGTTGGGAGCGGCGGGGGCAGCGCGCAGCAGGCTCCGCAAGCGCCGGCGACGGTGAGCGCGGCGAAGGGCGCGAGCACGGTCAAGCTGCTCTTCAACGTGAGCCCTGCGGACGCGGAGGTGTTCCTCGGGGACAAGCGCCTTGGGTCGGTGAAAGATCCCATCGTGCTCCCGCGCGGATCCGAGGAGGTGCAGGTCCGCATCGCCAAGCAGGGATACAAAGAGAGCATGTTGTGGGTGAAGCCTGATCAGGATCAAATCGTACAGGCGTTGACCTTGGTGGCGGACGCGCCGCAGGCGCCGAGCGCGAGCGCGACGGTGACGGCGACGGGCTCTGCGCAGAAGCCCAAAGGCCCTCATCGGGATCTGGAGCGGTGAGGAGGTTCAACCCGTCCGGGCCGCCTGCGGATGCGCGGTATCACTACGAGGTGCCGCGGCGCGAGCTGGTCGAGCGATGTGTGGCGCGGCTCCTGGGCGCGCCCGGCGAGGGAGGG
>CAYTJL010000283.1:9425-11530 GCA_964437785.1 uncultured Polyangiaceae bacterium
CTTTACGAGCCGGCCTGCGCTCGACGAGGAGAAGGTGCAGGCGGCGCGTCACGCGAAGGAGCTCGGCGCCACCGAAGCAGCGTTGTGCTTGTTCGTGCTCATGAGCGACGAAACGGCGGTCTTCAAGCTCTCGAGCATCGAGGTGATGGAGGACATGATGGTGAGCACCGTGGCCATCGGCTGGGGCTGAGCGCGCCTCTCACGAGGACGCAGCGAGCGCGCGCAGACGCGCGGTGACCAGCGTGTTGCGCTCACGATCACGGAGCTTGCGCGGCCATTCGACGCGACGCTCGCGATGAAAGAGCGTGTCGCCGGCGCCTTCGTCGACGATCAACGCATGGATCGCGCGGGCGGGGATCTCGGGCGCGGCGGCGAATGGGTGCAAGAGGGGGACGACATACCGCATGATGCCGCCGCCGAGCCCGGGCGCGTCGAGCATGGGAGTCTTGACCATCCCCGGGTGTACGCTCGTCACGTGCTTGCCCTCCGCGGCCCACGCCCGACCGACGTGCATCATCGCGAGCTTCGCGCGCAGGTAGGCGGACATGGTGCTGAAGGAGCGAGAGCACGTGAGATCGTCGAGATCGACGCTTCCGAGCGGCGACGTGACCACGTTGACGATGCGTGTTGGCCTCAACATCTCTGTCAACTGCATGGGTCCGACGCAATTGACAGCGAGCGTTCGCTCCACGCCCGCGGGGGTGAGCGCGCGCGCGGCGAACATGGCACCTGCGTTGTTGACGAGCACGTCTGTGCGCCGATCGGCGAGCGCGGCCACGAACGCGGTGACGGACGCGGGCGACGCGAGATCGAGCGGGAGCGCATGAAACCCGGGAGGCGCGGAGGAGGGCTCGCGACACCCGAGGATCACGTCGTGGCCGTCTCCGCGCAGGAGCCGCGCGACGGCCAACCCGATGCCGCGATTTCCTCCCGTGATGACGACGTTCATAGATAAGCGCTCTCTCCCCGCGTCTCCATGCGTGGAAGGGTGAAGCCCGCTCTTGCCACAACGCGGGGCCGGCGTCGATACGTGGAGAGAATGCTGTCTTGCTTCGTTCGCGCTTTTCATGTGTCCTTCAGGCATGCGCCTCCGCGCGATCGCACCGGCCTTGGGGCCCGTTCTTTTGTTCGCGTGCGCGTCCTCACCGCGTTCGGGGTGCTGCTCGCCGGATCGACCCGCGCCGCCTTCGCCCGCGATCGTCGCGCCCCCGAGCGTCGTCCCGTCATCGCCCTCGTCATCGCCCTCCGCCGAAGTCCCGCTCACGTGCACGACGGTGTGCAAGAGGGGGACGCGATGCGCGCTGACGTATCGCGGCTTTGCATGTGTCGCGTGCGCTCCCGGATCACTCCCGGTGTGCAAAGACGATCGCTTCGTCGCGGTTTGTGGGGACGATGGCAGCCTTCAGACCACCACCGATTGCTCTGCGGAGGGCAAACAGTGTAAAGACGGGAGGTGCGCCGCGAGGGAGTGCACGCCGAACGCGCTCCACTGCTTCGAAGGGAACGTGCATCGGTGCAACGCTACGGGGACGGACCGCACGCTCGTGACAACGTGCCAGAACGTCGATGCGGGGGTGCTCACGTTGGATAAGGGGGTTTGCCAAGTCCGGCGCGGCGTGCCTGGGTGCCATACGGATTGCTCCGCGCCGGATGCCACCATCCTCGCGCTCTTCAACTGCTCCCCGTGTGAGCCGCCGAAAGATAACTTCTGCGCGACGGAGGGGAAGCACGGGTGCGAAGATAGGATATGCAGGGAGTGGCCGGAGGGGAAGAGGATCAGCGGGCCGTGGCCCGCAGAGGGACCGTGCTATCGAGAGACGGATGGTTTGGCGGTGCCGGGGTCGGATAGGCCGGGAGCGTGCGAGGGGGAAGGGAAGATCGGCGCGCGGGTTGTTGCTTATCAGACGTGCAGCGGTGGAAGGGCGATCGCTGCGGCGCGCAAAGAGCCTTGCGTGAGGTGAGCGACTGTCGACCTCGACTGTCGACCTTCGACCTCGACCTTCGACCTCGACCTCGACTGTCGACCTCGACTGTCGACCTCGACTGTCGACCTCGACCTCGACCTCGACCTCGACCTCGACCTCGACCTCGACCTCGACCTCGAC
>CAYTJL010000284.1:0-11447 GCA_964437785.1 uncultured Polyangiaceae bacterium
GGCCGACAACCGGCTCGCGCTCACCGTCGTCGGCGGCGGCGACAGCGCGGCGGCCGTGAAGGTCGCGGGCGACGACGTCGCCAAGGCCTTCTCGCACATCTCGACGGGCGGCGGCGCGTCGCTCGAGCTCATCGAAGGCAAGCGTCTGCCCGGCGTCGAAGCGCTGCGCGTCGCGGAGGGGATCGAATGAATCCGTCACGAAGGCCGCTCATCGCGGGCAACTGGAAGATGAACGCGGGCGGTCGCGACTCGTGCCCGCTCGCGTCCGCGGTCGCCGCCGCCGTCAAAGACATGGACGGCGTCGACGTGCTGGTGATCCCGCCGTTCACGGCGATCGCCGCTGTCGCGCACGAGCTCGAAGAGCAAAAGAGCAAGGTCGCGACCGGCGCTCAGAACATGCACCACGAGGCGTCGGGCGCGTTCACCGGCGAGGTGTCGAGCCCGATGCTGCTCGACGCAGGCGCCACGTGGGTCGTGCTCGGCCACAGCGAGCGGCGGCACATCTTCGGCGAGACCGACGAGATGATCGCGCGCAAGGTCGCGGCCGCGATGGCCGCCGGTCTCCGCCCCATCGCGTGCGTGGGCGAGACGCTCGCCGAGCGCGAAGAGGGCGCGACGCTCGCGGTCGTCGAGCGGCAGGTGCGCGCGTTCCTCGAAGAGCTCGCGAAGCAGCCTGGTTTCGGCGTGATCGCGTACGAGCCCGTGTGGGCCATCGGCACCGGCAAGGTGGCGAGGCCCGAGGACGCGCAGGAGGTCCACGCGATGATCCGCGGCCTCTTGGCGCAGGTGAGCGAAGAGCTCGCCGACAAGACGCGCGTCCTCTACGGCGGCAGCGTGAAGGCCGACAACGCCGAGGGGCTCCTTTCGCAGGCCGACATCGACGGCGCGCTCGTCGGCGGCGCGTCGCTCGACGCGGCGGGCTTCGCCAAGATCGCCGAGGCCGCCGTGCGCGTCGCATCTCCCAAGGCCGCGAGCTGATCAACGGATCGTGCGCGGGGCTGGCGCTATCCGCGAAACAGCGGTAGAACGCGCGTCCCGCTCAAGACAGGCAACGTTTTTATGATTCAAACCCTCCTCAGCGTCCTTCACATCGTCGCGTGCCTGTTCCTCATCCTGGTCGTGCTGCTCCAGCAGGGGCGCGCCGGCGGGATGGGCGCCCTCGGCGGGGCGAGCACCCAGGTCTTCGGCGGTCGCGGCGCGGGCAACTTCCTCACGCGGCTCACCGCCATCTGCGCGGTGGTCTTCATGTTGACCAGCATGTCGCTCGCGTACATCGCGTCCGCGGGCGACCGCGAGCTGCGAAGGTTCGAGTCCTCCCAGGGCAAGTGACCGTGCCCGAGGGCGCTCCTTTGGAGACGGGGGGAGCGCAGGGCTCATCGTTCTGGGCGGATTACCGCTCGACGCTCAAGCCGCGCGACGTCGATGAGCCCATCGACACGTGGTTTCACCGCCCCATCGCGTACGTCGTCGCCAAGGCGCTGGAGCGCTCGCCGCTCACGCCCAACCACGTGACGGGCTTATCGATGCTCTCGGCCATCGCGTCGGGCGTGATCTTGTTCTTGCCTTTGCCCAACCCGCAAAGGCACATCGCGAGCGGCCTCTGCATGATGCTCTCGCAGATCCTCGACTGCGCCGACGGCCAGCTCGCGCGGCTCCGCGGCACGTCCTCGGCCTTCGGCCGCGCCATCGACGGAGCGGCCGACACGGTCGGCGGCGTCTGCGCGGCCGTCGGCGTCACCTATATGACCTACACCCTGCACCCGACTCCATGGTGGATGGGCGCGGGCTCGGTCGTCGCGTGTTTGCTCACCATCTACACGAGCCAAATGCACACGACGATTTACGATCACGTAAAGAACGTCTATCTGCGCCTCACGTTGCCAGGCTTCCACGACGCCGAAGATCTGGAGGACGTGACCGGCGCGCCCCTCGGATCGAGCCTCTTCGAGCGGATGGTCCACGCGCTCAACGTGGCTTATTTGACGACGCAGCGGAGGGTGCTCGTGCGGTTCGACCCGCAGACGTATCACCGGCTCTCCGAGGCGCCGGCGTTCGACGCGCGGAGGGCGGCTGTCTACGTTCGTTATGGGCGGGCGCCGATGCGTATCTTGGCCTCGTTGTTCGGTCTGGGAGGGCTCATGTTCGGGATGGGCCTCTTCGTGGCCATCGGCAGGCCCGACCTCTACATGGTGTATCGCTTCTGCGTGCTCAACGTGGTCTTGCTCGCGGTGGTGCTGCCGCTCCAGCGGCGGGCGTCGCGCGCGTTTAGGAGCGAGCAAACCCTCACCCCCCGGCCCCCTCTCCCGTAAACGGGAGAGGGGGAGTCAGAGGGCTTATCGACTCATCTCCCCCTCTCCCGCCCGCGGGAGAGGGGGCCGGGGGGTGAGGGCCTTGCGCTGGAGCTTGCTCACGAGATCACTCCCGATCACCGCCTGGAGCGCGGCGCGCAGATCTGGGTGCTTCTTGAAGAGGGCTTTGAGCGAAGCGGTGGAGAGGGCGAAATAGCGAGTCTCCTCGGCGGTCACCACCGACGCGGACGCGCGGGCGCCGGTCAAAAACCCCATCTCGCCTACGAGCTGTCCGGGCCCGAGCTTCGCGACGCTCGCCCCGCCGGCGACGACGTCCGCCGCGCCCGCGCAGATCACGAGCAGCCGATCGAGCGCCGATCCCTCGTGGACCAGCGTCGCGCCCGCCTTCGCGTCCTCCCACGTGCCCGCCGCGAGCACGCGGAGAAACTCGCGCGGCGTGAGCGTGCGGAACGCGAGCGCGTGGAGCTCGAGCTCACGCGGGGACAAGCGCACCGGCCTGCGCTCCATGAAGAGCCGATAAATCTGCACCACGTTGATGCTCAGAAAGAGCGCGTTCCAGCCGATCCCAGCCCACGAGATGGGCGGCGACGCAGAGAGGAAGGCGATGAACGCGACGCCCGCCGCCACGTTGAGCAGGCGCAGCCAGACGATGTCGGCCACGAGGAACGAGATCAGCAAAAGGACGTTGGCGACGTGGATGAGGTGCTTCATGGGCGAGCGAAGGCTTTCGTGAGAGTATCGCCCCGCATGGCCTTCCAAGGGTTCGAGAATGAGACCCCCTTTGCGGCGGAGCATCTCCTGCTCCTCGACGAAGAGGGGGCCATGAACCTCGTAATGGTCGTGGAGGCCACCTATCGCATGCCCCGCGGCGAAGGCGCGCTCGTGCCCGTCGCGGGCAAGCCCATCGCGCGTGATCCCCTCTATCGCGCGGATCCCGCGGTGAGCAGCATGCTTTGCGACACGCAGGCCGTGGTGGGCAAAGCGGCGGCCGACGTCCTGCTCGCCGGGCACGCCCGCCCCGAGCGCGGCAAAGCCGATGAGATGATGGTGAGCGTCGAGATCGGCGCGTGGAAGAAGAGCGCGCGCGTCGTGGGCGATCGCGTCTGGCGATCGTCGGTGGGCGGCCTCTCGCCCTCGGCGCCCAAGCCCTTCGATCGTATGCCGCTCGTCTACGAGCGCGCGTTCGGGGGCACCGACCGCTCGGTGAATCCCAACGAGAGCGATCCTCGAAACCCCGTGGGCGCAGGCCTCGTCGCGATCGAGGGCGCGGCGCTTCCGAACCTCGAAGATCCGTCGAGCCCGATCACGTCGCCCGGCGATCGCCCGGCGCCCATGAGCTTCGGGCCCGTCGCGCCGAGCTGGATGCCGCGCCGGAGCTTCGCGGGCACCTTCGACGATCGCCACCGCGAGGAGCGCGCGCCCCGTCTTCCGCTCGATTTTCAACGACGCTTCTGGAACGCGGCCCCCGTCGATCAGCAGATCGAAGGGTTCTTGAAGGGCGGGGAGCGCGTCGTGATCAGCGGCGTGAGCGAGCACGGCGCGCTCCGCTTCACGCTGCCCAAGCAGAGCATCGCGATGCGCGTGCGCATGCGCGGCCGAGGCGCGACGCAGATCCGCGCGACGTTCGACACGCTCGCGATCGACGCCGACGAGGGCACGTTGACCGCGACGTACCGCGCCGCGCTTCGTGTACATCGGCGCGTACATGACGTGGAGCGCGCGGTCGCGGAGGTCGCGGCGTGAGCGCGCTCGCGATCACCGCGATCGGGATGATGACGCCCGCGGGCGGATCGGCGGGCCCGGCGTGCGCCGCGATCCGCGCCAATTTCGCGCGTTTCTTCGAAGCGTCCCACCCGTTGATCCAACGCGACGGCGCGGACGAGATCCTCAAGGTGAGCGCGGTGAGCGGCGTGACGAGCGGGACGAGCGGGCTCGGCAGGCTCACGCGGCTCGCGTCCTCCGCGCTGTCGGATCTCATCGAGGGCGCTGCGATCACGGCGCGCGACGTGACCCAAGGCGGCCTCTACGTCGCGCTCGCCGAGGAGGGATCGGCCGGCGCGGATCCGCGCGCGCAGAAGGAGATCGGCGCGCGCCTCGAGCGCGCGTGCGACGTGCCCGGCCTCGCCGCCAAGACCAAGACGTTCCCGCTCGGCCACGCGGGCGCGATCGCGGCGCTCGCCGAAGCGCGCGACGAGATCGCGTCGGGGCGCGTGCCGTCGGCGATCGTGGGCGGCGTCGACTCGCTCCTCGCGGCGGAGACGCTCCACGCGCTCCACGCGGCGGGCAGGCTCAAGACCGGCGATCGCGCGGTGGGGCTCATCCCGGGCGAGGCGGCCGCGTTCGTGCGCGTCGAGCCCGCCGATCGCGCGCGCGCCCGCGGCGCCGCGATCCTCGCGACGATCGACGCGCCCTCGACGGCGCGCGAGCCCGTGACGATCGACACCGACGATCCCTGCGACGCGACCGGGCTCACCGCCGCGACGCGCAGGGCGATCGCCGGCGGCGGCGAGATCGGGATCATCGCGAGCGACGTGAACGGCGAGGTGTACCGATCCGAGGAGCTCAGCTACCTGATCGCGCGGGCGTTCGCGGGCAAGCCGTCGCCGCGCGTGTGGCACCCGGCGTCGTCGATCGGCGACACGGGCGCGGCGTCGGCCGCTGTGGGGATGGTCGTGCTCGCGCGCGCGATGGCGCGGGGATACGCGGAGACGCGCGGCGCGATCGTGGTGGGATCGTCGGATCGAGGGCTGCGCGGGAGCGCGATCGTCCGCGCGAGGGAAGGAGCGTAGCGATGCCGGTCACCGTGGGCGTCAACAGTCTGAGCGTGGTCCACGCGTCGAGCATGGGCACCGCGATCGCGTTCCCCGACACGTGCACCACGCCGGCCGCGCCGTCGCCCGTGCCCATCCCGTATCCCAACAACGGGATGTCGTCGAACACGGTGAGCGGCACCACGCAGGTGACGTGCGACGGGAACCCGGTGTGCGTCAAAGACTCTTCGTGGATGCCCTCGACAGGCGACGAAGCGGGCTCGATCGGCGGCGTCGCGAGCGGGACCATCAAGAACAAGATCGAGTTCACGCTCTATTCGTTCGACGTCAAATTCGAGGGCAAAGAGGTGGTGCGCGCGCTCGACATGACGCTCCACAACAACAAGAACACGCCGCCGAGCGCGGTCCTCCAAGGCCCCATCATCGTGGTCGTGTGATGGCGCGCGGAGACGTCACCTCGCTCGACGCGATCGCCCGCGAGGTGCGCGAGGCCGAGGAGATCCGCCGCGAAGCTCTGCTCCGGCTCGAAGGCGACGGCGCCGGCGCGCTCGCGCGCGGGACCGCGGATCTCGCGCGATCGAGCCGGATCCTCGCGGTGTTGGGCGTGCTGGGGAGCGCCGATCTGGACGGCTTCCACGAGCACCTCGCGACCGCGGCGAGCGCGCGGCGGAGGCTCTTCGCGTGCGTGGCCAAAGGCGCGAAGATCCTCGATCCGTCGCTGCTCTCGGCCGCAATCGCGCTCGATGAGGCGCTCGCCGCGGGCTACGGCGCGCTCGCGATCGGCGTCGCGAACGAGGCGCCGAGGCCTGCTGCGCCGAGCGCCGAAGGGGCGCGCGGCGAGGCGCTGCGCGCGCTCGTGTTGGCGAACGACGACGCGGCGCGCGCCGTGGCGGCGTTCGCGCGGGCGGCGCCGTCGCGCGCGGCCGAGGTGAGCGCGATGACCGCGATCGCGCGCGCGGATCGCGCGGCCTTCGACGAGGCGCTCGAAGCGATCGTCGCCGCGCGGCGTTCGCCGTCGTTTACGCCGTTGTACGCCGGTGAACGATGGCTCTTCGTGGATCTCATCGGTCTCGTCCGGCTCGCGTCGTGGCGCGGCGTGAGCACGCTCGTGCGCGACGCGGGGATCGTGCCTGAGCTCTGCGCGCCGCCGCGGCGTGAGCCGAAGGAAGAGCTGCCGCCCATCCCTGAGCGCTTCATCGACGATCGAGGTGCGCCGTGAGCTACGTGCTCTGGGACGTCGTCGACGAGCAGCTCGACGAGGCCGAGCTCCTTTGGGAGCGCTGGGAGGAGTGCTCGGTCTCGCCGCGCTATTCGCCCGCGTCGCTCGCCCGCGGGCCGGAGGAGAGGCTCTTCGCGGTGATCGACGCGCTCGCCTCCGCGGGCCCGAGCGTCGCTTCGAAGCGGCTCGTCCCTGCGCTCGCAGAGGGCGGACCGCGCGCGTCGGCCGCTGCGCTCGCGCTCCTCGATAGCGGCCGCGATGACGAGGTGATGCGCGCGCTCGCGCTCGGCGAATCAGCCGCTTCGATCGGTCGCGCGCTCGACGTCTCGTGCCCGCCGGGAGCGGCGGCGGCGCTCGCGGCGACCGTCGATCGCGTAGACGCGGCCCCCGCCGCGCGCGCCGTCGCGATCGACGTGCTCGCGGCGCGCGGTGAGCTGCCGCTCCACGCGCTCGGCGCGGTGAGCCCAAACGATGATCCGGCGCTCGTCGACGCGGTCATGCGCGCGACGCGGATCGCCCGCGATCGAGGCGCGATCGATCGCGTGGGCGAAGCGCTCGCGGCACCGGCGCTCCGCGCGCGCGGTGAGGTGCTGGTCACGGCGCTCGCGCTCGGGCACACGGGCGCACGCGCGGCGTGCATCGACGCGGCCTCCGGCGCGCACGGCGAGGTGGCGCGCGAGGCGCTGCTCCTCCAAGGGATGTCCGCGGATCCGCGCGCGATCGACGATCTCGTGGCGGCGCTCGCGCGGCCCGAGATCGCGCCCTTCGCGATCGTCGCGCTGGGCGCGAGCGGGCGGCCCGCGGCGGCCGAGGCGTGCCTCCCGCTCCTCGGTGACGCTGCCCTCGGCAAGCTCGCGGGCGAAGCGTTCGTCACCATCACGGGGCTGCCGATCGCGCCGCCGTATCTCGGCGCGCCGCTCCCCGGCGACGACGGCAGCGAGGCTCCGATCCCGGTCGCCGAGCTGCTCTTGCCAAGGCTCGACGCGAAGGCCACGGAGGGATTTTGGAGCGCGGAGCGCGCGCGCTTCGACCGCAAAAAGCGCTACCTCGGCGGCGCGATCATGAGCGGCGAGGTCGTCCACAAAGCGCTCGCCGAGGGCTCGATGCGCGGGCGAATCCCGCTCGCGATCGAGGTCGCCATCCGATCCGGCGCCGCGATCAACCTGCCTCTGCGCGCGCCCGCGCGGCGATGGATCGAGGCCGTCCGCGAGGTGTCGATCACCTCGATCGATTTTCAGAGCGCGCTCATGGAACGTTGATCGCCGCCTCGGATCGCAGCACGAGCGCGGCCTCGATCACGTCCGACGGGTCGGCGTGATCGGCGATGCTGTGGCTCCTGTGGATCCAGCGCACGACGCCGCGATCGTCGAGGAGCACCGCGCCGCCTTGTTGGAACGCGTCGCCGTCTTGCCGTCCGGGCGTGTGGCCGTGCGTCACCGCGCGCAAAAACCCGACGAGCGCCGAGGGGCCGTGCGTCGCCCAAAACGATCGTGGCAAGTCGAGCGCGCGATACAGATCGAGCGCGGGATCGGCCACGACCTCGACCGCGTGGCCCGCGAGCCCGCGCTCGTCGATGAACGCTTGGATGTGCTCGTGCGGGCTCGACGCGACGAGCACCACACGCACCGCGAGCGCGGAGAGCTCCGCGAGCCTCGGCAAGAGGCCATGAACCTGCTCGGAGCAGCCCACACACCCGAATTGGCGGAGCAGCACCACGAGCGCCGGGCCCTCGGCGAAGAGAGATCTCACCGCGACGCGCGCGCCGTCCCGCGCCGTGACCGACAGATCCCGGACCGCGTCGGGCAGCGGATCTCCTTCGCGGAGCATGCCTCTTCCCCTACGCCCGCGCGGTCGCCGCAGCAAATACGATGTCCGGTTCGGAGCCTTTCATCGCCTATGTTTCGCTTTCGATCCCCGGCGAGGAGCGATATCGTCGGGCCATGCAAAACCGCGCTTTTTATCTTTCTTCGGTCCTCCTCGTCCTCGCAGCGGCGCCGGCGTGCGGCGGTGGAGGCTCGGGTGGGAGCGGCGCTTCGTCGTCCTCTTCGGGGACGGGCGGCGCTTCGTCGTCTTCCTCCGGCAGCAGCAGCTCGGGCGGCGGGCCCATCGCGCCCAAAGGGGCTTATTTTCCGGGCGGAGCGTGGATGTACCAAGACATCTCGAACGCCCCTGTCGCGCAGGACTCGGCCACGGTCACGCAATGGCTCGAAGACAACGGCGGTTGGGGCACGGGCGAGATGCGGATCGACTTCTCGATCGAGGTGCTGAACGCGGGCCCGGACGCGCCGTTTCAGACCTTCGAGCCCACGGGCGACTTCTACGATCCCGACTGCGACAACGTGCCTGTGCCGATCCCGCCGGGCGGCGCGCTCGAAGGCGAGCTGGGGTATTCGTGCGACAACGATGGTGACTGTCACCTCATCGTGCGGAGCGACTCCGATCATCGCCTTTACGAGATGTGGCGGGCCAACATCGTTGGGGGCACGTTCTTCGGCGGCTGCCTCGCGGCGTGGGACATGACACGTGTGTATGGCCCCGAGGGCCGCGGCGAGCAGTGCTCGAGCGCGGACGCCGCGGGCTTCCCCATCGCGCCTCTGCTCTTCTCCGCGGACGAGGTCGCGGCCGGCGAGGTCGCGCACGCCATTCGCTTCATCTTGCCCAACGCGCGGATGCGCGACGGCTATTACATCCATCCCGGCACCCACGCGGGCGGGCCGAGCGGGCCTCCGCAAGCGCCCGTGTATGGCTCGCGCTGGCGGCTCCGGGCCGATTTCCCGCTCGACACGCTGCCCACCGAGGGCGCGCGCGTCGTCGCGAGGGCCCTTCAAAAGTACGGGATGGCGCTCGCCGACGGCGGCAACATCGCGCTCACCGCGCAGAGCGATCGCTTCACGCAGGCCAAATGGGACGGGCTCCTCAACGACTCGTACGATCTGTCATCCATCCAACCCACCGACTTCGACGTCATCGACACCGGGCAGCCCATCGTGCTCACGTACGATTGCGTCCGCACCCCGTATTGAGCCTCACCTCAGGGAACGTGCGTGAATAACCGGGAGCGCGCGGGCAACGAAGGCCACATGGCACCTCGGCGTCGATTCCATCAAGGCCGGCGATCGACGTGGGCCGCGCAGCGACATGCAGCGTGGCTCTCCCTCGCGCTCCCGCTCGCCGCGTGCAGCCTCGGCCCCGACGACAGCCCATCACCGCAGGACGCGCGCGTCGAGCTGGGCAGCCACGTCCCCGGCTGGGTCGGACGCGCGCTCGACACGGGCGCGCTCCCCGGAGACCAACGCATCGAGAGGGTGACGCTGCTCCTCGCCCGGACCCCCGAGCAAGAAGGTGCTTTGCGCGATCTGCTCGCCGCGCAGCACACGCCGGGCGCAAAGGACTACAAGCGCTTTGTCACCCCCGAGGAGCTGGCGAATCGCTTCGGCCCCTCCCTCGCCGACGTTGGCGCGGTGACCTCGTGGCTCGCCAAACACGGTATCACCGTCGACGAGATCGCGCGGAGCCGCGGCTGGATCAGCGCGAGCGGCACCGTCGCCGCGTGGAGCGCGGCGCTCGCGACCGAGCTGCATCACTTCGAAGTGGACGGGGAGCGCCGCGTGGCGCCGCTCGTCGAGCCCACGGTCCCCATGGCGATCGCGGGCAACGTCAAGGTCGTCGCCGGGCTCTCGACCGCGCTCGCGAGGCCGCTCCACAAGCGTCTCGACGCCCCGACTCCTCAGCTCACCTCCGGCGCCGAGCACTTCTTGGCGCCGGCCGATTTCGCGACGATTTACAACGTCAACGCGGCCTTCAGCGCGGGTTTGACGGGCGCCGGACAAGCCATCGCCATCATCGGTCGATCGCGCGTCGACGAGAGCGACATCACGCAGTTCTTTCAGACCACCGGGGTCCCGGTCCACCTCCCCAACGTCATCATCCCTCCTTCGGGCATCGACCCGGGGAGCACGCAAGACGGCGATCAGGTCGAGGCGACGCTCGACGTGACGCGCGCAGGCAGCGTCGCGCCCGGAGCCACGCTCGATCTGGTCGTGAGCGGGACTCCCCCTCTCTCGCTGCTCGATGGCGTGGTGATCGCGACCCAATACACGATCAACCAAAACCTCGCTCCCATCGTGAGCATCAGCTTCGGGCTCTGCGAGCAGCTCGCGGGGTCGACGCTGGTCACGCTCGCCGACTCCCTCTTTGCGCAGGCCGCCGCGCAGGGCATGTCGGTGTTCGTCTCGTCGGGCGACGCGGGCGCCGCCGGGTGCGCCGACCACTCGCAGCCTCCGCCCGCGTCTTCGTCCCCGAACACGAACTACATTTGCGCGAGCGGCAACGTGACCTGCGTGGGGGGCACTCAATTCAACGACACCGCGAATCCGAACCTCTATTGGAGCCCGGTCAACTCGCCGTCGCTCGGATCCGCGTTGAGCTACATCCCCGAGGGCGCGTGGAACGAGCCGCTCAACGGCAGCAACAACACCCAGCTCGCGTCGACCGGCGGCGGGGTGAGCGGCGTCATCGCCAAGCCATCATGGCAAACGGGCCTCGGCGTGCCGGCCGACGGCTTCCGCGACACGCCCGATCTCTCGTTCTCGGGCTCCGGGCACAACGGATATTATATCTGCCTCGCGTTCATCGGCGCCGATTGCGCGATGGGCGGGTTCGTCGCGGTGGGCGGCACCTCCGCGTCGACGCCCTCGATGGCCGGGGTCATGGCCCTCCTCAACGAGAAGCTCGGCCAGCCTCAAGGCAACTTCAATCCTATCTTGTACGGCCTCGCCAACGATCCTTCGGCGAGCGCCGTGTTCCACGACGTGACCGTGGCGACGAGCGGCGTCGCGAGCTGCACCTCGCTCCCGAGCCTCTGCAACAACAGCACCCCCGGCCCCGCGGGGCTCGCGGGCGGCGTCGCCGGCTTCGCCGTTCAACCGGGCTTCGATCTCGCGACCGGATGGGGCTCGCTCGACGTCGGCAAGCTGCTGGACGCCTTTGGCTGCGGCGGCAAGCCCAACGGCACGCCGTGCGACGACAGCAACGCGTGCACGCAAAACGACGCTTGCCAGGCGGGCATGTGCGTCGGTGGGAGCGCGGTTGTCTGCTCGGCGCAAGATGCCTGTCACGACGTGGGCATTTGCAACCCGATGACCGGCG
>CAYTJL010000285.1:0-6822 GCA_964437785.1 uncultured Polyangiaceae bacterium
ATCGGCGAGCTGCCCGCGCCGTTGCAGGTGAAGCTGCTGCGCGTCCTGCAAGAGAAGAAGGTGCGGCCCGTGGGCGCAGGGGTCGAGGTCCCGGTCGACGTCCGCGTGCTCGCGGCGACCAACCGCGACGTCGAGGAGGACGTAAAACAAGGCAAATTCAGGCAGGATTTGTACTACCGGCTGAACGTGATCCGCGTCGAGCTGCCGGCGCTGCGCGACAGGCCGGGGGACGTCGGGCGGCTCGCCGACAAGTTCGTGCGGCGCTTCGCGAGCGAGATGGGCAAGGACGTGCGCGGGCTCACGGCCGACGCGCAGCGCGCGCTCGACGCGTACGCCTTCCCGGGCAACGTGCGCGAGCTCGAGAACATGATGGAGCGCGCGGTCGCGCTCGCGTCGAGCCCCGCCATCGGCCTCGGTGATTTGCCCGCCGCGGTGTCGGGCCTCTCGGCGAGCCCCGCGCCCGCGCTCGCGGATCTCCCGCCCGAGGGCTGCGCGCTCGACGAGGTCCTGAGCGAGGTGGAGCGCAGGCTCATCCTGCAAGCGCTCGCGCGCACGGGCGGCGTGCGAAAGGCCGCGGCCAAGCTCCTCCGCGTGACGTTCCGCTCGTTCCGCTATCGCCTCGCCAAGCACGCGCTCGCGGCCGAAGGCGCCGACATGGACGACGACGACGACGAGCCGCAGGCGAAGCGCTGAAGGAAGCGCCCTCGGATCAGCCTCGATAGAGGTGATCGGCCAAGAACGCGATCGTGCGCTCGCGCGCGAGCTTCGCGCACGACGCGTCGAAGCCGTCGCGCTCATCGCAGTTGAAGCCGTGCCCGGCCGGGTATTCGTGGATGATCGCGTCGGGGTACGCGGCGCGGATCTTCGCGCGATCGGCATCGACGATGAGCGGGTCCGACGCGCCGAAGTGCATCATCACGGGCCTCGTCAGCGCCTCGCCCAAGAACTGCACGATTTGCCCGCCGTAATAGGCGACGGCCGCGTTCACGTCGAGCCGCGCGGCGGCCAAGAACGCGAGCGACCCGCCCCAACAAAAGCCCACCGCGCCGACGCTGCCGCACGATCGCCGGAGCTCGGCGATGGCCGCGTCGATGTCGAGGAGCGGCGCGTCCCAGCCGATCTGCGCGCGGAGCGCGCGGCCACGCGGCGTGCTCTCGGGCGTGTAGTCGAGCTCGACGTTCGCCTCGGCGCGATCGAAGAGCGCGGGCGCGATCACGTGGTAGCCCTCGCGCGCGAAGCCCTCGCACACGGCGCGAATGTGCTTGTTTACGCCGAAGATCTCTTGCACCACGACGAGGCCCACGCTCGTCGGCCCTTCGGGGGGATCCGCGCGATAAGCATCGAGGGAGCAACCGTCCGTTGCGCGGAGCCGAATCCAATCACCCATGAGCGGCGATGGTGCCCGGCTCTCGCCCAAAACAAAGAAAAAACGGGCCGGGTGCGCTTGTTGGCACCCGGCCCGTCTCCGGGCCTCATCGGAGGCCTACGACCCGATCATCCCTTGTGGGTGAGGCGGCCTTTCATCGGCGCCTCGCCCGCTCTCCGCACGTGGGAAGAGACCGCGAAGGTCACTTCCGTGTGGCGGGGGGAGCGGACTTCATCGGGCGAGGTCAGGCGGTTCCAGCCTCCGGTCGAGAGCCACTGGAATTACGCATATGCCCATCCCTCCTCCGGCGTGCCGGCAACCCCGGGCCGTGCTCACCAAGGAGCCGGTGTTGGGGGTGTTCGATGAAGAGCTTACGAGCCCATGCTCGTAGGCCTGTTCTACCTACGCGGGCCCAGGTGTGACTCCTGAGCGGGACCATCCCGGAGCGAGCGCTCCTCACGCAGGCTCGACCACCATATCACCGCACAGCCGATCAGCAACAGCGTTTGATGAGAGAGCGGCTCAGGCGGTCGCGATTCACGCGGTAGCGAGCACACGCGCGAAATCGAGCCCGGTCACCACGCCGAGGAGTGTGCGATCGTCCATGACGAGCACGCGGCGCGCGCGGGTCTCGTACGCGTGGGCCGCCGCGCGGTACGCGCGCGCGTCGGGCCGCTCGCGCAACATGGCGTAGCTCATGACCTCGTCGACCTTGGTCGTCGCGGGCAGGTCGCGCGCGAGCAGGGCTTCCATCTGGCCGAACATCCCGACCGGATAGCCCTCGCCGTCGACCACGGCGAGGCCGGTCACGTGCGTGTGATCGAGGCGCGCGGTGGCGTCCGCGAGCGTCGCCGTGTCCGCGATCGTGAGCACCGGCGAGCTCATCACCTCGCGCAGCGGCGTGAGGATGCGGAGCGTACGGAGCGCGAGGAGCACCTCTTCGGTGCTCACGACGCCCGCGAGCTTGCCGGCCTCTTCGATGTACACGCGATGGATCTTGTGATCGACCATGAGCGTCGCCGCCTCGCGCATGGTCGCCTCTTTCGGCAGGACGACCACGCCCGCGTGCATGTGGATCGAGACCGCGTCGCTCGGCAATTCGAGCGGACGAACGCCCGCGAGCGACGCGGGCTCGAGCCTCCCTACGCGGAGCATGTCGGTGCGCGAGACGACGCCTGCCGCGCGACCTTCCTTGTCGACCACGGGGAGCGCGGAGACGCCTCGCTCGACCATCACCTCGTAGGCGGCGTCGAGCGGCGTGTCGACCGACACCGCCGCGACGGGGGAAGCCATGAGGACCGAGACCTTGAGAGGAGATTGGGACGCCATGACGAAAGGGCATCGCAAGACGAACGCCACGCGAAACACCCTGCATTTGCCGAGGCGCAGCGGGTGCGTCGCCCGCAGAGATAGCGCGCGAGCCGCAGCCGTTGCGCCACGAAGCGGCTCAGCCTAAGGTGGCGCACACCTTTGCTCGATCGCGCTTGCCCGGGACGGCCTCGGACCACCGCGACCGGGCTCAGCTTCGCCCGCGATGAACCCCAGCGCACAGTTCTCCAACATCGCCTATGCCCTCGTCGCGCTCGCTGTCTTCTTCGGCGGCTTTTACGTGGGCGATCGATCGCTCACCGGGAGCACCCGGGTCGTCTTCCGCTATGTGATGATCCTGGCCGGCGCCGCCGGCGCGATCTGGGGCCTCGGCCGGATGGTCGATGACTACGAGCGCGGGGTCGGGTTCGGCAAAGCGTTCATCGCTGTGTGCGCGGCCGGCGCCGTCTTCTACGAGCAGCACCGAGAGGGCATGAAGCGCCCGATCTCGGAGCGGTGGAAGCGCTTCGTGGGCCTCACGCTCGCGGTCGCGGCCATCATCGCGTACTTCAACGCGTTCCGGTACGGCTACCCCAAGTATTATCACCGCTGGGACCAATATCATTATTACATGGGGGCCAAGTACTTCCGCGAGATGGGGTATGACGGCCTCTACAAGTGCTCGGTCATCGCCCAAGACGAGCTCGGCTTCGTCGACGAGCCCGACGAGGACAACCCCTCTCGGCGGATGCGCCTCGACATGTCGCGCGAGGTCCGGCACCCCGACAAGAAGATCCGCAACCTCGGCGGCGACAACCTCCTCATGCCCGTCACCGAGGTGCTCGCGCACCCCGAAGAGTGCAAGAAGAGCTTCGCGCCCGCGCGCTGGGACGAGTACAAACGCGACGTCAAGTTCTTCCGCCTCGCCTCCGACAAGCAATATTGGGAGGACATGCAAAAGGACCATGGATATAACCCACCTCCGGTGTGGACGGTGGCGGGGTATATCTTGGCCTCGGTCAACCCGGCGGGCACCAAGTTCATGTTGCCGATCATCGGCAAGGTCATTTGGGCGCAGATCCTCGCGATGATCGACGTCGCGTACCTGCTCGGCATGTTCGCGGCGCTCTATTGGGCCTTCGGCTGGCGCGTGGCGGCGGTGGGCGCGGTGCTCTGGGGCTGTCAGGCGTCGGCGCCGTTCTATTGGACGGGCGGCGCGTTCTTGAGGCAAGACTG
Source organism: uncultured Polyangiaceae bacterium (assembly GCA_964437785.1). Taxonomy (GTDB): domain Bacteria; phylum Myxococcota_A; class Polyangia; order Polyangiales; family Polyangiaceae; genus CAYTJL01. The sequence goes on from CAYTJL010000285.1 coordinate 3,911, forward strand.
GATCTTTTACATGGTCCTCGCGGCGTGCCTCGCGCGGAGGCGCTGGTTCATGCTGGCGGGCGCGTCCATGGTGTACGCCGGCCTCTTGCGCGTGTTCCCGGGGCTCACCGTGATCGGGTGGCTCGCGGTCGCGGGCTTCTACGTGGTCAAGCACAAGCGGATGGCGCCTCATCACCTCAAGATGCTCGCGGGCGGCGTGCTCGCGGCGGCGGTGCTCATCCCGGCGAGCCTCAAGATCGCGGGCAAAGACTCGTACAAGGAGTTTTATCGGCACACGCTCCAGGTCCACGACCAAACCCCGCTCACGAACCACATGGGTTTGCGCGTGCTCGTGTCCCAGAAGCTCCCGTTCGAGCTGCCCGTCGCCGGCATCGGCCAAGGCGAGCGCTCGGGCCGCATGAAGTACACCAAAGACACGAAGCTCACGGACCCGTTCGAGCTGTGGAAGCGCCTCCGCAACGAGCGTTACGCCAAGGTCAAGTGGGCGGCGTACGGCATCTCGGCGCTCTCGCTCATCTTCTTCCTCTACGTGGTGCGCCGGATCAAATCGATGTGGATCGCGCAGGGGCTCGCGCAGATCTTCATCATCTTGTTGTCGCAGCTCACCTGTTATTACTACTCGTTCGTCATCTTGGCGGCGCCCCTCACCAAGGTGCGACGCAACATGGAAGCGCCGCTCTTCGGCTTCGCGCTCCTCACCCAGTTCGTCTACGGAGCCTTCTATTGGAACGACGACAAATACTGGGTGCTCACGTTCATCACGCTCATCGGTTGCTTCGTGATGCTCTGCGCGTTCTTGCCCAAAGACGAGCGCGCGCGCATCGGCGCGATGCTCGGGCTCAAGAGAGGCGCCCCGCCCGCGCCGCAGAAGTCCCCTTCCTCATGAGGAGCAAAGGCACATGACCTCTTCGGAGCTCCCCGCTTCCCCCGAGCCCACGCTCCACGGCGAGGGCACACCCGATCACCCGCCTCACAAGACAGGAGAGGAGCGGCCCATCGGCGCGTTCCGCAAGGTCCCGAGGACGGGTGTCATTTACGTGATGGGCGAGGCGGGCAAGCTCGGGTATCGGCACGGGGGTGAGCCCACCGAAGATGGTTGGTGCAACCTCGGTCAAGGCCAGCCCGAGACAGGCACGCTCCCCGGCTCGCCGCCGCGGTGCGAGGCGCTCAGCATCGCGGTGGACGATCAAGAGTATGCGCCGGTCGCGGGCCTTTGGGAGCTGCGCGAGGCCATCGCCGACTTTTACAACAAGGCCTATCGGCGGGGCATGCCCTCGCGCTACAGCGCCGAGAACGTGAGCGTCTCGGGCGGCGGGCGCGCGGCGCTCACGCGGGCCGCGGCGGCGCTCGGCCAAATCAACCTCGGCCACTTCCTGCCGGACTACACGGCGTATGAGGAGCTGCTCGACGTGTTCCGGCTCTTCTCGCCGATCCCCATCTTGCTGGAGGCCGAGCGTGGATATGCCTTCTCGGTGGGCGATTTGCGGCGCGAGATCTTGGGCCGCGGGCTCGGCGCCATCTTGCTCTCGAACCCGTGCAACCCCACGGGCAAGCACGTGCGGGGCGAGGAGCTGGCCGCGTGGGTGAGGACGGCCGAGGAGCTCGACTGCACGCTGCTCATCGACGAGTTCTATTCGCACTACGTGTATGGGATGGGCGGGCCGGCGCCGATGGAGAGCGCGGCGCGGTACGTGGAGGACGTCGACAAGGCGCCTGTCGTCATCTTCGACGGTCTCACGAAGAACTGGCGTTATCCGGGGTGGCGCGTCACGTGGACGGTTGGGCCGCGCGAGGTGATCGACGCGGTCGCGAGCGCGGGGAGCTTCCTCGACGGCGGCGGGTCCAAGCCGATGCAGCGCGCGGCGGTGCCGCTCCTCGGGCTCGACTACGCCAAGGCCGAGACGGCGGCCATTCAAGAGACGTTTGCGAAGAAGCGCGCGCTCATGATTGACGGGCTCCGGCGCGCGGGGATCGCGGTGGACGCCGAGCCGCAGGGCACGTTTTACGTGTGGGGGTCGGTCGCGGACCTGCCCGCGGGCATCAACGACGGACACGGGTTCTTCCGAGCGGCCTTGGATCACAAGGTGATTGTGGTGCCGGGGGAGTTCTTCGACGTGAACCCGGGCAAGCGGCGGGCCGGGCGGGCGAGCCGTTTCCGGCACCACGTGCGGTTCTCGTTCGGGCCGAGCGAGGCGGTCCTCGCGCGGGCGATGCAGCGGCTCTATCAGCTCTCGGAGAGCCGGCGCTAGCACTCTTGAAGCCCCTCGACGGCGGCCCGGGGCTCGGCTAAGAGCGGGCCATGGGCAAGTTCACCGTCACACACGAGATCAACTGCAACGTCGACACCTTCTGGCAGGTCTTTTTGGACAAGACCTTCAACGAGAAGCTCTACCTGGAAGGGCTGAGCTTCCCGGAGTTCAAGATCCTCGACCAGAAGGAGACCGACACCACGATCACGCGCCTCGTGCGGGCCCGTCCCAAGGTCGACATGCCCGCTCCCATCGCCAAGGCGCTCGGGCCGAACTTCGGCTACGACGAGGACGCCACGTTCAACAAGGCGAAGAAGGAGTGGACGTGGAAGATGAAGCCCAACACCCTGGCCGACAAGCTCAAGCAAGAGGGTGTTTGCCGGGCGACGGCCGTGGGCGACAACAAGGTGCGCAGGGTGGCTGAGCTGACGATTGAAGCCAAGGTCATGCTCATCGGCGGCCTGATGGAGAGCACGGCCGAAAAGCAGCTCCGCGAGGGCTGGGACAAGAGCGCCGTGTTCATGAACAAGTACCTTCAGTCGATGGCGAAGTAAGCTCGCTCGGGGTCGGCGATGGGGGCTATCGCCGCCCATCGCTCGCCTTGCCTGCTTGCCGGGGAGGCAGGATCGTCGCCCGCGTTGCCCCCTTCCGAGAGCGGGCTCG
>CAYTJL010000285.1:6922-11431 GCA_964437785.1 uncultured Polyangiaceae bacterium
CGACGACGACACGCGAAGATCATCATCGATGGAGCGCTATGATGCCTATGTCGTGCGGCAGGGGGACTACTTGGAAAAGCTCGCTCATACGTTCGGCTTTTCCTTGGAAGAGGTGTGGAGCCACCCCAAAAACGCAGAGATTCGGGCGAAGCGATCGGACCATAACCTGCTTTGTCCAGGGGATATCTTGTACCTGCCGGTTAAAGAACAACGGAGCTTACCGCTCCGAAGAGGGGTGACCAATCGGTACATCGCCAAGGTGCCCAAGGTGGAGATCAGGCTCATCCTTCAATCCGAGGGCGAGCCGATTCGCGAGGAGCCCTATGTGGTGGAAGGGCTCCGCAAACCGCTCGAAGGCAAGACGAGCGACATAGGCGAGGTGACGTTCAGCGTCCCGATCAACACCCGAGAGGTGCGGCTCCTCCTCCCCGAAAAGAACGTCTCCTATCCTATCTTCGTGGGTGATCTCGATCCCATCGATGAGCCGTCGGGCGTGCGTATGCGCCTCATGCACCTCGGCTATTATGGCTGGCACCCCCAAAGCGATGGCGCCGATGAGCAGCTCGACCGCGAGGCGATCCGCGCGTTCCAACGGAGCAACGCGATCGAGGCAACGGGCGTGATGGACGAAGCAACGCGGGTCGCTCTGCGCGAGGCCCACGGGAGCTGACATGGGCGGAATGGCGTACACCCTTCAAGACGCAGATATTAGCCCGAGCTTCCTCGCCGAACGCTTCCGCACCACGGTGCGCGAAATTTGGATCGCCACCGCGAGCGAAGCTGGCAAGTACAAGAATGTCAGCCAGGAGGAGTTCTTCAAGAACCTTCGGGTCGGCGACGTCTTGATGATCCCGTACGCGGAGCTCGCGTGGGAGAGCTCTGTGGAGTGGCAAACAACGACGCCGGGCCCAGTGACCCTCGCCGAAGTTTGTAAGAAGACCGCCAAGCTGACGGGGGTCGGCGGCCCGGAGGTCACGCCGGCGCTGTTGTGGTTTCACATTCGGAATGAGTTTTTCCGCGGCGCGGTCTTCAAGCGTCAGCCCAACGAGGACGCCCGTCGCGCCCTCGACAAAGACCCCAGCCAAGTAAAGCTCACTGGGGAAGACCAGCTCCTCGTCCCCAAGCCAAAGCCCATTGTTGCCTCCCCGATCAGCGCGAAGCGCTCGCAGTCCAAAGATGCGTCGGCGACGATCGAATCGGCGCCGGAGTGGGTGAGCAGGCTGCGGGCTTATGCCTCGCAGGTGGGTGTTCTGAGCGACAAGCTCGCGAACGCCAACAAGATCTGCAACAAACTCCAAGAGGAGGGGATGTCGGCTTGTTACCTCGTCTCCTCGCTGCATCGCCTCCTCGCGCTCCAGCTGAAGCACGCGAGCCCTTCCAACACAGCCAAGCTCCAAGAGCTCCAGAAGAAGTTTGCAGAGCTGCACGCCGAGGTGATCGGGCTCTTCTTCGCCAATCCCGCCGAGAAGCTCAACATGCCAGAGGACGCCGCGAGGAAGCGGCTCGCCGAAGAGCTCCGTGATCTCCTTCGTTCGAGCGACCTCGAGAAATATACGACGCTCGCGGCCAAAGCGACCAAAGAGCGGGTCGGCGGCGCACCTGTGCGAGCCATCTCGGACGGGCTCTTCGCGCGCGGCTACGCCGAGATCGCGCGATCGCACTACGCCGGAGACGCGTTCAAGGACGCAGAGGATACGCTCAGTCGGCTCGCCGGACGAGCCCCGTCCGCCGCCTCGACGACGCCCATCAGCAAGTATGTGGAGCTCACGGCCGGGCTGAACGGGATCGCGTGCGCCTCCGTGGGCAACTTGCCTTCACCCGCGAGCTTCGCCGTAGCGTTCGTCGAGGTCGACGCGGTCAGGATCTTACCCGACCTGTTGAGGGACGCCTGGGGAGCTTCGAATACCATCGACGAAAAAGCGCTCTTGGCGCCCAACGCAGATGAGTTTACGAGGTGGAGGATCAAGACGCAGGCGCAATTCATTCAGCGCGCAAAAGACATCCGCAGCACCTTGGCAAAACAGTACAACCTGACCCCGGACGAGGTCCGCGAGCTCGAGCGGGTGATCGATCAAGGGACCCGCGAGGAGCGGAGGGCGCTGGCCAGCTCGATGGCGGCGAAGCTCGCTTCGAACACCCATGCGAGCGCGAGCTGGCACGGCCTCATGACCGTCCTCGGCCTCCTCTCCCTCATCTCCGCGATCATGAGCGATGATAAAGATGCCGTAAGAAAGGCGCTCAACATCCTCGGTGGCGGAATCGGGTTTGGGCTCGGCGCGCTGCAGCTCATCGCGAGCCTCAGCCAGAGCGAGGCGCTCGGAAAGTGCCTCGCCTCCGTCGGTCCTTATTTCGGTGTCGCGACACAGGTGGTAGGCATTATGACGGGCGCGATCACCGCGCTCACCGCGCCCATCGAGGATAAGGTCGTGATCGTCTCGGCTACCGGGCAGATGGTGGGCAGCTTCGCGGCGGTCGCGGGCTTTACGATGGCGGTCCCCGGCCTTCAGCTCTTCGGCGCTGGGGTCTTGATCGCCAGCACCGCGGTGGGGCTTTGGCCTACCATCAAAGAGCTGTCAGGCCCCGGGACGAAGAGGGTGTTCCTCGCGCAGCTCGAGTCTCTGCGCGCGCTCCCGATCTTTACGAAGATGTGCGGCGTTCGTCCTTATTTGAACGGCCTCGTCGACGACATCGTCAAGCTCGTCAAGAAAGACGATGACGGGGGATTGTTTGAGATGAACCGGACGGATGGAGTCTTGTCCTTCCTCAAACGCTCGGGTTTTTGTGATCAGGACATCGACTGGATCGCGCCGCCCCCCACGCCTTATGTCAAGGCCATGCCATAATGAGCGGCGGCTCGGGCAATACCGTCTCTTTGGGGACGGCGACCAACATCGTGGGGCTCCTCCTGTCCGTGCTCGTCTTGGCCGCGAGCGCCTATTTGTACGCGACCAGGGACGTCACACACGACCTTCGTGATTACCTCCGCGCAATGAGGCTCTCGCGCCGGATCGCGCGCGCAGAGCTCACCCGCATCGCCGAGATCCGCGGAGAGGGCTTCTACGCGGTTCAAGGCCGCGTCATCGATCAAACCTCTCTCGGCGAGGGGTGGGGAGGGAGCGTTACGCTCGACGACGGATCGGGAGCTGTCCTTCGGATCGGGCGCCCGGGTGATCCGACGGAGAGGCCCTTTGCGAGAGGTGCGCTGGTCTTTGCCCTCGGCCATGTGTTCATGGATAAGAGAGGTCGGCGAGAGGACAGCATGAAGCCGGAGGGGCCGTTTCGCGCGGATCGAGAGGCGGCGATCCCCGTCCTCGCGAAGGGACCAGATGGGCTCTTCATCGTGCAACCGGGCTCGTGGCTGGACGCCTCCGAGGCGGCCAAGTTGCCGTTCCAAGCATGGTGGGCGCTCCTTCCGCTCTCGCTCGTTGGCGCGGTGGCGTTCGGCGCGCTGCTCCTCGTAACCGCCTTGCGTTGAGCGTTGAGCCTCCTCCCTCTCAACCCGCATCACGGTATTGGCCCTACGCGCGTCAGCCCCGGGGCGGCGGGTGGCCCACCTTCTCGGGCGGTGGCCACGCCGCTCTCGAAGGCTTGATCAACGCAGGCGGCACGAAGAAGCGAAGCGCGTCATACGAGAGCCCCACGAACGGGACGCTGCGGACGAGGAGCTGGTTCTTGGCGCGCGTCACCTCTTCACGGACGCGCGCATGGTCCTTGTCGCGGATCGCCTTCCGAATGGCCTCCACATAACCCCACACCATATCGCGGACATGGTTCAGATACGTATCTCTGAGCTCACGATGGTTGAGGCCAAAGATGTCAATCGAGGGTTGGCACCTCATGTCGCTCAGGCGCGGCTTCGCCTCCCAACGGCTCACCTCGGACCAGGACATCTCGTGAGGTGGGTTGGGGGAAGCCGCCCAGGGGATAAACTTGATATAAGTCACACCATGCGCGACCGATGGATCGAGCAGGAGCGGCCTCTCCCGACCAGGGGGCTTCTCCCATGGCCGTAAGGCCACGCTGCCGACGGCGAGAGGGAAACAATCATTCTTGTTGGTGCGATTGCAGAGCTGGCACGCGAACAAAAGGTTCTTCCACGTCCACGTGAGCCAATAATATCCGTAGGTCTCCGCGCACCCGGGAGAGCGGTCAGTGCGCTTTTTGGAGCGCAAATGCTCAACGTCGAAGTAGCGAAGCCCGACCTTCTTCTCGCAGTAACAACACTTCTCGTGTTGCATCTGCCATAGGTCCTCGGCGACGTCGCGATAGCCCTCGAAGTCGTTATCTTCAAAAGGATTCTTGTCCTTCTCTTTTTGACGAAGGTTCTTGAGCTTTCGTCTGCGGACCGTCTTGAGCGAGGACGGCTCGCGGACGCGAAAGATGCGGATCACGACGGTTTGCTCCGCTTTTTGCCAAGCTTTTTCTGCGGAGCGGGCACCGGCGCAACGACGCGCGGCAGCTCGCGCCACCCCGGCTCGATACCCGCTTGCTTGAGCTGTTCGCGCAGCC
>CAYTJL010000286.1:0-11380 GCA_964437785.1 uncultured Polyangiaceae bacterium
GGCGCGCTCGCGACGACGTTCACCGCGTCGCAGGGCCTGCTCCTGATGATCCCCAACATGTACAAGATCGCGGGCGAGCTCACCCCCTTTTGCATGCACGTCTCGGCGCGCGCCGTCGCGACACACGCGCTCTCCATCTTCGGGGATCACTCCGACGTGATGGCGTGTCGCCAAACGGGCTTCGCGATGCTCTGCTCGGGCTCGGTGCAAGAGGCGGAGGACATGGCCGCCGTCGCCCACGCGGCCACGCTCCGCGCGCGGATCCCCTTCTTGCACTTCTTCGATGGATTCCGCACCTCCCACGAGGTCGCCAAGATTAACCCCCTCTCGGACGACGACCTCCGCGCGATCCTCTCCGACGACACCGTGAGCGCCCACCGCGCGCGCGCCCTCACCCCCGATCACCCGATGCTCCGGGGCAGCGCGCAAAACCCGGACACGTTCTTTCAAGCGCGCGAGGCGTGCAACCCCTTTTACGCGCGCTGCCCATCCATCGTGCGCGAGGTCATGGCCCAGCTCGCCGAGCGCACCGGCCGCTCCTATAACCTCTTCGATTACGTGGGTCACCCCGAGGCGAGCCGCGTCATCGTGATGATGGGCTCGGGCAGCGAGGCTGCGCACGAGCTCGTGGAGCACCAAAACGCGCGCGGCGAGCGCCTCGGGCTCGTCAAGGTGCGTTTGTTCCGCCCCTTCTTCGTCGATGATTTCATCGCCGCGCTGCCGCGCACCGTCGAGGCCATCGCCGTGCTCGACCGCACCAAGGAGCCCGGCGCCGCGGGCGAGCCGCTCTATCAAGACGTGGTGACCGCGCTCGCCGAGGCGACCGACGACGGCTCGTGGAAAGGCGCGATGCCGCGCATCATCGGCGGTCGTTATGGCCTCTCGTCCAAAGAATTCACGCCGGCCATGGTGCGCGCCGTCTACGAAGAGCTGAAGAGGGACAAGCCCCGGAGGCACTTCACGGTCGGTATCCAAGACGACGTCTCCGGCCTCTCGCTGCCTTATGACGCCTCGTTCGACGTCGAGCCCGCGGACGTGGTCCGCGCCTTGTTCTGGGGGCTCGGCGCCGACGGGACCGTGGGCGCAAACAAGAACTCCATCAAGATCATCGGTGAGGGGACGGACCTCTTCGCCCAAGGCTACTTCGTCTACGACTCCAAGAAGTCGGGCGCCATCACCATCTCGCACCTGCGCTTCGGCCCGCGGCCCATCCGCTCTTCGTACCTCGTGCCCAAAGCGAGCTTCGTCGCGGTTCATCACTTCGGCTTCTTCGACCGCTACGACGTGCTCGAGCACGCGGCGGAGGGCGCGACCCTGCTCCTCAACGCGCCGCTCGCGCCCGGCGAGGTGTGGGACGCGCTCCCGCGCGAGGTGCAGCGCGAGATCCTCGACAAAAAGATGGAGGTCTACACCATCGACGCGGCCAAGGTCGCGCGCGAGGCCGGCATGGGCGGGCGTATCAACACGATTATGCAAACGTGCTTCTTCGCGCTCGCCAAGGTGCTCCCGCGCGAGGAGGCCATCGCGCACATCAAACACGCCATCGAGAAGACCTATCGCGCCAAAGGCCCCGAGATCGTGGCCCGCAACTTCGCCGCCGTCGACGTGGCCCTCTCGCACCTCGCGCCCGTCCCCGTCCCGAGCGAGGTGACCTCGACGCGCGCCAAACCTCCTATCGTGTCGGCGCTCGCGCCCGACTTCGTCCAGCGCGTCACGGCGGTGATGCTCGCCAATAAGGGAGATCTGTTGCCCGTCTCGGCGTTCCCGCCCGACGGCGCGTGGCCCACGGGCACGGCGCGCTGGGAGAAGCGGGACATCGCCCGCGAGATCCCGGTTTGGGACAAGGCCGTTTGCATCCAATGCAACAAGTGCGCGATGGTCTGCCCGCACGCCGCCATCCGCGTCAAGGCGTATGACACCGCGCTCACCGAGGGCAAACCCTCCACGTTCCAATGGGTGCCGTACAAAGGCAATGAGCTCAAGGGCGACGCGTACACCGTGCAAGTCGCGCCCGAGGACTGCACGGGCTGCTCGCTCTGCGTGGAGGTCTGCCCGGCCAAAGACAAGGCCAACCCGCGCCACAAAGCGCTCGAGATGGCCGACAAGACACCTCTTGTCGCGAACGAGCGCGACAACTACGAGTTCTTCTTGGGCCTGCCCGAGGTCAAGCGAACGCGCGTGTCGCTCGACGTCAAAGGCTCTCAATTCCTGGAGCCGCTCTTCGAGTATTCGGGCGCGTGCTCGGGCTGCGGCGAGACTCCGTACATCAAGCTCGCGACGCAGCTCTTCGGCGACAGGACCGTCATCGCCAACGCGACCGGCTGCTCATCCATCTACGGCGGCAACCTCCCCACGACGCCTTATACGGTGAACCGCGAGGGCAGGGGGCCCGCGTGGGTCAACTCGCTCTTCGAGGACAACGCCGAAGCGGGGCTCGGGCTCCGCCTCGCCCTCGACAAGCACAACGAGCAGGCGCGCGAGCTCATCGCCCTGCTCGCGGGCCGGGTGGGCGACGATCTCGTCAGCGCGATCCTCGCCGCCGATCAGGCCGATGAGGGCGGGATCGAGGCCCAGCGCGAGCGGATCGTCGCGCTCAAGGACAAGCTCGCTCACCTCAGTGATCCGCGGGCCAAGCGCCTCTTCGAGCTGTCGGATTACCTCGTCAAGAAGAGCGTTTGGATCATCGGCGGTGACGGCTGGGCCTACGACATCGGCTTCGGCGGCGTCGATCACGTGCTCGCCTCCGGCAAAGACGTCAACATCCTGGTGCTCGACACCGAGGTCTACTCCAACACGGGCGGCCAGCAGTCCAAGGCCACGCCCAAGGGCGCAGCGGCCAAGTTCGCGGTGAGCGGCAAAGGCACGCAGAAGAAGGATCTCGGCATGCTCGCCATGACGTACGGCGACGTGTACGTGGCGCGCGTCGCGTTCGGCGCGCGCGATTTGCAGACCGTGCGCGCGCTCTCGGAGGCCGACAGCTACCCGGGCGTCTCGCTCGTCATCGCGTATTCACACTGCATCGCGCACGGCTACGAGATGAGCCAAGGCGCGGCCCAGCAGAAGCGCGCCGTCGAGACGGGGTATTGGCCGCTCTACCGCTACGACCCGCGCAGGCGCGCCGAGGCCGAGGGGCCGCTCAAGCTCGACTCGGGCCCTCCCAAGGGCAAGATCGTCGACTTCACCCGCAACGAGACGCGCTTCCGCATGGTCGAGCAGGAGGACCCGGCGCGCTTCAAGAAGCTCGCGGCCGAGGCCCAGGCCGACGCCACGCTCCGTTATGCCATGTACGAAGAGCTCGCGAGGGTGATGGCGCCCAAGGCCCCTGCGGCGAAAGAGGAGCACTGACATGAACCTCGCGACTCGTTATCTGGGCCTGCCGCTCGCGCACCCGTTCATGCCCGGCGCCTCCCCGCTGGTCGACGATCTCGACACCGTAAAGCGCCTCGAAGACGCGGGCGCCTCGGCCATCGTGATGCGATCGGTCTTCGAAGAGCAGATCACGCGCGAGGCGACGCGCACGCTCTTCGACATGGAGTCTCACACCGACGCCTTCGCCGAGGCGCGCTCGTTCTTCCCGCCATCGAGCCGCTTCAAGCTCGGTCCGCACAGCTATTTGGAGCAGCTCCGGCGCATCAAAGAGGCGGTGAAGGTCCCGGTCATCGCGTCGCTCAACGGCGTCACGGCCTCGGGCTGGGTGGATTACGCGAAGCTCATCGAGCAGGCGGGCGCCGACGCGCTGGAGCTCAACGTGTATTACGTGGCGGCCGATCCGACCGAGAGCCCGGCCGCGGTGGACGCGCGCGTCGTCGCGGTGTGCAAGGCGATTCGAGGCGCGGTGAAGCTCCCGCTCGCGGTCAAGCTCTCTCCGTTTTATTCGTCGCTCGCGCACCTCGCGAACGAGCTTTACGCCGCGGGCGTTCAAGGGCTCGTGATGTTCAATCGGTTCTACCAGCCCGACATCGATCCCGAGGCGCTCGAGGTGGTCCCCAAGCTCGTGCTCTCCGACTCGTCGGAGCTCCTGTTGCGCCTGCGCTGGCTCTCGCTCTTGTCGGGCCGCACCAAGCTCGATCTCGCCTGCTCGGGCGGCGTCCACACGCCCATCGACGCGGTGAAGGCGCTCATGGCGGGCGCGACCGCGGTGCAGGTCGTCTCCGAGCTGCTCCACCACGGGCCGGGGGCGCTCGGCAAGCTCATCGACGGCGTCGAGCGATGGATGGAGAGCCACGAGTACGACTCCATCGACGTGCTCCGAGGCAGCATGAGCCTCTCGCGCTGCCCCGACCCGGGCGCGTTCGAGCGCGGCAACTACGTGCGCATTTTGCAGAGCTTTTGAAGCTGCTAAGGTGGCCGCGTGGCCCGCCCCGATCCCGAGCGCGATCAAGAAGCCCCGTACGAGCACGTCGTCCCGAGGCAGGTCGAGCTCCGCGATCCGAGCTCGTTCGACCGGATCGCCTTCGCGATGCGCGCGCTCGACAGGCTCAAGCCCAAGCGGCTCACGGTCGCCGTGTATTCGTCGGTGTCGTCGCTGCGTATCGAGTCGGGGGAGGATTTGAAGCGGCGGGGGGCGCGCTGGGCCATCGTGGGGATCCCGCCGCACGCGAGCCGCGAGCACATCGCGTATGCGCTGGTCGAGCTCGCGGGGATCGCGCACGTGCCTTATGCGGTGGCGTCGCTGCTCGCGGCCGACGTCCGCGACCGTCGCGACGTCCGGCGCAAAGGGTGAAGGCTCACCCGTAGACGGGGGCTGCTTCTTCTTGGTCGTCCGTCGTCTTGTGATCGACGACCGTCTTGACGGTGCTTCGCGACTGCGTGTTGAGCAAGAATTGATTCGTCATCGACTGGGAGGCGATGAAGAGCTGCTGTTGCTGGTTGGTCGCGTTGAGCGCGGCCAGCGCCAGGGCTTGGCTCGTCGCGATCATCATGTTGCCCATCGCCACCTCGGGCGCGAGGGCGGTGATCGTCTCCACCGGGCACAGGCATCGATCGTATCGAAGGGGGAAGGCCATGATAGGGGTTGTCCTCTCTTGGTCAGCCGATGACTTTTTTGGTTGCGGCGGTGAGGATGCTGATGCCGTTTTGGGTGACCTGCTCCGCGAGCTTGTTGGTCTCGGCCTGCGCTTTGGCCGCGTTCGCGGCGGATTGGGCGAGCGCGAGCGAGGTCGCGACGTACAGGTTCGACATCGCGATCGCCGGGGCCAGGCCCAAAACCTGGACGTTGGTCTTCGTGACGAGGTTGGTTGTCGCGGGATCTACGTAGGGAAAGGCCATGTTGATCCTCCAGGCGTTGGGCAAAGAGAGGCCCTCTCGCCGCGCAAGCGTGCGCGTCGAGCGAGGTTTGCCCGCTCCGCGTAGGCGCCGAGGATCATGCCCAAGGCCCTTTGGCGGGGCCAAAGAACGTCCGAAAGATTTTCTCTACACCCCTGCGCTCTTCAATAAATCGCGCAGCGTCGACCGGGGGATCGCGGCGCGGCGCGCGGCCTCGGACACGTTGCGACCGGACTCCATGTAGAGCTGGACCGCGTCGGCGACGCGGGGCCTGCGCTTCTGCGCCTCCCGCTGCTCGATCACCGACGCGACGTGGCTCGATTCGAGGACGATCACGTCGCCCGAGGCGCCCGGGCGGGCGCCCGCGTCGAGCGCCGCTTGCACGAGCACGTTGCGGAGCTGGCGCACGTTCCCCGGCCAGGGCCGCGCGCGGAGCGCGCCGAGCGCGCCGCCCGTGAGCGCCACGTTCGAGAAGCCCGCGCGCTCGAGCAGGCGCTCGGCGATCGCATGGATGTCGGACGTGCGATGGCGGAGCGGCGGCACGTGGATGACCGTGACGGCGAGCCGCTCATATAAGTCCGATCGAAACCGATCGTCGTCCACCATCCCCTCGACGTCTTCGCACGTGGCGGCGACGAACCGCACGTTCACGGCGATGGACGCGTCCGCGCCCACGGGCCGGACCACGCCCTCCTCGACCGCGCGGAGGAGCTTGGCTTGCACGTCGCGGCCGAGCGCGCCGACCTCGTCCAAGAACAACGTGCCGGACGAGGCCTCGCGGAACGCTCCGAGCCTGTCTTTGACGGCTCCGGTAAACGCACCTCGCTTGTAGCCGAACAGCTCGCTCTCGGCGATCTCGCGGGCGATGGTGGCGGCGTTGAGGGCGACGAAAGGGCCTTTGGAGCAAGGTCCGAGATCGTGCAGCGCGCGGGCGACGAGCTCTTTGCCCGTCCCCGACTCGCCCCGGATGAGCACCGGAAAGCGCGTGGCCGCGGCGCGGCGCACCGCGCCCGCGAGCGCCAACATGGGAGGTGAGGAGCCCGCGAGACCGGGCAACGGAGCGCCTTCGAGCGCGGCGCTCCGCCCGGTGTGGACCGTAACCCTCGTTCGACCGATCTCGAAGACGCCGCCCGGCGGCACCCGGGCCGACGCGACGCGGAGCCCGCCGACCAAGACCCCATTGCGCGCGCCCAAATCGACCACGTCGATCGCGACGCCGGTGTGGCGAACGAGGCAGTGCCGCTCGCTCACCGCCGCGTCGTCAATCGTGATGACGCGCCGATCGCCCCCGCCGCCGCGCTGCGCGCCGAGGACGAGATCGTGATGGGCATCCACCATCACCCACGAAGGCGCGGCCCCTTTGGGCGCGATCGCGAGCCACGCGGCGCCGAGCGGCGCCGTGTCTGCGGGCAAATCCAAGGTGATGTCCCGCCCAAACGACGATGGCGCGGGGGGACCGCCGTGGAGAGAGCGTGAGGGAGCTGAGCGTCCGTCCGTGAGAGCCATGAAGTTTCGCCTCCATGATCCTCATCGGCGCGGGCTCGTTCGAAGTTGCGTGAAAACGACACGGCCCCAAAAAAGATCGGGGCGGGAGCGGGAGCAGGCTCAGCGCGCGACCCAGAGCTCGATGGCGCGTTCGATCGCGCGGCGCGCGCCTTCGCCGGTGAGCGCGCACGACTCCACATAATCGCAGAGGGGCCATGTGAGCCCCGTCCGATCGATGGGCGGCGCCTCTCCGCGCGCGATGAGGTCTTGTTTGTTGAGCTGGAACACGAGCGGGATCGACGCGGGGTCGCGGCCCGCGAGCGTGAGATCGCGTTTGAGCACGCCGAGCATCTCGGCGTTGAACCGCTCGCGGATGGGGTCCACCACGAACACCACCACGCTCGCGCTCGCGTGGGCGTCGCGCTCGTTCTCGATGCTCTTGCGCTCGGCGGGGTCGAGGAGCGCGTCCTCGAGCATCTCGTCGAAGGGCAGGAACGGCGACAGGAACGAGCGGCGCCGGAGGATTTGAATGTGCACGAGCTGGGTCGTGCCCGCGGCCGCGATAGGCCCCTTGATTCGGTCCTTGTAAAAGGGCACCTGCCCGGCGACGTGCCCGACGGACGTGTGCCTCCCCGACAGGAAGCAACCTGCATAGAGCGCTACGAAGCGAGGTCCAGCGTCGCTCATCAATCGTTCCAATCGCTGAAGTCGTGGTATCCGCCCGACGGGGTTCGCGGCGGCGGGGGCGAGGCGACCGTCGTGACGGGGCCCGCCGAGGTGCCGCGCACCCACGCGTCTCGGTTCGGGAACACCATGCCTTGATCGGGATCGTGGATCTCCGTGCTCGGCGGCGGCATTTGCACCGCCGCGTGCGCGTTCCAATTGCCGCGCTGCGGGCCGACGCCGTTCCACGTTTGAAGCTCGGTCGAGCCCTGCGGGTTCATGAGGATGACCTGCGAGCCGGGGTTCGCCTGCGCGTACGCGTTGGCGAGCTGAGCGCAGCCGCCGGTGCCGGGCGCCGCGCCCGCGTCCCTCGACGCTTGATCAAAGCCCGCTTGGATGGAAGGCGTGACCGCGCTCCTCGCCGCCGCGCGCCCCGCCGCGACGTCGGGCGGCTGCGCGGGCCTCGTGAGGCCGAGCGGATCGAGGATGTTGATGGGGTCGGTCGGATAGGCGTAGAGCTGAAACCCACCTCGGACGCCGATGGGATCGGCGCTGATGAACTGGCCCGTGTCCGGGTCGTAGTAGCGATAGCGGTTATAGTGGAGGCCGGTCTCCCGGTCTTCGTATTGGCCTTGAAAGCGGATGGGGGTGCGCGCGCCTTCGTCGCCGATCACGCGCTCTTCGGTGCGGCCGAACGCCTTCGCGCGGAGCGACACCATCACGTCGCCGCGGTCGCTCACCACCTCTTCGGGCGCGCCCGAGGGGCCGGTCACGTAGTGATAAAACGCGCCTTGGCGCGTGTCGCGGTGGGCGAGCGGCGTGAGGCTCTGCTCGTCGAAGAGATAGGTCCTCTCCTCCACGACGGGATCGCGGCGCGCCTCTGCGCGCTCCTTGATCTCGTGGACGAGCGCGTCGCCGTCCCACACGAAGCGCGTCCGCGACACGACGTCGAACGTCGCGCCGGCGCCTTTGCGCGCGACGATCTTGCGCAGGCGCCGGCCAAACGGATCATACGTAAACGACGTTCGCGTGCCGTCGGGCCCATCGACCGAGGCGAGCATCCCGCCTTCGTTCCACGTATAGGCCCAACGCTCTTCGCGGCCGTCCGCGCCGCGTCGTCGCTTCTCGGCCAAGCGGCCTTGAGCATCCCATTGATAGGTGGTGTCGCCGCGTTCGAGGAGGCGACCTCCGGCTCCATACACGCGGCGCTCCCCGGCGCAAACCACGTTGCCCGCGCGATCGTGGGAGAAGACCTCCTGTGCGTCCGCATGGGGGGGTTTGGGGGGACCCCCCTCGGGTCCCCCCATCGTGGAATGCTTATCGAGCTCACGCGTGATGGCGGCGAGCTGTCCGCCGGGGTCGTAGCGGTAGCCGGTGAGGCCGCGATCGGTTTGCCATGAAGCGGAGAGCCGGCCCGCGGCGTCGTAGCGATAGCGCTTGTCGAGCCGGCTCCCCTCGGGGCGCTCGCCGACCCACGAGGGCTCGCCCGCGGCGTCGAGCGTGTGATCCCCTGGGCCCACCACCGCGCGCGCGAGGAGCCTGCCGACCGGATCGAACGCGCTCTCGATCGAGCCTCCGCCCGCGAGCGCGCGCGCGATCTCGCGGCCCGTCCCGTCGAAGCGCGACGCGATCGCGTGGTGATCGTCGAGCACCGTGCGGAGCGGCGATCCCATCACGTCGCGCTCGAAGCGCGCAGAGTGGCCGAGCGAGGTCGCGCGCTCGGTGACGAGGCCGGCGAGGTCGTAGCGGCGCTCGACGCTGATGGGCTCGTCGTCCGCCGTCACCGTCTCGCGGATCACGCGGCCCATCGCGTCGCGCTCGAAGCGCACCGATCCTTCGGGCCCTTCGGCCGCGATCATCGCGCCGCGGCCGTCGTACGCGAGGGTGACGACCCCGCCGTCCGGCAGCTCGCGCTTCACGAGCTGCCCCGCGGCGTCGTACGTGTTGAGCGTCGCGAGCGCGCCCTCCGTGATCGCGGTCACGCGGCCGACCGCATCGTGCTTGTAGCGGACGCGGCGGCCGTCGAAGGTCTCTTCGGCGACGAGCCTGCCGATCGCGTCGTGCTCGGCGCGGTGGCGCTCGCCCTTGTTGTTCTCGATGAACGCGAGCCGGCCCTCGAGATCGTAGACGAAGCGCGTGACAGCGCCGTTCGCGTCGGTGTGCGACGCGAGCATGCCCGTGCTGCTCCACGTGATCGACGCCGCGGCGCCGTCGGGCTGGCGGACCCAGACGAGGTGACCTTCGCCGTCGTAGCGATAGTCGGTGCGCCCGCCGTCGCGGCGCTCGACCGCGAGGAGATCGCCGCGCGGTGAGTAGTGGTAGCGCGTGGCGGCGCCCGCGGGATCGGTCGCGCTCGTGCGGCGGCCGATCGCGTCGTAGGTGAAGCGACGCGCGCCGCCGTTCGGGAGCGTCTGCTCGACGAGGTTACCGTGCGCGTCGTACGTGAGGCGCGTCGTGGCGCCGGTCGGCCCGTGGATCGCGGTGATCAGGCCGCGCGCGTCGCGCTCGTACGTCGTCACGCCGCCCGCGGCGTCGCGGACGGCGATCACGTTGCCGTTGCGATCGCGGCTCGCCTCGGTGACGCCGCCGGCCGGATCGACGACGGCGGTCGGCAGGCCGTGCGCGTCGCGCGTGATCGCGGTGGCGCGGCCGAGCGGATCGGTGATCGCGGTGAGCCGCCCGCGCGCGTCGCGTTCGAACGACGTCGTGCTCCCGAGCGCGTCGGATCGCGCGACGACGTTGCCGAGCGCGTCGTACGCGTACGCGCTCACGCCGCCGCCCGCGACGGCTTTGTCGACGGTGCCGCGCGCGTTGCCGAAGTAGCGCCGCTGCGTGGTCGTGTCCGAGACCTCGGTGTAGCGGCCCTCGTGGTAATCGAGCTTGCGGTGGTAGATGCCTTTGACGGGCGTCACGCCGTCGGAGAGGTGTTTGGGGCGCGCTCGATCGAGGCTTGGATCAGGCTCTTTTGCTTCGCCCCACGTCTCGACGCAGCGGCCTCGTTCGTCGTACCGGAAGAAGAAGCGCACGCCCGCGCGGTTCTCTTCTTCGACGAGGCGGTGCTCGGCGTCGTAGCGATAGCGTGACGTGTGGCCGTCGGCGTCGGTGACGGCGGTGAGGTCGCCGCGATCGTCGTACGTGTAGCTCGCGAGCGTGATCCACCGGCCCTGCGCCGCGGCGTTGAGCACCGAGACCGACGCGACGCGGCCGCTCGGCGCCTGGGCGGGCGAGAAGCGGATACGCCTGCCCGCGGAGTCGATGACCTCGTGGAGGCCCGCGTCGCTCCAGTGGAGCGTGATGCGGTTGTCGTTGCGATCGGCGACCGACGTGAGCAAAAACCGCGGGAGGACGCCGCTCGTGATCGCCTTGCGAAAGCCGCGCAAGAGGCCGTCGTTGACGTCGACGTCGTAGCCGTCGCTCGTCCTTCGGAGCAGGTAGCCATAGGGCCCGATCACCTCGGCGCCGGGCGCGATCGAAGGGAAGTCGAACGCGAGGCCCTCGTCCGTCCACACGCGCACGAAGCGCCGGTGCTCTTCGATCTCCCAGCCGAGCGTGTGTGACCAACCGGGGCCGAGGCCCATGTCGCGGTCGCGCGCGGCCGAGCTGTAGCGACGTTCGAAGAAGAGCGGCAAGGGGCCTGGGATCAAGAGATCGGTCGCGGGGAAGGTCCACGCGCGGCCCGTGATCGCGTCGACCGGGTGACCTTCGAGCGCTTGAGGGGAAGAGCCCGGCGCGCCTCGGCCGTCGCCTCCCGCGGCGTCTCCGCCGCTGCCTGCGCCCGCGTTTTGATCGCCGCTGCCGTCGCCCGCGCCGTCGTCGCCGCCGCCGCCCCCATCGCCGCCGCCCGCGAGCACCGCGACGCTCGGGCACATGCCTGGGATGGGAGGGATGTCCGGGACTGGTGCCGTGCGCGCCATGAAGGGAGCGAGCGTACCAGAGGACGTCCAATCATGGGCGCGGTCTTGGCAGA
>CAYTJL010000287.1:0-11275 GCA_964437785.1 uncultured Polyangiaceae bacterium
CTCGCCGATCTCGTCGAGCAGCAGCGTGCCCTTGTTGGCCTCGCGGATGAGGCCGAGCGACGACGTCTGCGCGCCGGTGAACGCGCCCCTCTCGTGGCCGAACAGCTCGCTCTCCATGAGCGTCTCGGGGAGCGCGCCGCAGTTGACCACGATGAACGGTTTGCCCGCGCGATCGCTGCGATCGTGGAGCGCGCGCGCGACGCGCTCCTTGCCGGTCCCGCTCTCGCCCGTGATGAGCACGGTGGTCTTGGCCTTGGCGACCTTCTCGATGAGCTCGCTGATGCGCACCATCGCGGGGCTCTCGCCGAGCTCGCGATCCGGCCCCTCGATGCGCTCGAGCTGCGCGCGGAGGCGCTGGTTCTCCGCGATGATGGAGCTCTTTTCGAGCGCCTTTTGCGCGAGCGCCGCCATCTCGGCGGGGGAGAACGGCTTCGTGACGAAGTCGTACGCGCCCTTTCGCATCGCATCGAGCGCGGCTTCGACCGTCGAGTGTGCGGTCATCACGATGACCTCGGTCGCGCGGTTCCGGTCTTTGGCCGCCGAGAGCACCTCGATGCCCGAGCCGTCGGGCATCACCAGATCGGTGAGGACCAGCGGGAAAGGCTGCGGATTTTGGAGCAGCGCCTCTTTGGCTTTGCGCACGCCGGGCGCCGCGACCACGTCATAGCCGTGGCGCCGCAGCGCGACGTCGAGCACCTGTCGTAGAGCCGGCTCGTCGTCCACGACGAGGATCGTCGTCTTCTGCGGCGCGATGCTGATCGAGGCCACCAAGACAGCACGTTACCACGGTTTTTCCCGCGGCGTCGCGTCAGTGGCACTGCGGCGGATCCGAGGGATCGCCGTTCACCTTCGCGGCGAGGACGAACGATGCGGTGGCGCTCGTCTCGTCGTCGATGTCTTCCTTGACCCACGCGAGGTCGCACTCGGCGCCCTCGATTTCGACGGTGTAGCGGCCGATCCGCGCGCGATCTTCGATGACGACGCCGCGCCCGGTCTCTTCGTTGAAGACGGTGACGATCGCGCCCGTGGTGCACGTGCCCGACACCGTCCAGAGCCCCTGCGCCGTTGCCGTGATGTCGCTCGGCACGTCGGGCGGAGGCAGAGGCAGCGTCGGGCTCAAGCAAGAGGAAGAAGCACCCGCGAGCAGGAAGCACCCGACCGCGAAGAACCTCGTGATCCAGCGACGCACCATGGCCGAGCCTATCCGAGCACGCGCCGTGCCTCGCGCGTGAGCGCGCGGAGAGCCTTGTTTTTCAGCGTTCTTGACGATGTGCCGGCCCTGATCCGGCCAACTCGGTTGCCGTCGAGCGCCCGTCGGTTTGCACCACGCGCAGGCCCACGCGCCGCTTGACGGGCTTCGCCTGCGCCGGAGCATCGGCCTCGTCGAGCTCGCCGACCAGGTCGTAGTCGCTCGCCTGGGTGATGGTGACGCGGCGGATCTCGCCCGGATGAGCCTCGCCGCCCGAGAGGTACACCTGACCGTCGATGTCGGGCGCTTGGCCTGCGTGGCGGCCCATCATCACGAACTCGTGCTCGTCGCTCGCGCCCTCCACGAGCACCTCCATCGAGCGGCCGACGAGGCGCTGATTCTTGCGGTGCGCGATGGGCCTCTGCGCGCGCATCAGCTTGCGCCTGCGCGCTTCGGCGGTCTTCTCGGGCACCTTGCCCGCGATGTCGAAGCTCCGCGAGGACTCTTCGTCCGAATAGCGGAAGACGCCGACGTGATCGAATTCAGCCCATTTGACGAATGAAACGAGCTCTTCGAATTCCTCGTCGGTCTCGCCGGGGTGGCCCACGATGAACGCGGTGCGGAAGGTCAGGTCGCTGATCGTGTCCTTGAGCTTCGTGACCACGCGGCGGAGCCGATCGCCGCCGTGCCCGCGCCGCATGCGCTTGAGCATCCCGTCGGCCGCGTGTTGGAGCGGCATGTCGACGTAGCGCACCACGCGCGGGTGCGACGCCATGAGGTCGACGAGCTTGTCGTCGAGCGTCTCGGGGTAGAGGTAAAAGAGGCGCAGCCAGTGGAGGCCGCGCACGTCCGCGACCTTCTCGACCAGGTCCGCGAGCGATCCGCCCTCGTTTTTAGGCAGATCGCGGCCCCACGCGATGGTGTCCTGCGAGATGAGGTTCACCTCGCGCACGCCGCCGTCGACGAGCCGCTCGACCTCGCTCACCACGTCGGTGATGCCGCGTGATCGCTGCGCGCCGCGCATCGCGGGGATCACGCAGAACGAGCACGTGCGGTTGCAGCCCTCGGCGATCTTCACGTACGCGCTGCCGCCCGGCGTGGAAAGCGCGCGCGGCGTCTCAGCGCGCACCAGAAAGTCGGCCGGGTTGCCGACGAGCACGCGCGCCGCGTCGCCGCGCAGCACGCTGCCGAGCTTCATCATGTCGCTCGATCCGAGGAAGTGATCGACCTCGGGCATCTCGTTCGCGAGCTCGTCCGGGTGGCGCTGCGAGAGGCAGCCCGCGACCACGAGCTTCTGGCAGCGCCCATCCGCCTTGTGCGCGCTCATCTCGAAGATCGTGTCGATCGACTCCTTCTTGGCCTCGCCGATGAAGCCGCACGTGTTGACGACGATGATCTCGGCGTCTTTGGGGTCGCCCACGTGCGTGTAGCCCTCGCCCAGCGCGACGCCGAGCATCACCTCGGAGTCGACGCGGTTCTTGGGGCAGCCCAAGCTGACGAGGTGAAACGTGCGATCGCTCATGATGCAGGGCTCGTGATGACGTCGTGCACCATGCGCCCGAGCGCCCACGTCATGAGCACGCGGCCCTGGAACGTGCGGCCGAGGAACGGCGTGTTGCGGCTCTTGGACCGGAGGCGCGACGGATCGACCGTGAACGAGGCCTCGGGATCGATGAGCGTGAGGCTCGCCTTCGCGCCCTCGCGGATCGAAGGCGCGTCGAGCCCGACGATCTTCGCGGGCGCGCGCGTGAGCGCTTCGATCATGCGGCGGAGCGGGATCGCGCCGCTCTGCGTGAGGCCGAAGAGCACCGGCACCACGAGCTCGAGCCCGATCATGCCGGGCGAGGCGTCGGCGAGCTCGCAGTCTTTTTCGAGCGACGAGTGCGGCGCGTGATCGGTCGCGATCGCGTCGATGGTGCCGTCGGCGAGCGCCTCGCGGAGCGCGGCCACGTCGGCCTCTTCGCGCAGCGGAGGGTTGACCTTGCACGCGGTGTCGTAGCCGATGAGCGCGGCGTCGGTGAGCGTGAGGTGGTGCGGCGTGACCTCGGCGGTGACCGCGATGCCGCGCGCCTTGGCCTCGCGCAGGATGCGCACCGCGCCGAACGAAGAGACGTGCGCCACGTGGTAACGCGCGCCCGTCATCTCCGCGAGCAAGACGTCGCGCGCGACGATGATGTCCTCGGCTACGCGCGGCCAGCCGCGGAGGCCCAGCTTGGTCGCGATCGCGCCCTCGTGCGCCAGCGCGCCCTCGGTGAGCGTGTGATCTTCGGCGTGCTGGATCAGCGGCAAATCGAAGGTGCGGCCGTATTCGAGCGCGCGACGCATCACCGCGCTCGACATCACGCAGCGCCCGTCGTCCGAGACCGCGACGGCGCCGGCGTCTTTGAGGTCGGCCATCTCGGTGAGCTCGGCGCCCCTCTGGCCCATGGTGATCGCGCCGATGGGGTGGAGCGCGGGGCCGCCGATCTCGCGGGCGCGCGCGACCATCGCCTCGGTGATGGCGCGTGAGTCGTTGACGGGCTTGGTGTTGGGCATCGCGCACACGTGCGCGAACCCGCCTGCCGCCGCGGCGGCGAGGCCGCTCGCGATGTCTTCTTTGTACTCTTGGCCGGGCTCGCGCAGGTGCGCGTGCAGATCGACGAACGCGGGCACGAGCAGCTTGTTCTGCCCGTCGACGACGCGCGCGACGCGGAGGATGTCGGCGGTGGCCGCGCCCTTGCCGACGCGTGAAATGACGCCGCCCTCGACCACCACGTCGACGACCTCGTCGAGGTCACGGGATGGATCGAGGGCGCGTACGGAAGAGAAAACGAGGAGAGGGGGGGAGCCCGCCATGCGGGCCGAGCCCTAGCACAGCCACTTTCTCCCGTCCCCCTTTCGAATCAGCGGCGAGCCCAGCGGCCGCTCACCCAGACATAACCGCGCGCGGTGCGCTTCCAGTGGCCGGGGACCCACTCATAACCCGCGCGGCGCGTCTCCCAGTGACCGGGGACCCACACGTAACGGCGGCCGCTCCACTGCCAGTGACCGCGAATCCAGATGTGCTCGCGGCTCGGCGCGACGGTCACGACCTCTTCTTGTTCCGCGGGCGGCGCCTCGTTCACCTCGACGCCGTCGTCGACTTGCGCCTGAGGCTCTTGAACGACGGTACGCCTCTCGACCACGCAGCCCGCGCTGCTGAGACCAACGAACGCACAAGCAACCGAAACGGCAAGCATCCAACGGTTCATGTTCCTGTTCCTCCGATGCGGGTTGAAGCTCGGATCAACCCTGCGGCGCCCCTTCTCGATTTGGCCCGCCGCTCTCGCTTTGGGACTTTAGCAAAGGAAGGGCCGACCTCGATCGCGCGTTTTTAGGGCGCCCCGTGGGCGTCCCCTTAAGTGGGCTAACCGCGCGTTCGGCCTTCTTTTCAAGCCAAATCGGCGACCATCCCCGGTCGAGCACGTTCGTGGCGGAGAGCCCTCGTATCGGTTACGGCTGTTACGCTCGCCCGTAACGAGTGACGGATCAGCGCTTTTCGAGCGCGGCGATCCAGAAGCCTCCCAAGTAACGAAAGGGGGAGTCGCAGAGGAGGCGCTCCGCGGTCTTGAGGATGGGCCCCACCACCGGGATGCCGAGCACCTGCGCGGCGGGGATGAAGATCCGCACGCCGCGCGACGCGACGAGATGAAGGCTCGGCGGGACCAAGCGAGGGACGTCCCACGGCGCGTCGAAGCGCGTGTACACCTCGCTCTCGTCTTTGTTTGCGCTGATGGCGCCCGCCGGGCCAAGGCGTTTGGCGAGGCCGCGCATGCTAATGGGGTTGTAGAGCTCGGCGAGGACGACGCCGCCGGGCCTGACCACGCGTGCCATTTCGCGGAGCGCGGTGTGGATCTCTTTGACGTGCGCGAGCACCTTGAACGAGCACGCGACGTCGAAGCTCGCGTCGGGGAAGGGGAGGGAGGTCGCGCTCGCTTCGACTACGTCGAGCCCGCGTGCGCGCGCGAGCTCGAGCATGCCGGGGGAGAGGTCGACGCCTTTGGCCGAGCGCGCGAACGAGGCGATGGACCGGAGGAGCAGGCCCGTGCCGCACCCCACCTCGAGCACGTCACGCCCTTTGCCAAAGCGCTTGACGAAGCCCACCTCGAGCTCGTCGAGGAGGTCGTGGTATCCGCCGGGATCGCGGCCGTCGCGCTTGGCTTCGTAGCGCTCGGCGAACTCGTCGTAATACGCCTTGGTGGCGGCGAGGTGCTCGCGATCGTCGCGTGTCTCCATGCTGCGCCTATAGCCGAGGCGCGGCCTCGGCACTATCGTCCTCAGGATGAAGCCAGGCGACCATCCCGACTTTTATCGCCTCGCGCCGCCGCCGGGCGCATCGCGCGAGAGCACGCTGCGGATCGATCGCGAAGGGCGGTTTTGGCACGACGGCGCCCGCGTCGATCACCCCGCGCTCGAGACGGCGCTCCGAAGCTGGGTCACGCGTCACCCCGACGACGGCCGGCCCATCCTCTCGAACGGCTACGATTGGTGCTACTTCACCGTCGACGACGCGCCCCTCTTCGTCGCGGCGCTCCACGTGGGCGACGAAGGCGCGGTCACGCTCAAGCTCACGGACGGCACGCAGGAGCCGCTCGACCCGACCACGCTGCGTGTCGGCGAAGGAGGCGTGGTGTACGCGCGCGCCCGCGGGCTCGACGCCAAGTTCACGCGGCACGCGCAGACCCAGCTCGCGCCGGTGCTGGTGAACGACGAGCCGCCCGAGGTGCTCATCCAAGGGCGGCGCGTGGCGATCTCTGCGCGATAGCGCTCGTCCTCAGGCGGTCGCGGGCTTCGCCTTCTGTCCTTGCATGAGCGCCCAATAGATCACGAACGAGATGCCGAATCCGACGAACCACGCGTAGTTGTAGAGGCTCATCCAAAACGCGCTGACCTTCATCACCTTGATGGTGCCCAAGAAGCCGGGCAAATTGGGCAAAATGCCCGCGGCGAGCGCGATGAGCGCAGCGGGGTTGAAGCCGCCCGCGTACCAATAAGGCCCGTTCTTGTCGTAGAGGCCAATCAGATCGAGCTTGGTCTTGCGGACAACGTAGTAGTCCGCGATGAGCACGCCGCCGATGGACCCGAGGAGCGCCGAATAGCCGATGAGCCACGTGAAGATGTAGCCCGTCGGGTCGGCCACGAGGCGCCAAGGCATCATGAGCACGCCGATGACGCCCGTGATGTAACCGCCCGTGCGGAAGGTGATTTTGTCGGGCTTGAGGTTGGCAAAGTCGTTGGCCGGGCTCACCACGTTGGCGGCGATGTTGGTCGCGAGCGTCGCGATGCAGAGCGCGACGAGCGCGAAGACGAGGAGCGCAGGGCTCGTGAACTTGCCGATGAGATCGACGGGATCCCAAATGGGAGGGCCCTTGTAGATGACCGCGGTGGCCGACGTGACCGCGACGCCGATGAACGAATAGAGCCCCATCGTGGTGGGGAGCCCGAGCGTCTGCCCCAAGACCTGATCGCGCTGGGAGTACGCATAACGCGTAAAGTCGGGGATGTTGAGCGACAGCGTGGCCCAGAAGCCCACGACGCCCGTGAGCGCAGGGAAGAAGAAGGACCAGAATTGACCTGCCTTGGGGCCGCCCGGATCGAACTTGGACGGCTCGGAGAGCATGGGCCCGAAGCCGCCCGCGTTTTTGTAGGCCCAATACAGGAGCAAGAGGCCGAGCCCGATGAGCAGCGGAGCCTTGATGTTGAGCAGGATCCGAATCGAGTCGATGCCTCGGTAGATGACATACATGTTGATGAGCCAAAACACGAAGAAGCAGCCGAGCTCTGCCCCGTTGATGCCCACGGCCGTCTTGTGGAGCGCGCCCCACGAGGGGAAGAACACCGTCCCGATCTTGTAGATGGCCGCGCCCCCGATCCACGTCTGGATGCCGAACCAGCCGCACGCGACGAGCGCGCGCAAGAGCGCAGGCACGTTGGCGCCCAAGATGCCGAACGACGACCGGCAATAGACCGGGAACGGGATGCCGTAGCGCGTGCCCGCGTGCGCGTTGAGCACCATGGGCAAGAGCACGATGGTGTTGCCGAGGAAGATGGTGAGGACCGCCTGCCACCAGCTCATCCCCTTCTCGATGAGCGACGACGCGAGCGTGTAGGTGGGCACGCACGCGGACATCGAGATCCAGAGCGCGGCGATGTCCTTCATCGCCCACTTGCGGTCTTTGACGCGCGCGGGCGAGAGGTCCTCGTTGTTGTAGGGAGACGTGATCTCCCCCTCGACCTCGTAGATGCCGCCGGCCTCGCGGACCGTGGGCGCGTGTGAAGGCTCGCTCATAGAAGGGCGATCGTACAGGCGAAGCCCGCGCGCGATCAAATTCCTATGCGCCGCGCCCCGTCAATACCGATAGAGCCAGAGCACGTCGAGGCCGGAGTTGGTCTGGCCGCTGCTGCCCATGTCGACGTAGCCCCGCAGCGACCAGCGGTTATAAAAGCGCCAGTCGATGGTGATCTGCGTGTGCTGCCCGCGGCTCGCCGTGTCGCCCGCGGCGGCGTTGGCTTGGCCCGCGCTCTCGTAGGTGGAGAGCTCGATGGTCTTGTCGCCGGACGAATAGGTGATGCCGGGGCGGATGGAGCCATCTTGGTTGGTGCTGAAGCTCGTCGAGAAGTTGTTCGAGAGCTGCACGTTGAGCTGGCTCGCGAGGAGCGCGCCGCCGAGCTGCTGCCCCGTGCCGGCGAGGCTCTTGCTGTCGAAGGTCGATTGTTGGACGCCGCCGAGGAGCAGCGTCGCGTAGATGTCGCGCTCGGGGATGGTGGGCGATCGAAGCTTGAGCTTTTGCTCGGTCACCGGCAGCACCACGCCGATGTAATCGATGTAGATGGATTGCTTGTCGGGCGTGTCCCAGCGCGCGGTCACGTTCACATAGGGGTTCGCGATGTCCTCGGGCCGGAGATGGATGAGGCCGCGCTCGATCTCGAAGGTGCGTTTGAGGATCTCGATCTTGAGCTTGCCGCGGACGATGGTGAGATCGCCGCTCACCTTGGGCTCTCCATCTACCACGTCGAGGCGGAGCGGCGCCGTCTTGGAGCCGGCGATCTCGACCTCTCCGAGCGAAGCGGATTTCACGAAGATGCTCCCGATGTCGAAGGAGAGGGCGACGCGGCCGCTCGGGCGGACGCGCTCCACAGGGCGCTTGCGCTTCTTGGAGAAGCGGACCTCGGGGTGATCGTCGAGCCCTTGGGTGCTCCTCGCGATCGCCTTGGGCAACACCAACGTGAGCGTGGGGACGCCCACCGTGACCTTGATGAGCTTGTCTTGGACGATCGCCTTGATCGCGATCTTGCCAAACGCATCTCCGAGCGGCGCGCCCTGGAGCGTGATGGGGATCTCGTCGCGCTCGGGGATCTCGATGGTGAGGCTCGCCTCCTTGAAGCGGATGCCGTCGAACGACGCGTCCGCAGACGCCTTGAAGCGCCCTTTGGTGCCGCTCGCGCCCACGTCGCGGACAGCCACCTTGCCGTTCTTCGCCTCGAGCGAGAGCGTCCCGCCCGTGAATTCCTGGCCGATGGCAGGGAGGTTGAAGACCCCGCGGGTGATCTTCATGCTCGCGTCGATCGCAGGCTTTTGATCGAACGACCCCATCGTGATGGTGGCTTTGCCGTCGAGCAGGCCGTCGAGCCTGCTCAACGTGCCTTCGAGGAACGGCTGCGCCGCGGCGAGGTGGAAGCGGGACGCGACGAACCTCGCGTCCATGGGCCGTTTGTCGTCGATGCCCGGGGTGAGGCCGCCCTCCCAACGCACGCCGAAGGCGCTCTTCAGCGCGATCGTGCCGCCGTCTTTGCTCGCGAGGTCGACGTTCGCGACGGCGTCGGCCTTACCGTCCTTGCCGGGAGGATCGATGTCGACCTTGACGATGCCTCGGCTGAGCTCCGCGTCGTCGCCCAGCTTGAGACCGCCCGTGTCGAACGCCGCATGAACGCTCGGCCTGCCGCCGAGCCCCGCGATGGAGAGCGCGCCGTTGAGGGCGCCGCTCACGCCGCGATCGGCGAAATAAGGGATGTCGCCCAAAGGCACGTTGTCGAGCGCGGCGCGGAGACCCCCTTTGATGGAAGGCTTCTTCCCGTCCCACAGCGCGGCGACGTCGAGGTCCAATCCGCCCGTCGCGCGCGCGATGGGTTTGCCCCCGTGGCGCACCAACACGTCGAGCGCGGCGTTATGGCCGTTGTAGACCAACGTCGTATCCACATCCATGGGCAGCGACCACGCGGCCTGCTCGCCCGGCTGCCGCTCGGCCCTTGGGATGGTCTCGGCGATTTTGTCGGCGAGGACGCGGACCGTCATAAAGGGCTCTTCCAACGTGCCTTGGAGGTGGCCCTCGACGCCCACGGTGCCCGCGATGCGCGGGGCGATCGCCGCGAGCTGAGGGATGGAGTCGAGCCACGCGACAGGCCGCTTGGGGAGCGTGAGCTTGGCGGTGATGGGCGCGCGCCGAGCCTCCTCTACGAAGCTGCGTTTGCCGGAGAGCACCAGAGGATTGAGCGTCGTGTCGACCGAGATCGAGGCGATGGTGGCTTGATCCAAGAGCGAGACCTCGGCGGTCACCTTGCCTGTCTTGCCGTCGGCCTTGCCCGTGATTTTGACGTCGAGCTCGTTCGACGCCCACGCAGGCTCCTCTTTGCCTTTGGGCACGGGCCCTTTGACGGTGAGGCCGCGCGTCTTGAGGGTGAGGGCCTCGATCGAAGGCAAGCCTGCTTTGCCGTCATGGCTCACCTGGATGGAGGCGTTGAGCTTGCCAGACACCTCGACCGCGGTGAGCGCCTTGAACCCATCGCGAATGCGTTGTGGCAAGAGGGTATGGGGGAGCACGTCGAGGCTCGTGACGAAGCGTTGGAGGCAGCGCAGATCGAGCTCGTCGGCCGCGATCTCGGCGGTGCCCCCGAGCTTCTTCCACGTCGCGCCGGCGAGCAAAGGCCCTTGCAAGGTGCCTTGGGCGTTCGAGACGCGGAGCGCGGCGAGGGCGCCCGCGCAGCGGTCTTTGACAGGCTCCTTGTCATTGGCCTTGGCCATGAGGCGCGTCCCGGCGTCGAGCGTGATTTTGTCGCCGTCGAACGTGGCCGTGAGGCTCGTCGAGAGGCTGTGATCAAACCCCTTGTGCGTCGCGCCCTCGACGCGGAGCGCGACGTGGCCGGTGCGCCCGTTCTTGGTGCGTTGGAGGTCGACGTCGACGTCGGCGAGGCCCACCAGCGGAGGCATCTTGCCGGTGAGCTTGGCGATCTTCGACAGGTCGATGCCTTCGCCGTGGAGCTTGCCGACGAGCTCACCCCGATCGACGACGAGCCCGCCCTTGAGGTTGATACCGTCACCGTTCAAGCGGAGGCCGTCGAGCTTGATGTTTTGAGGGCCGCCGAAGATGACCTTGTCGACCTCGGCGCTCATCGCGACGCCGTATCGCTCGACCTCGACCTTCTTGACCTTGATCTCGGCCGCTCCGAGGCGCCCCCCGAAGGTCGCGTGAAGCTCTTTGACGCGGTTCACGTCGCTGGAAAACCCCTTGGCGTCGATCCCGCCTTCGATCTCGATCTCTTTGTACCGAGCGGGGTTGAGCGCCGCGACGGGGCCTTTGACGCGCGCGCGGATCGCGCCCTGCTCCAACGTGGTCTTGCCGGGCGCGCGCAGCGCGGCGACCGAGCCTTGGACGGAGATGTCGAGCGCGCCGTCCTTGAGCCCTTTGAGCCCTTCACCCTTCTTGGCCGTGATCGAGCCCGCGATACGGAGATCTCGTGAGGTGAGGTCGACCTCGTTGAGCCCGAGCGCCCTTAATCTGGGGATGGCCGCGAGGCTCGGCACGTCCGCGCTCGTCTCGAACCGGAGGACCTCGTCTCGACCCCACGTGAACGACGCGTTGACCGGCGCACCCTCTTCATGAACGGTGATGAGCGCGTTCATCACATCACCGGATTTGGCAAAGTGGATATCGAGCTCGGGCACGATTTGGCCCGCCACCGCGGTCGGCTCGCTGTGCAGATCGACGAGGATCCCTTCGGGCAGCTCCCCCGGCCGCGACCCAACGAGGGTGTCGAGGCGCGCGTCGAGCGTGATGGGTTTGGTCACCTGAG
>CAYTJL010000288.1:0-11253 GCA_964437785.1 uncultured Polyangiaceae bacterium
GGCGGGTTGCACGTCGCGTGAGGCGGGCATTTGAAGTTCGAGAGATCGGGCTCTTCATAACACTTCCCATCGGGCCTCTGCACGACGCGGCCGCGACCCGAGGGGGGCGGGAGGTCGTCAATGGGCCCTGTCGCGACGGGGATCGCCGTGGCCGTCGCGGGTGTCGCAGGCGGCGTGGTGGGATCCGGGATCGCGGGCGGGTTGCGATGAACCTCCACGGGAGGAGGGTTCGTTGGAGCTTCGCTCGCGCCGCAGCCCGTGGCCGCTGCGAAGGTGATCACGACGGGCGCTGCATAACGGGCTCGTTGGGTCGCTCGCATCGCCCGACGATACACGCCTCGGGCGCGTCGAGCATCCCTCTTTTCGCGCCGCGCGCGCCGTGCTCTCCTGAAGAGAGCCGCACCGCTTACTCTTCGCATGAACGAGGGAACCATGGTTACGTTGTATCGACGCCTCGCGCTCGCGACGATCGCCGCGCTCGCGCTCGGCTGCTCCGGCGAGATCACGACGGGACAGCTCGCAGGATCGGGGGCAGGGGGAGGTTCGAGCAGCAGCACGGGCGCCGGGGGCTCGGGCGGATCCGGCGCTGGGGGCTCCGGGCCCTCCGGCCATTACATGAGGCGGTATATCGGCGACTGCCTCAACTACGAAGAGTGGCTCTCGTTCTCTCCCCCCACCGGCTTCACCTTCACGTTCGTCGACCGCAACTACTGCACGGAGCACTCCGTCACGGTGTCTCCCGGGGAACAAACGCTCTTTGGCGACACCATCGAGATGACGTGGGCGACCATGAGCGACAGCACCCTCCGCCGCGTCACGGTGGCGCGCGTCGATCCGATGCCGTTCGCGCCGGAGCCCGTGGACGCCTATCAGCCCGGAACGGCCGCGTTCAACGTGCAAGCGTACGCGCGCGTCTCCGACACCCTCGTTTGGCACCGCGAGGACGTCTCGACCGTGACCGACGCGACAGCCACGTTCGATCAGCAGTTCATGGCGGACATCGCGTTCGACGCTCCGCTCGGCGCGCCGTCGTCGCCGACCGCTTGTACGATGACGGTCTCGTTCGTCATCCACGCCTCGTACGGCACCACCTCCGAGATGGCGAGCGAGACCCTCACGCTCCCGTGCACCATCGCGCCCGACGCGGATTTGCCTTGGATCCGCGTCTCGGCCAACGGCTTTGAGAATCCCTATGACGGCAGTTGGAGCGATCACCTCGATCAGCTCGGCGTCTACGACAAATATGGGAATATGGCGCTCAACGTGCTCAGCGCGGCCTTCTATCCAGTGTTCTATTACGTGCCGGGCGACGACGCGCACCTGTTCCAAGACCATTATCAACCTTGGTACTTCGAATACCTGCACCCGCCCCCCGAACCGTTTTGAACGAGCGCATCATTTGGCCCGCGCGATCGAGGCTCGGTACGATCGTGAGCACCATGAATCGCCGGGTCATCCACCATCGCCGCGCCTTCCGGCACGCCGTCCGCGTCCCCTGCCAGGTCGTCCGCGAGCGGGATTTCAAGCTCGTCGCGGATCAATCCATCGATCTCTCCACCGACGGAGCCCTCGTGTCCGCGAAGGCCGACGTGCTCACGGGAGAGCCCTTGATCGTGAGCTTTTGGCTCTGCGCCGAGCGACGTTGGATCGACGCCGAGGCGACGGTCACGCGGGTCGTCCATGGCAGGAGGCCCACGGACACCGGGCGCGCGCTCGGCATCGCGTTCCGCGGCGTGAGCGACGATGACCGCCGCGTGATCTTCCGATCGCTCCGCGCGGCTCCGCCCGCGGGCTTGGTCGAGAAGCGCTCATCGCGGCGCGTGGTTCAATAAAAAGAGGGAACTCGCGCGGGCAGTCGGTTGTCGACCGCTCACCCCATGCGCGTCCCCGCCTTGTTCGTCGCGGCGGCGCTCGCGGCGTTCGGCT
The DNA here is from genome assembly GCA_964437785.1 of uncultured Polyangiaceae bacterium. Classification (GTDB taxonomy): domain Bacteria; phylum Myxococcota_A; class Polyangia; order Polyangiales; family Polyangiaceae; genus CAYTJL01. The sequence continues at coordinate 1,927 of CAYTJL010000288.1, forward strand.
GTTCGGGAGAGGCAACACCCGACATCGGTCGAGCCGTCGATGCGCCCGTCATCTCTGGAGATGCCCGCACCGGCGGCGCGCTCGTGCTCGATCGCGATCGCTTCGAGGCGTGGGCCGCGGACGCGGACAACAACGCGCTTCATCGCGTCGCGCTCGACACGCACGCCATCACGTCGTTCGACGTCGAGGGCAGCCCCTCCGCGATCCTCCTGCTCAAGCCGGGTCTCCTGGCGGTCGCGATCCGCGACGCTTCGCGCGTCGATCTGCTCGAAGTCGGCGAGCGATCCATCGAGCGCATCGCCTCGACGTTCGTGCCGACCGATCCGGTCGGGCTCGCGCGGTCGACGCGCGGCGAGATCCTCGTGACGTCCGCGATGGGCCACGCGGTGACGGGCCTCGACGAAGCCACGCTCGCGACGCGCTGGACCGTCGACGTCGCGCGCGAGCCGCGCGCCGTGGTGCCGCTCCCGAAGGGCGATCGCGCGTTCGTCACGCACCTCGTCGGGAGCGCCGTGAGCGTGCTCGAATTCCCTTCGATCGAAGGGCGCGGGAGCGAGAACAAGAATGGCGCTCCGTACGTCCGGCGCGTCGAAGGGCTCGGCGGCACGTACAGGAACCGCGTCGATCACGCGATCGGCGCGGGCACGCTCCACCCCAAAGCAGCGCTCGCGTACACGGCCGTGCTCTCGGACTCGGGCGGTCGCCTCTTCGTGCCGCACGTGATCGAGCAGAGCGGCGCGGAAGGGACGCGCGTGATCCCGGGCGCGTACGGCGGCGTGCCCGTCGACGAGGAGACCGCGTTCTCGTCGGTCGCGGTCTTCAGCACGCGCTCGATGCGGCCGATCGTCGAGACCATCGGCATCGCGCCCGATCAGGCCGTCAACCGCGCGACCTACGTCGGCGACCCCGACATCCCCTTCGCCGTCGCGCCGAGCGCGTCGCCGAGCAAACAAGCGCGCGCCGCGGCGGTCTTGGGAGATCGAGCGACCCGCGAAGGCGGAGTCGCGACCCACGTCGACCGCCTCTTCGTCGCGTCGTTCGGCACCAACGAGATCGTCGAGCTCGACGGCCGCGCGATCGATCCGTCGATGAGCGTGGTGCGCAAAACAACGGTGTGCGAAGGGCCGATCGGCCTCGCGATCGACGCGCCCTCGCGATCGGCGATCGCCTTCTGCCAGCTCTCGCACGAGCTCGCGATCATGCCCGTCGACGGCGGCGCGGTGACGCGCATCACGCTCGACGCCGATCCTCTCCCGCCCGAAATCGCCGCGGGACGAAGGCTCTTTTACACGGAGCGCGATCGGCGCATCACGCGCGACGGCCGCGCGTGCGGGGGCTGTCACCCCGAGGGCCGCGACGACGGCCTCGTGTGGAAGCTCGGCGCGGGCCCGCGCCAAACGCCGATGTTGCTCGGTCGTCTCGGGCGCGGCCCGTACGGGTGGCTCGCCAAGCACGACGTGCTCGAAGACAACATGCGCGAGACCATGTCGCGCCTCGGCGGCACGGGCCTCTCCGCCAAGGACCTCCATCACCTCGCCGCGTTCGTGCAAAAGGGGCTCTTCATCCCTGCGCGATCGCCCGCGGATCCCAAGCCCGATCCCGCGATCGTCGCGCGCGGCCGCGCGATCTTCACCTCGGCCGAGGTGGGCTGCTCGTCGTGTCACAGGCTCGATCACGAGGCGAGCGATCGCGTGGTGCACGACGTCGGCTCGCAGAGCCGCACGGATCAGAGCGCGTCGTTCCGCACGCCGCCGCTCGTCTTCGTGGGCGCGTCCGCGCCGTACTTCCATGACGGGCGTTACCCCACGCTGGAGGCGCTCGTCGACAACAACCTCGATCGCATGGGCCAAACGAGCGTGCTCACCAAAGACGACAAGCGCGCGCTCATCACGTTCTTGAGGACCTTGTGAAGACGCTGAAGCTCGTGAGCATCGCCGTCACCGCGGGCGCCCTCGCGGGGGAGCCGCCGATCACGCCTACGCTCGATGATCCGCAGCCTCCGCCGCGCGAAGAGGAGGTGCCTGTCGTGCGCGAGGTGAGCGCGCCCGTGCCGAACGACGTGACGGTCGAGGTGTTGCCGCGCCGCGGAGGTCATCGCGTGACGGTGCGCCGCGAGGGCTACGTGGTCGCGCTGCGCAAGGGCCGATCGCGCGCTGCGGGCCGCGGCGCCGCGTGGATCGAGGTCGCTTCTCCGCGCGATGGAGCCGCGCGCGCTCCGGGGTCGACCAAGCTCACGTGGGAGAGCACGAGCCCGCGCGATCTCGCGACGGATCGCGGCGTGGTGACGCTGCGTCTCGAAGGCGACGTGCTCGCCGCGGATCTCGCGCTGGCCGCGCCGCCCATCGAGAAGGGCACGTGGAGCTACCGCGACGTGTCGTGTCGCGCGCTCGACGACGGAGGCGCGGGCTTCGTCGTGTTGTGCAAGACCGCGCGCGAGGTCGTGCAAGTTTCGTCCGCGGATCTCACGAGCCCGAGCGTGCTCGACGGCGCGTGGACCTTCCCGGACATGTCGCTGACGAGGCTTGATTTACCGGCGATCCGAGGCGGCGTGTCGGCCAAGGTCATGGGCTTCCGAAAGGGCCGCGCGGGCGTGGTGCTGCGCGCCGAGGGCACGTGGCTCGATGGCGAGGACCCGACGCTCGTGGTTCAACGCGAGGAGCGCGCGCAGCCCGAGCCCTCATGGCGATGAGGCGATGACGCGGTGAGATCTACTCCGCGCCTTGGTACGGATAGCCGAGCGATCGCGGGGGATCGAAGGTCTCTTTGATGGTGCGCGGCGAGATCCACCGATAGAGGTTGAGCGGGCTGCCGGCCTTGTCGTTGGTGCCCGACGATCGCGCGCCGCCGAACGGTTGTTGTCCCACGACGGCGCCCGTGGGCTTGTCGTTGATGTAGACGTTGCCCGCGGCGAAGCGCAGCGCGCGCAGCGCGCGCTCGGCGAACGCGCGATCGCTGCCGAACACCGCGCCCGTGAGCGCGTAGCGCGTGGTCGTGTCGCAGAGCTCGAGCGCTGCCTCTTCTTCTTCGTCGGGGTAGATCCACACGGTGAGCACCGGGCCGAACAGCTCGTCGCGCATCAAGAGGTGCTTCGGGTCGGTGGTCTCGATGATCGTCGGGTCGATGAAGAAGCCCTTTTGATCGCTCGCCTCGCCGCCCGCGAGGACGGTGCACGCGGCGTCGCGCTTGCCGAGCGCGATGGCCGAGGTGATGCGCGCGTACGCGCGGCGATCGATCACCGCGCCCATGAAGTTGCGAAAATCGCGGACGTCGCCGACCTTGATGGTCGCGACCAGGTCGAGCACGCGCTCTTTGAGCTTGGGCCAGATCGATCGCGGGATGTACGCGCGCGACGCGGCGGAGCACTTTTGGCCTTGGTATTCGAAGGCGCCGCGGGCGAGCGCGACCGCGAGCGCGTCGAGGTCCGCGCTCGCGTGCGCGAAGATGAAGTCTTTGCCGCCGGTCTCGCCGACGAGCCGCGGGTAGCTCCGGTAGCGCACGATGTTCTCGCCCACGCGCCGCCACATCGACGAAAAGACCGCGGTTGAGCCTGTAAAATGAACACCGCCGAGGTCCTCGTGATCGAGGCACGCGTTGGCCATGGCCTCGGGCGGGCCCATCACCATGTTGATGACGCCGTCGGGCAGGCCCGCTTCGCGGAGCAGGCTCATCACCGCGTGCGCGGAGAAGAGCGCGTTGGCCGCGGGCTTCCACACCACGGTGTTGCCGAGGAGCGCGGGCGCGGCGGGGAGGTTCGCGGCGATGGCGGTGAAGTTGAACGGCGTCGCCGCGAAGACGAAGCCTTCGAGCGGCCTCGGCTCCAGGAGGTTCCACATGCCCGGCGCGCTCTGCGGCTGCTCGGCCGCGATGAGGCCCGCGAAGTGGACGTTGAAGCGGAAGAAGTCGATGAGCTCGCACGCGGAGTCGATCTCGGCTTGGTGCGCGGTCTTGCTCTGGCCGAGCATGGTCGTGCCGTTGAGCACGGGCCGGTACCGCGTCGCCGCGAGGTCCGCGGCCTTCAAGAACACGGCGGCGCGCGCGGTCCACGGGAGCGACGACCACGCGCCGTGCGCCTTGCGAGCAGCGTTGATCGCCTGGTGCGCGTGATCCGGCGTGCCTTGGTGCGCGCGCGCGAGGAGGAGATCGTGGTCGTGCGGCGAGCGCACTTCTTGAAGGTCTTTGGTGCGGATCTCTTTGCCGTCGATCACCATCGGGATCTCGGCGACCTCGCCGCTCATGCGATCGAGGGCGGCCTTGATGGACGCGCGTTCGGGGCTCCCCGGCGCATAGCTGAGGACGGGCTCGTTGATGGGGCGGGGTGGGGTGACGATGGCGTCGAACATGCGGCGGCGAGGATACCGCCGAACGATTGGCCGATCCGATTCTTCGTATCGACGTGCCCAGCCTTTGTTGTAGGCTCGCCTCCGATGCGAGAAAAGGCGACTTCGCGGCGGCGCATCCGCGCGGGCCTCTTGGGCGCAGCGGCCTCGGCGATCGCGATCTTCGCGGCGCCGTCGGCGTCCGCACAAGGCAAGACGTTCTACCTCGATCGCCTCTTCATGGCGGGCGCACCCGAGGACACGATCGCGCTGTGGCGGCCGCAAATGGCGCCCAAGACGCGCTTCTACGGGCAGCTCGGGCTCGGCTTCGCGTTCGAGCCGTTCCGCACGGAGAACGAGATCCAAGACAAAAAGAAGCGATCCGAGGTCGCCTCCAAAGACGGGCAGCCCGTCTTGCTCCAGCTCAACGCGTACGCGAACGTCGGCGTGGAGCTGCTCGATCGCCTCGCGTTCCAGGTGCAGTTTCCGGCGACCGTCTTCATGATGGGCGCCGACTCGAACCAAGCGGGCGTCGCCAACACGGCCAACCTCAAGCCCGGCGCGCCGATGGATCTGCGGCTCGACGTGCGCGGCATCTTGTATCGGAACGATTCACGATCGTTCAAGCTCGGGGCCGAAGCCGCGGTGTGGATCCCCACGGGCAACCCCGAGACGTTCGCGAGCGACGGCGGCGCGAGCGGGCAGCTCGCGTTTGCGGCCGAGGTCAACCTGAAGAGCGTCTTTTTCCTCTTCAACGCGGGCTTTCATTTCCGGCCGCTCGGCGCCTTCAACGACTTTACGGTCTCGCACGAGTTTCGTTATGGGCTCGGCGTTTATTTCCCCATCCGAGATGGCATGTTCCGCATCGGCGGGCAGCTCTTCGGCTCGATGGGCATCACCAAGGAGACGGCGCCCGGCGCGCAGTTCTTCGTCCCCAACCTGCCTCTCGAATGGATGCTCGACACCCGCTTTGCGCTCGACCAAAAGAAGCGTGGTTGGATCGGCGCGGGCGGCGGGACGCGCCTCACGCCCGGCTACGCGCCCGATTTCCGCGTCGTCTTCGTGGCCGGTTATTCGTTCGGCATCGCCGACACCGATCCTCCTTCGCCCGGCAAGCGGTTCAAGCAAGATCGGTACGCCGATCACGGGGCCGACACGGACAAAGACGGGATCCCGGACGACATCGATCTTTGCCCGAACGAGCCTGAGGACCACAAGCCGCCGAACCCGGATGATGGTTGTCCTGCGCTGCCGGATCGCGACGGCGACGGCATCCCCGACGTCGACGACAAGTGCCCGGATCAGCCGGAGGACTTCGACGGCATCGACGACACCGACGGTTGCCCCGAGGACGACGCCGACAAAGACGGTATCGCCGATGCGCAGGACGCTTGTCCCAAGGAGCCTGGGCCGCCCGACGCCGACGCCAAGAAGAACGGTTGTCCGCAGTTCATCCGGCGCGTCACCGGGTCGACCGAGATTCAGATCCTCAAGACCATCGAGTTCCAGACGGGCCGCGCCACCATCTTGTCGAAGAGCTTCCCCATCCTCGACGAGGTGGTGCGTCTGCTCAAGGTCAACCCCGACATCACCAAGCTCGCCATCGAGGGGCACACGGACAATCGCGGCTCGGACGAGCTCAACGAGAAGCTCTCCAACGATCGCGCGCACTCCGTCATGAAGTACATCGTCGAGCACGGCATCGCGGCCGATCGGCTCACCGCGGCGGGCTTTGGGCCCAAGCGGCCCATCGCCGACAACAACACCAACGACGGGCGGCAGCGCAATCGTCGCGTCGAGTTCCACATCGTCAATCAGATCGGCGGCGACGCAAAGCCCCCTCCGCCTCCCGGCGAGGTCCCGCCGCAATAGGGGTGAGGATAACGCACATGCGTTATCTCCTCGGCGCGGTGGCGGCGGTCTCTCCGGCGCTCTTCGGCGTCGTGGCCGGCTGCGCGGAGGAGGGCCGGTTTTACGCCTGTACGTGTGAGGTGGTCACGGACTTCGACGACGCGTCCAAGCTCGATGTCGAGGTGTGCGCGCCTTCGCCCGAGAGGGCGCCCGCGGTTGGGAGGGGGTGTGCGCAGACGGGGGCGCCGGCGTACGTGCAGCGCTGTGCGTGCGCGCCCATGGCCTCTTCAGCGGTTTGCAGGAGCGGGGCGTGCAAGGTGATTCATCGGTGAATTCGAGGCGTCCGGGGACGGGGTTTGATCTATCCTAGTGGCGCAAGGAGCGCGCAATGCCCCGCATCGTCGAGAGCAAGACGTACACCCCTCAGCAGATGACGGTCGAGGCGAGGCGCGCGCTTTCGGCCGAGCTCTTCGAGGTGGTGCGCGAGACGTTCACGCTCACCGAGGAGATGTTCTACGCGTCGCAGCTCGAATCCAAGGCGCACCTCTCTCGCATCCTCGTTCACCGGAGCGAGGAGGGCAAGGTGGTGGGGTTCTTCTCGCTCCACTTCTTCGACAAGGTCGTTCGGGGGGAGCCGTCGGCGGTGCTCCGCGTCATCGTGGGGATGTTGCGCGCGTACCGCGGAAACCGGAGCAACATCGCGTGGTCGATGAAGGAGGTCCTGCGTTACATGGCCTCTCATCCGGGTAAATCGATGTATGGGCTCTCCATCACGGTTCACCCCACCACGTACATGATGGTCGCGCGGTATGTCGATGCGTTTTGGCCCAAGCCCGGTGAGGAGGTGCCGGCGGACGTCGCGAAGGTCATGAGCGAGCTCGCCGATGAATTCGGGTATGTCGCCGAGGACCTGTCGAAGCCGCTCGTTCGGGCGGCGGGCGCGAGCTCGCGTGTGTCCGAGGCCGAGCGCGGGTATTGGCGCCGGTGCGACAAGCCCGCGGCGCGAGCGTTCGTGTCCATGGTCCCCAACTATTACGATGGATATGGGGTCGTCACCTTTGCTCGTCTCACGCCTCGTATGTTCCTTCGCGGCGCGGGGATCCTGCTTCAAGACAGGGTGGCGCAGGTCTACGAGTCGGCGTTCACCAAGGCGATGCAGACCCCGCTCGGGGCGCGGTTCCTCGGTCCGCGCGAGATCGCGCGGCGCCTGCGGGGCGTGTCGCTCTTTGCCTCCATCGATCCAGAGAGCCTCGACGAGATCGCGATTCGCGCGGAGGTCGTCGCCATCGCGGGCGGCCGCTATTTGTTTCGGGAGGGGGATGAGGGTTCGGACATGTACCTCATCGCGGCGGGCTCTGTCGCGGTGTTGATGCGCGATGAGGAGGAGGGTGAGAGGATGATTGATCAGCTCGCCCCCGGGGCCTTCTTCGGTGAGATCGCGGCGCTCAGCGGCGGGCGGAGGACGGCTTCCATCAAGGCGGCGATCCCCTCCATGCTCATCAAGATCCCGCGCGAGACGCTCCTCTCGGTGATGGATGCCAATCCCTCGTTGGCCGACGCTGTTTGGCGCGCGTTGGGCGCGAGGATCCTCAATGACCATCTGCGCGCGAGCGGCGTCGCGCCCGATCTCGATGAGCGCCCGCGGGGCGAGTTGGTGACGCTCGGCGCGGGCGGCGCGATCGCGGGGAGCGGAGATGCCTTTTGGGTGCTCGCGCGGGGAGATGCCGTGATCGAAGAGGGGGAGTCTCGGCGTGCGGTCAAGGCGCCGGAGGTCATCGCGGTGGGGGAGGGGAGCCGGCTCGTCGCGGGGAGCGGCGCGCGGGTCGTGCGTGTGCCGCTGCGGTGAGAGGGGCGTTATTCGGCGACGTTGCGGAGCAATCCTCGCTGCGGGGCTCTCTGCGATGCCGCCGCCTTCGGGGTGGGGCTCAATCGTCCACGAGACGCCGCCGGTCTCGACGCCGAGTGGGGTTGAGGCGTCGGGGCTCGTCCCAAAGCTCCTCAGGTATCCGATTGTTGTACACCGGCCTCCAGCTTCTCAACATCGGCGCGATCTTGCAAGCGTTCGGCGACGCGCGGCCCCTCTCCTCGAAGGTGCGGCCCCATCGAGAAAGTCCGCGTCGATGGGCAGAGCGTCTCTTTTTTACTTCAACGCCTCGGCGGCGGCCCCGGCGGAGATCGCTTGGGCGAACCAACGATCGAGCATTGCGACGTCGGTGCACGCATCGATCTGTTGCGTTTGCGGAGGGGTGAGCGGCAGCTTGCGGAGATCGAGCAGACGGCGAAGCGCTGCGCGCTTCTCTGCGAGCCGCCCTTCTTTGCGCCCTTGCCGGAGCCCCGCGGCTCGGCCCCGCCGAGCGCCGCGATCCTCGCCGAATTTGACGAGATCTTCGATCACGACCGGCTCCAGATGGACGTCTTCCATTGCGCTCACCATCTCTTTGTACCTCCCTCGCATCGCCGCTGCAACAACGGCCATGTGCCGCTCCGCCCAGCTCGCGTTGTGCGCGCGGAGCGCCTTCGCCACCTCAGCGCACAGCGCCGTCGTCGAGCGCCCCTCCCTGTGGGCGCCCGCTGCAAAACAAGCTGTGCTCGGGCTCGCGAGCAACAAGCTGGCTTTCACCTTCTGCAAGAGCACGGTCGTCACCTTCACCGTGATATCGTCCACGCACATCTCGCTCCGCGGATGCCGCTTGGGCGGCGAGGTGAGCCACAGCGCCACCGTCCAGACCCTTCTTTTGTTGCGGTTTCGGAGCGCTAAACCAACGTGGTACCACAACGTGCGCGCCTCGAACCCGTTGTCTCGGTACCCCTGGCACTCCACATGAGCAAGCTCATTGGATGTAACGCGTGCGGCAAAGTCTGCATCGAGCTCCGGGGGCAGACCATCAATGTGCGTCGGCGCCACATCCTCCTGCGAGAGCACCGCGCCGGGAGGCAAACGCCCCGGCGCTACCGCGTTGAGCAACGCTGCGATGACGTCCGGTTGAGCACGTGCGAGCGCCCGAAAGGCGCGGTCGGACTTGGGCATACCCTCTTATTGCACATGGCTTTGGAGGAGCGCCAGTCGGTTGTTGGTGTAAACAGGTGTAAACATTTGGGGGGTGGCTTTGGGTGTAAACATTCGTGGTGGGGAGCGATGGGAGGAGGGGCGCTCCCGCGG
>CAYTJL010000289.1:0-11192 GCA_964437785.1 uncultured Polyangiaceae bacterium
TTCTGCACCATCGGTGATCACTGCCAGAACGGCGTTTGCACGGCCGGCGGCCCCAACACCTGCGCTCCTCCCGGCGGCTGCTTCATCGGCGTCTGCGACGAGGTCAACAACACCTGCACCTCGGCGCCGGGCAACGACGGCGCGCCCTGCGACGACGGCAACGCGTGCACGATGGGCACCACGTGCCTCAACGGCGCGTGCATCAACGGCATGCCGACCAACGAGGGGATGGCGTGCGACGACAACTCCGGGTGTACGTCCAACACCATCTGCATTCAAGGCCAGTGCGGCGGCGGTCAAGGCCCCACCGTGTACTTCGCGGATGACTTCAAAGACAACTCCAAGGGATGGACGCTCGGCACCGAGTGGCAGATCGGGCCCGCGCAGGCGTCGGTCGGCTTCCCGGTCGGCAACCAAGATCCCGGCCAAGACCACACGGCGACCGCCGACAACGGCATCGCGGGCGTCGTGATCGGCGGTTACGCGAGCACGGGGCTCCACGGCTTCTATTACCTGGAGAGCCCCGTGTTCAACACCGCGGGCGCCGCGGGCCAGGTCGTCCTCGGGTTCTATCGCTGGCTCAACAGCGATTACACCCCGTTCATGGACAACGTCATCGAGGTGTGGAACGGCTCTTCGTGGGTCGTCATCTGGAACAGCGGGCCTTCGCCGGCCATCCAAGACGCCGCGTGGACGTTCATCTCTCACGACATCACCGCCTACAAGAACGCCGGCATGCGCATCCGCTTCGGGTTCAACATCACGAGCGGCGGCGTCTTCACCGTCAGCTCGTGGAACATCGATGACGTGCTCGTCGCGAGCGGCGCCTGCCCGTAAACCTCTCTCGTAAGACGCTGGCTCCGTGAGCACGAAGGCGCGATACGCGGTCGGGATCGATCTCGGCACCACCCACACCGCGGTCGCGTCTTCTTTGCTCGGCGATCCCAAGCCACCTTCCATCTTCCCTATCCCTCAGCTCGTGACCCCGGGCGAGATCGAGGCGCGGGAGCTCTTCCCGTCGTGCCTTTATTCGCCGCCCGAAGGCGAGATCGAACAAGACCCCTTCGGCGACGCGCCGTTCGTGCTGGGCGAGCTCGCGCGGCGGAGGGGCGCCGAGGTGACAGGGCGGCTCGTCGCCTCGGCCAAGAGCTGGCTCTCGCACGCCGCGGTCGATCGCACCGCCCCCATCCTGCCTTGGGGCGCGGAGGGTGACGACGCGACCGTTCAACGCATCTCGCCTGTCGAGGCGAGCGCGCGTTGCCTTCGCCACGTGCGCGCGGCGTGGGACAACGCGCATCCCGAGGCGCCCCTCGCCGAACAGGACGTGGTCCTCACCGTGCCTGCGTCGTTCGACGACGCCGCGAGGGAGCTGACGCTCACGGCGGCGCGCGACGCGGGGCTCTCGGTGCGCCTGCTCGAAGAGCCTCAAGCCGCGTTTTATTGCGCGCTCTCACGGGGCCACGACGCGGGCGAGGACGGCCTCACGCTCGTGTGCGACGTGGGCGGCGGCACCACGGATTTGTCGCTCTTTCGCGTGCAAAAAGGCGAGGTCGAGCGGGTGGCCGTGGGCAAGCACCTCCTGCTCGGCGGCGACAACATGGATCTCGCGCTCGCGCACCTCGCCGAAAAAGCGTTGACCGAAGGCGGCGAGCCGCTCGACGGAGCGCGCTTTGGCCAGCTCGTCACCGCGTGTCGCGCGGCCAAAGAGGAGCTCCTCGGCGAGGGCGCGCCCGCCTCTGCGAAGGTGACGTTGCTCGGCAAAGGCGCGCGGCTCTTGGGCTCCGCGCGATCGGTCGTGATCACGCGCGAAGAGGCGGAGCGCGTGGTGCTCGAAGGGTTCTTTCCGATGGCCTCGCGGACCGACAAGCCCGCTCGCGCGCGGGGCGGGCTCATCGCGTTTGGCCTGCCGTACGAGCGCGACACCGCGATTACGAGGCACGTCGCGGCGTTCTTCGCGCGTCACGCCGAGGGTGAGACGGGGCCGCGCGCGCTGCTCTTGAACGGAGGAGTGTTCCGCGCAAAGCGCGTCGTCGAGCGGCTCACGAGCGCGATCGAGGCGTGGGGAGGGCCGCCGATCAACGTGCTCCCGCTCGACGATCCCGACCTCGCGGTCGCGAAGGGCGCGGTGGTTTATGCGCTCTCGCGGCGCGGGCACGGCGCGCGGATCGGAGGCGGATCCGCGCGTGGTTTGTACGTCGGGCTCGACGCGGGCAAAGGCGCGCGACAGCTCGTGTGCGTGGTGCCCAAGGGCGCGCCCGAGGGCGTCCCGCAGCGCGCCGACATGAATCGACAGCGCACGTTCGGGCTCGTGGTGGGCCGCCCGGTGCGCTTCGATCTCTACGCGACCGACGAGCTCTCGCACCGCGCGGGCGAGATCGTGCCGTTCGACGACGATCACTTCGAGCCTTTGCCGCCCGTGGCGACGCGCTTCGAGCCGGGCGACAACGCGCGTGAGGTGCGCGTCTCGCTCGAAGGCGAGCGGAGCGCGATTGGCACGTTGGAGCTGTCGTGCGTCGAGGTCTTGGGCGCGGGCGACACCGGGGGTGTGGGGGCGGAGGGTCCGCTTGCGGAGCCCGAGCCCCCACCGCGGACCGCCCCTCCTCGGCGATTTCGCCTTGCTTTCCAGCTCCGTCACGACGCCGCGGAGGCGCAGGCCACGACGGCGCGGCCGCCGCCCATGGCGGCGCGCAGGCTCGACGAGGCGCGCGAGGCGATCGATCGTGTGTTTGGCAAAGGGCGCTCGGACGTGGCGCCGCGCGCTGCAAAAGACCTCGTTCGCGATCTGGAGCGCGCGGTCGGCCCGCGCGCCGAGTGGTCCATGGAGGTGACGCGCGCGCTGTTCGACGCGCTCGCGCCGGGCGTCAAGGCGCGGCGGCGATCGGCCGATCACGAGCGTGTCTTTTGGATGCTCGCGGGGTATTGCCTGCGGCCGGGGTTCGGCGCGCCGGGCGATCGCGAGCGCGCCGCCGTGATCGCGCCGCTCTTCGCGGAGCGGCTCGCGTTCGACGAAACACGCAATTACGAGCAGCTCTGGATCGCGCTCCGGCGCGTGGCGGGCGGGCTCGACGAGGCCGCGCAGACGGCGATCCGCGACGCGATCGATCCGCTGATCGCGCCCGCAGAGAAGCGCCTCAAGAAGCCCAAAGGCCTGCGCGCCGACGCGCCCAACGAGCTCTGTGACATGGCCGCTTCGCTCGAACGCGTGGCGCCCGCGCGGCGGAGCGAGCTCGGCGGGTGGCTCCTGGAGCGCACGTGGACCTCGCGCGATCCGCGCATTTGGGCGGCGATCGGGCGCATCGGGGCGCGTGTCCCTTCGTACGCGAGCGCGCACCACGTGGTCACGCCGCTCGTCGCCGAGCGATGGATCGATCACCTGCTGCGCGAGAAGTGGCAGGATCTCCCCACGGCGGCCGAGGCCGCCTCGCGCCTCGCGCGGCTCACGGGCGATCGCGCGCGCGACGTATCGGACCGTGTCCGGCGCGAGGTGGAGCGGAGGCTCGTCGCCGCGAGCGCGCCCGCGCCGTTGATCCGCGCGGTGCGCGAGGTCGTGGAGGTGGAGGACGGTTATCGCGCGTCGTTCTTTGGAGACGCGCTGCCCGTGGGGCTGAAGCTCGTGAGCGCATGACCAGGGCTCAACGGCCCGTTGATTTCAACGGGCCGTCAAACGTCGTTGAAGGGGAGATGGACGTCGCGGGCGATCAAAGGCCTCTTCGCCTTCAAAGCACGCTGCGGCGGGCTGCTCAGCCGCCGTCCACGCTCTTCGGATACCCGGGCTCGGGCGGCAGGTTGAGGATCGACGAGGGGAACAGCTCGCAGAGCCACGCGACGATGTCGCGCACGGCGACGACGCCGATGGGGTGCGCGCGCTCGTCGACGAGCGGGATGTGCCGATATCCCTCGACGCTCATCCGCTGGAGCGCGTACGCGATGGTCGCGCTCTCGGGCAGCGTGTCCGGGTCGGGCGTCATGACTTTGTAGAGCGGTGTCGCGTCGAGATCGGCGAGCTTTCCAGCCACTTTGGTGAGCACGTCGCGCTCGGTGAAGACACCGGCCAACCGGCCGTCGGTGCCCACCACCAGCGCGCAGCCCGTGTGACGCTCGTTCAACGCCCGGATCGCCTCGCCCACGCTTGTGGTGAGCGACAACGTGAGGAGCGGCCTGCGCGGCACGTTGCCGAGCTTGTCGGCCAAGCAGTCCGCGAGGGCGTTCGGCGGGGCTTCTTGCTCATGGCCGTACTCCTCCTCGAACTCGCTCGGATGGTCGGCGATGTCGTAGTGAGCTTGCATCGGAGCCCCCTTTCTTTCTTGGTAGAGCTCGATCCTACGCCCGGGCGCGCCTTCGCCAAAGGGCAAAATAGACAAATGCGCAAAATCTTCGGCCAGCGCGAAGAAGACGCGCGTCGCGAGCGTGCGAACACGCGCAAAAGGCCGTTGACCCTCGAAGAAACGGCGCCTATATCACGGCCCCCTTGCGGGCGTGGTCGAGCGCGCCTGCCAATCAGCAACAGCGAGGTAGCAAGGCATGGAAGCAACTCCAGCGACAGGTCGGATGCGCGAGGAACGCGAAGAGGTCGTCATCCGGTTCTGCGGCGACTCCGGCGACGGCATGCAGCTCACTGGCACCGAGTTCACCAAATCGGCTGCACTTTACGGCAACGACCTCGCGACCCTCCCGGACTTCCCTGCCGAGATCCGCGCCCCCGCGGGCACCTTGGCCGGCGTCTCGGGCTTCCAAATCGATTTTTCGTCAAACCAGGTCTTCACCCCCGGCGACCGGCCCGACGTGCTCGTCGCGATGAACCCGGCCGGGCTCCGCACCAACGTCGCCGACCTCATCCCCGGCGGGATGCTCATCGTCAACACGGGCGCGTTCAGCACCAAGAACAACGAGATGGCGGGGTACAAGCAGAACCCGCTCGAAGACGGCTCGCTCGACGCTTATCGCCTCGTCAAAATCGATATCTCCAAGCTCACCACCGCCGCGCTGGAGGGCCTCGGCCTGTCCACCAAAGAGGTCGGCCGCTGCAAGAACTTCTTCGCGCTCGGCCTGATGTTCTGGCTCTACAACCGCCCGACCGAGCGTCAAATCGAGTCCATCCGCCAGAAGTTCGGCAAGAACCCGCAGATCGCCGAGGCGAACATCCGCGCCTTCAACGCTGGTTACAACTTCGGTGAGACGACGGAGCTCTTCCCCACCTCGTTCGTCGTGCCGCCGGCCAAGCTCGCCAAAGGCACCTATCGTAACATCTCGGGCAATCAAGCCACCGCGCTCGGGCTCGTCGCGGCCTCGCAGCTCTCGGGCGTGCGGCTCTTCTTGGGCAGCTATCCTATCACGCCCGCGTCCGACATCCTCCATGAGCTGTCGTCGTTCAAGAACTATGGAGTCACCACGTTCCAAGCCGAGGATGAGATCGCGGCGGCCGCGTCGGCGCTCGGCGCGGCGTTCGGCGGCTCGCTCTCCGTCACCACCACGAGCGGCCCCGGCCTCGCGCTCAAGGCCGAGACGATGGGCCTCGCGGTCGCGGTCGAGCTGCCGATGGTGGTCATCGACGTGCAGCGCGGCGGCCCCTCGACCGGCCTGCCCACCAAGACCGAGCAAGCCGATCTGCTCCAATCGATGTACGGTCGCTCCGGCGAGTCGCCGATCCCGATCCTCGCGGCGCGGTCCCCCGGCGACTGCTTCGACACGGCGATTGAGGCGTTCCGCGTCGCGGTCCGCTACATGACGCCGGTCGTGCTCCTCACCGACGGTTACCTCGCGAACGGCGCCGAGCCGTGGAAGCTGCCCGAGATTGAGGCGCTCCCCAAGATCGACGTGCAGTATCGGACCGACCCGAACAACTATCATGTGTACGAGCGCGATCCGCAGACGCTCGCGCGCGCGTGGGTAAAGCCGGGGACGCCGGGGCTCGAGCACCGCGTGGGTGGTTTGGAGAAGGACTCGCTCACGGGCAACATCAGCTACGATCCGCTCAACCACGATCTGATGTGCCGCACCCGCGCGGCCAAGGTGAAGGCGATTCAACAAGACATCCCGCCCACCGAGATCAACGGTGATCCTTCGGGTGATCTCTTGGTGCTCGGCTGGGGCGGCACGTTCGGCGCGCTCACCAAGGCCGCCAACGTGATGCGCCAAAAGGGTCAGAAGGTGTCGAGCGTCCACCTCCGCTGGCTCAACCCGCTGCCGGCGGACCTGGGCGACATCCTCAAGCGCTTCTCGCGCGTGATGGTGTGTGAGCTCAACCTGGGCCAGCTCGTGCGGCTCGTCCGCACCGAATACCTGGTCGACGCGGTGAGCTTCAACAAGGTGCAAGGGCAGCCCTTCAAGGTGAGCGAGCTCGTCGCCAAGATGGATGAGCTGCTCGCCGAGGGAAGGGCCGGCGCGGGCGCCGGCAATGGCAACAAGGATTGGCAGGCGAGCGGTCCTGCGTTTGGCTGGCTCAACCAAGCTGGAAAGGCGTGAACCATGGAAGGCAACGGCAACGGTAACGGCAAATCTCTGCCCGTCCAGCTCACCCGCAAGGACTTCGTCTCGGACCAAGACGTGCGGTGGTGTCCGGGCTGCGGCGATTACGCGATCTTGGCGCAGGTCCAAAAGGTCATGCCCGAGATCGGCGTCGCGCGTGAGAACATCGTGTTCGTGTCGGGCATCGGCTGCTCCAGCCGCTTCCCTTACTACATGAACACGTATGGCTTTCACGGCATCCACGGCCGCGCGCCGGCCATCGCGACGGGGCTCAAGCTCGCTCGCCCCGAGCTCACGGTCTTCGTGGCCACGGGCGACGGCGACGGCCTCTCCATCGGCGGCAATCACCTGATCCACGCGCTGCGCCGCAACGTCGATCTCAAGATCATGCTCTTCGACAACCGCATCTACGGTCTGACGAAGGGCCAATATTCGCCCACGTCCGAGCTCGGCAAGAAGGCCAAGAGCACGCCGTACGGCTCCATCGACCGGCCCTTCAACCCGCTCAGCGTGGCGCTCGCGGCCGAGGCGACGTTCGTGGCGCGCTGCCTCGACACCGACGCGGCGCTCCTTCAAACGCTGATGAAGCGCGCGGCCGCGCACAAGGGCGGCGCGTTCATTCACATCCTCCAGAACTGCAACATCTTCAACGATGGAGCGTTCGAGCACATCAGCGAGAAGACGGTCAAGGCCGAGCGGCAGCTCCTTTTGGAGCATGGCAAACCGCTCCTCTTCGGCAAAGATCGTAAGAAGGGGATCCGCGTGCGCGGCTTCTTGCCCGAGGTGGTGACCGTCGGCGAGGACGGCGTCACCGAGGCGGACATCTTGGTGCACGACGAGGCGGCGCCCACGCCGGCGCTCGCGTTTTTGCTCTCGCGCCTCGATCATCCCGAGTTCCCGGTGCCGATGGGCGTGTTCCGCGCGGTCAATCACCCCACGTACGAGTCGCTCTCGGTCGAGCAGGAGCAGCGCATCACCAAGCAGAAGGGTCCGGGCGACCTCCGTTCGCTCCTCCACGGCGGCGAGACCTGGACCGTCAGCTGACGGGCATTCATTCGTGATTCGGGCCGTTTTGCGGCCCGATGCCGTCCCCTCCCACCTCCTCACACGATCAGAATTTGGCCCAACGCATCACGGCGGGGTACCCCCCACGGACGATGCGTCGCTGGATCATCGCCGGGGCCGCTGTCGGGCTGGTCGCTGTCAGCCTGCCGTTTCTTCGCAGGAATGACACGAAGCTCGCCGAGCTACTCAAGAAGGCTGCGCCCCAAGGGGCGTTCACCGCCAAGAAGGTCGACCCACCGCCGCTCACCGGCGTCGATCTCACGCACATCGACGATCGCGGGGGCACCGCGATCGCGCCTGCGCATGGGGATCGCAAGGCTGAGCTGACGGTCGTGCCCAAGTATCAACGGGCGGCGACGGCGCTGCTCCGCGGCGGTCAGGTGCCTGAGGGCGCCATCGTGCTCACCGACATCAAGACCGGCAAGGTGCTTGTTTGGGCGAGCGTGGTGGAGAGCGGTCCGATGCGCGACATCGCGGCGGAGGCGACGGCGCCGAGCGCGAGCGTGTTCAAGATCATCACGGGGACGGCGCTCGTCGAGGCCGGGCTCGGGCCGAACACCAAGCAGTGTTATTCGGGTGGAGAGCACCAGTTGAAGGCGATTGACCTCGTCGACGACAAGAAGCGCGACAAGTGGTGCTCGACGTTGGCGGGGGCCATGGGCCGGAGCCTCAACACGGTGTTTGCGCGGCTCGCGGTCAAGCACCTCGATCGCGACAAGATCAGCCGTGTGGCGCAGCGTTACGGGTATGGCCAAGACCTGCCCTTCGACGTGAAGATCGGGCAGAGCTCGCTCACCTTCCCCGAGGACGAGCTCGGGTATGCGAGGACGTCGGCGGGCTTTTGGAACTCGACGCTCTCGCCGTTCGAGGGGGCGAACATCGCCTCCATCGTGGCGAACGGTGGTGAGATGATCCGCATGCACATCGTCGAGAGCGTCAAAGACGAGAGCGGCGAGATTTATCACGCTGCCCAGGGGCGCCAGCCCATCAAGCGGGTGATGGAGGAGAGCGTCGCCAATCAGGTGACGGCGATGATGGAGACCACGGTCGACAACGGGACGAGCTACAAATCGTTCCACGACCGTCACGGCAAGCCTTATTTGCCGGACATCAAGGTGGCGGGCAAGACAGGCACGCTCACCAAGCCGGCGGAGGACGGGCCGTTTTACACGTGGTTCGTCGGGTTCGCGCCGAGCCGCAAGCCCGAGGTGGCCATCAGCGTGATGGTGGCCAATCACCTCAAGTGGCGCGTGAAGGCCACGAACGTCGCGTGTGACATGTTGCGCGTCTATTTCGCCGACAAGGGCGCTCATGGGGTCAAAGACCCGTTCGGGCGCGGGGACGCGACCGCCAAGCGGTGACGAGGGACGCTCGCGCCGAGCCCTCATAGGTCCGGCGCCTATTGTTTGAGCGCGATCTCGATCCGTTATCCTCGGCGGCCCTCACGCGTCCGCCATGTCGCACTCTGGTTTTATCGTTCGTTCCCTTGAGCGGTGCGCGGCTCGTTGTCCGCAAGGACGAATGGATACGGAATGCGGTTTCTGGGTGGAACTATCTTTCCGGGGGCCCGCACCGACGGAACGTGAGCGTCCTTCGCCTGGAGCTTGGATACGAGGGCTGGACCTGACGGCGTTCGGTAGGCACGTTGGTTGCCTGGACGACTTCATGCCTCCTTCATACGAGATCGCTATTGGAAGCGACCCAAGCCCCGGCGACTGGCCGCCTCTGAGGGTGGCGAGCGTGTGCGCGAGAGCGCGCCCGATCCAAGATGGCGAGGTGCGTGACACGCGGATCGATGTCGCTGCGCAGCGATCGCTCATGCGCATGTCGCGGCGCTCGCCGCTCGAGAGCGCGCACGCCAATGAGATCCTTGCGGCCATTAAGCGTGGTGCAGTGGGCGGTATCTACCGCGAGGACCAGCGAGCGCCGGCGTTGCGCGCCCGTGCCTCCGGATCGAGTTTTTGGCACATTATCCCGCGCGGCCGGGGCGGCGCGTCTCAACCTGATCCCGGCGGAAGAGAGCCTCCGTTCATCGTCCTGAGGAACGCCGCCGCTGATGATCCAGACCGGCTCGATCGCGCGATGAGAGAGGTCTGGCAGGAGATCCGCATCTCCGTTGGGGCCTGCGGAGGGGGCACCGCCGAGCCTCACTGCGGCGTGCCGGCTCAGGCGAGGCTCACGGACGTGACGTTCGCGGAGGCGCCCGCCATGACGCCGACGTTGTGTTTCTTTCAGAGCCGCCGTCCCGACAGCGCGTTTTTTCGCAACCAGGCCAATCGATGGGCGAGACGCATTCGGTCACCCATGCAACAGGACGGCGCGTGCCCGAGCTCCATTGGGCCGGCGGCCTACGCGACCGGCGCGGACATCATCAGGATCTTGGACGCGGCATTCATGTGCTTAGGGGCCACCGCGCTCACTCATATTCACCTGTTTGGTCACATGTATGAGCACGGGATCGTCGGAGATCGCGACATGACCGGCCTGTATTTCCGGGATCCTGTCCCCGGCCGCAACCCCTTGAACAGGGCCGCTGGAGGACGAACCGTCGCCGATTTTCCGCTGAGCTCGCTCTCGCCCGACGCCGTGATCGTGCTGCACGGGTGCAGCACCGCGATGGGCACGAATAACTTCGCCAAGGCGCTCTTCGATCAGATCAACGTGCCTGGGACCGCGCGCCGTGTCTTTGGCCACCCGATCAGCGTCTGTTGCGGTCAGGACACCACGTGGCGCGAATACTCGCCATCCTCGCCGAACGGGATGGGGCGCGCGCGCATTGCCCCTGTCTACGACGGCACCGGGTCCTTCTGTTGAGCCTTCGCACGCAACAGACGAGAGAAAAAGGAGAGAAAACGCGAGATAGAACATGCGTGTCGCAAACGACAATTACAACGAATTACCCGGGGGGCTGGTGGAGCCCCGAACGTGGGCCCGTGTGGAATGACCTGGCCGGAACCGGCAAAAATAGTTGTCGTTGACCGGCAAAAATGGAGGAGCGGTCATGAGCGCGATGAACGATACGACCCCTCCCTCGGCGCCCGAGGTGCTCACGGTCGCCGAGCTGGCTCTTCTGCTCCGCATGAACGAGAAGAGCACCTACGACTTGGTCGCGAAGGGCAAGATCCCAGGGGCTACCAAAGTCGGGCGAATCTGGCGCGTGCATCGTCCAACCGTGGTAGCCTGGCTCGCAGGCCAAATCAGCGCACCGCGGCCAAAAGGAGGCCGCCGGTGAGTGTACGAAAACGGAAGGATGGACGATGGGGTTACGACATCACGAAGAAGGTCGCTGGGCGCGTCGTGCTCCGCGAGAAGAAATTCGGCTTCGCGACATCGAAGGAGGCGCGCGCGGCCGAAGAGGCGCGGCGAGCGACGCTGACCACGAGCGGACCGAAGCCGCCAACCACCAAAGCGCTCTCGTTCGCTGAGCTGACGGAGGAGGTCCTCTTGCTCCACGCGAACGTGAACAACAAGGCGAGCGAACGCGCGTCGAAGAGATCGATCTTCGAGCAACACCTCGTCCCCTACTTCGGCGACACGGCGTGAAGCGGTAGGGGCCCGCTAGCGGCCCGCTAAACGAAGAAAGGACGATATTTGCCGATGAAATTGAGTGGAGGCGCCGGGAATCGAACCCGGGTCCGCGAGGCGGCGAGGCTAACCCTCGT
>CAYTJL010000290.1:0-11107 GCA_964437785.1 uncultured Polyangiaceae bacterium
GCTCGCGGGCTTCCTCGCGATGCAGATCTTCTTCAAGAAGAACCTGCCTGGTTGACGGGAGCGCGCGATGGGCCACGAGCGGCGGGCGAGCACATCAGTCGACTTCGGGATTATCACGGTCCTCGAGGACGAGCTCGCCGCCGTCGTGGCGCAGCTCCCGCCGCATGGGGTGTTTCGCGGGCGCCGGCTCTATAACCTCTCACGCGTCGAGACCGTCTCGGGAGATACGTACGACGTCGCCATCGTGCGCAGCCTCGAGCCCGGGACAGGCGAGGCCGCCGAGGTCGCCCGCGACATGATTGAGGAGCTGGCGCCGCGCTGGCTCCTCGTTGTCGGGATCGCCGCCAGTGTGTTCAACGCGGAGGTATACCTGGGAGATGTGGTAATCTCGTCGCGAATCGTCGACTTCACCGCGGAGAAGGTCAAAGCCGACGGTGAGCACCACTATGCAATGAGCGGCGGGCCCATTGCGCGGGAGGCAGCGATGGTGGTCGCCAATCTCCCGGCGTTGATGCTCGGAGCGGAGGGGTGGAATCAGCGTGGCTCGGAAGGGAGTAGATTTACTGCCGGGGTCATCGCATCGAGCGGTCGCATGGTGCGTGGGCTCAAGGCGATCGACATGGAGTCGGCAGGAGTTTATCGCGTCGCGAGTGCGCGTGATGTACCTTTCTTGGCCATCCGCGGCATCGCCGAGATCATCGGAGCGAGCAACCCAGTTGATCGACTCCGCGCAGCCCATTCAGCGGCCCGCTTCACCGCTGATTTTCTGCGCGCCGGACCTATCCCGCCGAGGACAAAGGCCAAACAGCCCAAGCCCACCGAAGGGCCCATCAGCCCCCGCGCCGGATCACCTTTTCAGATGACCCGCGTGAGCCTCACCGACGTACGCGGCTTTGATCATTTGGAGATTCCGCTCGCTCCTGCAAAGCAGGGCTCCGGGCAATGGCTCATCTTCTTGGGCGACAACGGGACGGGCAAGACAAGCATCCTTCGCGCGCTGGCGCTCGCTTTTTCGTCGGACGAGGTCGTGCAAGCGCTGCTCGGCAGGCTCGGGAGAGGCGCTCCGATGGTTCGCCTTCAGGCGACGCAGGCCACGATTCAAGTCGAGTGTCCATCGGGATCTTTACCACGCTTGGCGCTCGGCGCGTCCGAGACAGGGGATCGGCTTGAAGATCGCGGAAGCGGCGAGGTGTCCGTCCCCTTTACGGTGGCGTATGGATGTCGCCGCGGATCGGCCCTCGGCGCGGCAGCGCGCGAGGACAACGAATCTTCGCCGCTCAGCGCGGTGGAGTCGCTCTTCGATGAAGGCGCCGGCTTGGTCCACGCCGAGACCTGGCTTAGAAGGCGAAAGCTCGCTGCGACGATGAGCCCGGGCTCGCCCGACGAAGCTTTCTTCGATGCGGTCATCGCGACGCTGGTCGAGGTCCTCCCGGGCGTCAAAAAGATTCACGTCGGCGCCGACGTCATCGAGGTCGAAGGCCCGAGCGTGGGGCGAGTGCCTTTGGGCGCGCTCAGCGATGGATATCTCACCACGACGGGCTGGGTGATCGACCTCATCGCGCGTTGGTCCGAAGACGCCAAACGCCGCGGCACTACGCTCGATAAATCGTTTCGAGAGCGCATGACCGGCGTCGCCATCGTCGATGAGATCGATCTGCACCTTCACCCGCTTTGGCAGCGGGAGGTCATCACGGGCGTCCGCGGCCTCTTTCCGAACATGAGCTTCGTCGTGACGACGCACAACCCCATGAGCCTCCTCGGCGCTCGGCCCGGGGAGGTTTACGTCCTTCGCCGCGACGAGCGCAGCGGCCGTGTCGTCGTGGAGCAACGGGATTTGCCGCCCGGGGCCGGCGCGGAGCGCATCCTTACAGGAGAGTGGTTTGGGCTCGCGTCGACCCTCGACGACGACACGCTGAAGCTCCTCGACAAACACCGTGGCATGTTGCGCAAAGGCTCGGGGGACAGCCCCGCCGCAAAGAAGCTGGAGGCCGAGTTGGCAGCGCGGCTCGGGTCGTACGCCGCGACATCGGTGGAGCGTTTGGCGCAGAGCGCCGCCGCCGAGGTGCTGGACGAGGAGATCGGCACCTTGACACCGGAGGATCGCGCGCTCGCCAAAAAGAAGATCGCCGATCTCCTCCGCAAGCCTGCGCCACGATCGACGGTGGCTGCGGCTCCGCGCGCGCGGGGCGCTCGCTCGAAGCGTAAAGCGGGTTGAGCGAATGCTCCTCTTCAAGAGGCCTAAGCCGCCGCGTGGATTTTCGCCGCCCAAGCCACCACCCGTCGTCGAGCGCGTGTGGCAGGACCACAAGGGCTCTTTTATCGAAGCTCAACACGGCAAATGTGGGTATTGCGAGCAGCCCTCGCAGAACCACCCGGGAGCCGTCGAGCACCAAGCGCCGAAGGGGATGGTCACCGAGCTCGTGGCCGATGGTGTCGAGGTCGCGGCTTCGGCGAAGATCAAGAGGGCCAAACCGCAAGGTCGTGTGGTGAGGACGATCAGCGCGACAGGCTATGAATGGCTCGCCCACACATGGAACAATTGGCTCTTCGTATGTCATGTGTGCAACTCCGACTGGAAAGGGTGCTTGTATCCTGTCCGCGAAGCGCCTCGCACGCTGCCGCCGAGGCCGGGCGTACGCGAGACCCCGCTGCTCCTCTCGCCCTTCGGTCGCGCCGACCCGACTCGTCATCTCCGCTTCACCCGCGTTGGCCAGATCGCGCCCCGTGGCAAGAGCGCGCGGGGCGAGGCGACCATTCGAACCTGCGGGCTCGAACGAGAGACGCTGCGGCGCGCGCGTCAAGGGATCGCCGAAGATGCTTATCGCTTCGCCGATCGCCTCGTCGCCGCGCTCAAGAGGGATGACCACGATCGCGCCCGGGATGCGGTTCGCGATCTCCTGGCCCTCGGCGGCGAGAAAAGAGCCCACGCCGGGATGGTCCGCTCCATCGTGAGCACGGAGCTTGGATATTCATGGGAGGATCTTCGTCGCCTCTCCACCCGGCTCGCCCGCAAGCAAAATAAGCGAGCGGCGCGCGGGAGAGCTCGAACGTAAAGCACCTCAATCCGCCGAACGCCGCTGCGCGCGCCGCATCTGGAGCGCACGATCGGTGACGCCCAACCGCGCCGCGGCCCGGTGCAGGTTCCCCTCCTCCTCGCTCATGGCCACATTGACCGCGGTGTCCTCGGCGATGCGGCCTATCTCTTTCAGGCCGATCCCGCGGGACAAAGCTTGGCGGACAACCTCCTCCAAGTCGCCGACGGGCGCCGCTATATCCCCCTCTTCAAATGGCCGATCGTCGTCCGGCACGTCGCCGACGCTCACGGAGCCGGCGCCCGCATAACGATAAAACATCCTCGCGATGAGCTGCCGGAGGTCACGTACGTTGCCGGGATACGCCCGCGAGAGGAGATAACGGCGCACGTCGTCGTCGAACGGCGGCGGCGGAGCGCCTTGGCTCATGACCCTCCAAAAGTGGGTCGCGAGCGCCATGACGTCGCCCCCGCGCTCGGCGAGCGACGGCATCCGGCACACCGCGCCTGCGATACGATAATAAAGGTCGGCCCGGAAGGCGCCGCGCGCGACGTCCGCCTGCAGATCGCGGTGCGTGGCGCACACCAAACGAAAGCCCGCCTTGTACCACGTGTTGCCGCCGACCCGCTTGAACGTCTTCTCTTGGACAGCGCGGAGGAGCTGCGCTTGGAGCTGCAAAGGCAGCTCGCCGACCTCGTCGAGGAACAACGTGCCTCCGTCGGCCAACGCGATGGCGCCCTCACGCGTCGCGTGCGCGCCGGTAAACGCGCCTCGCTCGTGCCCAAAGAGCTCGCTCCCCGAGAGCTCCGGGACAATCGTCGTGCAGTCCACCACGACGAGATCGCGCTTGCCCGGCCGCGTGTCGAGCGCGTGGACCAGCCGCGCCGCGAGCTCCTTGCCCGTCCCGCTCTCGCCGGTGAGCAGCACCGGCGCATCCGAGAAGCGCGACAGCTCGATGAGCTGACGCACCGCGCGGAGGAACATGGAGCTTTGACCAATGAGGTTCTGCGTCACGATGGGCAACGCCAGCGTCTCCTCGATGGCGCACCATCGTTTGATGCGCGCCTCGACCCGCGTGATCGCCTGCGAAAGCTCAAGGGGCAACGCTATCGCGTCCGAGGCGCCCGCGGCCAAAAGCCCCCACGCCTCGCCCGGCGCAAACGCCTCCGGGCCAACCCCGGCGGCGAGCACGCGCGCGTCCGAAAATGAAGCGGTAGACGTTATGAACGAACGCAGCTCGGGAGATACCTTATCGAACACTACAACGCCGACACCACCCCGGGGCGCAGGCACGCGCTCCGCGTCCAAGGCCTCAGCGATCCGCGAAGCGAGCCTGTCCCCGTCGCCCTCCCCACACAAAGACATCAGCCAACGTGCGTGCGGCATAGTTCCCCTCGGAGGAACGAGAGGAAAGCAGTCTGGGCCAATAAGTCAAGCGACGTTCGCCCTTTCCATTTTTATTTCATGCGCAGTAGGCGACATACGTTGCCCCCCAGCACAGCGCGCTCTTCGGCAGGGCTGAGCCGCAATAATCGTACCTTCTCAATCTCCACGCCTGGATGAAGCCATGGGCCGTCCGAGCCGAAGATCAACTTATGGGCCCCGCACTCCGCGACGGCCTCCTTCAAGAGATCGAAGCGGCGCACCCCCGAGGTGTCGGCATAGAGGTTTGGATAGCGCGCGAGCGGGCGGAGGAGCGCCTTTTGCGCGCGCCAGTCGTCCCCAAAGCTCCCGAGATGGGGGAAGATGAAAGGCACCTCGGGAAACTCTTCGCCGAGCAGATAGGCAATCTCTGTCTCCCCCGCTGGATCGTAGAGGATGGGGAGGGAGAGGCGCCGCGCCGCGTCACACACCTCGCGCGAGATCCGCGCGTCGTGACGGTGAACCTTGACGCCCCTGAGGCCATGACGATTCACCGCCTCGTCGAGCAAGCGCGAGACACTGCCCCTGTCGCGCTCCGCGTGGACGCACGCGAGGCCGATGAGCCGATGGGGTCTCCTCTGGACCAGCGCGGCGACCTCCCGATTGGCAGCCTCGTAGTCGGACGAGAACGCCGGGAAAATAACGGTCTTGTCGACGCCCGCGCGCCGCGCCCGGACGAGGTAGCGCGCGAGCGGAGCGCGGGTGTCCCAAGGGCCGGTGAAGCCGTCGCCCGCGCCCGCGTGACAGTGAGCGTCGATGATCATGACTGCTCGCTCACAGCCTGAGCCATTGCGTCGCCCACTCTCCCTCTTCGGGGGCGGCGTCCGGGTCCGCCAAAGGCTCCTCGACCGGAGCGGGCTCCTCGGCCGGCGCGGGCTCCTCGGGCATGGAGGCCGCCGGCGACGTCACGACCACCGGATCCGGCGTCATCGCGACGACCGTGTGGTGGCCGCCGGCGATGGGCCGGGTGAAGATACGATATCTCCTCCGGCCGCGCGACACGCTGAAGACAGGCATCCTCCGCCCGCTCCGCTTGCCCTTGACCGTCCCCGTGCGCCGCGCGCCTTGGATGATCCGCCCGAGCTCGGCGACGATCTCGCCCTCGCTCTCCGCGCAGCCCCGGCATCCGCATGATGAGCCACAACCACGCTTCTGCGCCTCGATCCATTTACGCAGCCGAAACCCCGGCACCTTGAGCACACAACCATCCGCTGTCGTCCACATGAGCCTTGTCTCCTCCGGCGATCGCCTCGAATGTCTCCTGCACCTCGGCCACGTCCCGCGCCGTGTGAGAGGCGTTGACCAACCATGTAATCGCTGTGCCCGCCCTGCACTGAGCCCTCGTGAGCACGGTGCGTACCCCCCTCTGCGCGAGCGCCTCATAGAGCCTCATCGTCGCAGCGCCTGACCCGAGCGCGACGCGCTGAATCGGGAACGCACCCCCGCTCGGCCCGAGCCCCGCCGCGAACAAGCACGCTCGAAGCGCCCGGACGTTCTCGGCCAAGCGGCGGCGCCGGGCGTCCCCGATCGTCGCGTTGATCGCCAGCGCGCGGTTCGCCGCTGCGATGGACGCCGCGTTGGGAGGGCTCGTGTGGACGCGCGTGGGCGCGTCGCGCGCGATCCGCCGCATCACCTCCGAAGCCCCGGAGAGCGCGGCGATCGGCGCTCCAAACCCCTTTGCCAACGAGCCTGCCCAGAGCGCGCGCTCGCTCGTGATCCCTTGTCGCCGGAGCGACCCGCCCCCGCCGCGCCCATAAGGAGCCTCAGGACAAGGCCCCTCGCCGAGCACGCCGATCGCCTGCGTGTCGTCGAGGACCAACCACCCTCGGCGCTCCTCGACGATCTCCCGATAGCGCGCGAGCGGCGGTGATCGACCGCACCCCGCGCAGAGCCCGTCCGTGATCACGATGGGATCACGAGCCCCGCGTCGATCGAGCGCCTCCCCGAGCGACGAAGGGTCGTGATGACCAAACCGCACGACGCTCGCCCCTTTGATCGCCGCCGAGAGCGCGCCCCACGATGCGATGGGATACGCGCACGCGTCGATGAAGACCGCGGTCCCCCTCCCCGCGAGCGCGCTCGTCACGTCCCAAAACAGGTGGAGCGTCGAGGGCCACACGAGCGCATCTTCTCCGCCCACGAGCGACGCGACGGCGCGCGCTAACCGCGCCACCCCCGCGGGCTCACGGAGCGCCGCGGGGACACCCTCTGTGAGCGCTCGCCAAGGAGTGAGCGCCGCGTGAGGGTGCTTGAGGCCGAGGTAGAGGGCCGAGGTATAATCGACCACGCGACGGCCTCACCTTCGCGCCGCGCGCCGCTCCCGGTCCGCGAGCAGCGCAGAAGGCTGCTCGGCGGCGAGCTGCCTTTGCTGCGGGTCGTTCGTCGCTGACACGTCCACGCCGGTCACGGCCCGATACGCGTGGATGTACCCCTGGATCTCAGCGCGGAAGTAACGAGCCCAATTGGCCGCCTGCTGCGGGATCGTCACCTTGCTCCACGCGCCGAAGCGAGCGGAGAGCAGGATACGCTCGCCGAACACCGCCAGATCGCGGAAGTGGGTGACCGACGTGTCGGTCCAGCATTGGAGCGTCTTCATCGTGTCGACGCGATCCATCCACGGCTCGGCGTACGCGACCATGGGCCTGCCGTTCAGGAACTCGCGCACCTCGGGCCGCGCCAGCACCCATTGCATCATCATCATCTCTTGGCGCGCCATCCAAGGCAGGTCGCCATATTGGTTGTGCCCGCCCTGCGTGAGCAAGAGGTGCACCTCTTTGAGCGCGTTGAGGACGGGGAAGCCGTCCGCGATGCGCGTCGTGTCGTCGTCTTGCTCGTAGAACACGGCGCACCGCGCGAGCATGTGGTTCAGCGCCTCGATGAGCTTGGGGCGGCTGTCCGCGGTGCGGAGGCGCGGAACGGCCGGGCCCTGGATCGAGAAGCCATAATGGTGGTCGTATTCGTACGCGCGGCGCGCCACCGAGAGGCGGTGTTGCTCGTCTTGCACGAACCCCCAAAGGACGTTGTTGAGCGAGCGCAGCGGATCGAGCTCCATGTGCGCCAGCGGGTCACGCCCGCGGCCGCTCCTCCGGTTTTGGAACCGATAGAGGATCGCGTTCATGGTCTGCACGAGCCCGCCCTCCTCCATCCAATACGACCAGATGAGCTCGATCATCGGCGGGTTTTGGAGCTTCTTGCTCACGATGCCGTACGCGAGCCTCGCCGCGTTCTCGCTCACGATCGGTTGATCCTTGAGCTTGCGACGGATGATGTCGAGATACGGAATCACGCGCTGGAGCTCGTCCGGGTCGTCCTTGCCGGTCGAGACGTTCTGACCTCGATAAGCGTCCCAGAGCGCGTTCAACATGCTCGGGTCCACGCCGCGCTGCGCGTCCTCCAATTGCCGCGCCGGCGACGTGAGATCGCCGAGCGACACGCCGCAGAACGTCTCCAAGAAGGCCTCGGTCGCGACCTTCAAGAGGGTATAGGTGTCCGTGCGCGGGAAGGGGTTGTTCCGTACGAAGCTATCTCCTGCGGTGAACGCTTCCACCACCTTTTTGACCTCATCCGCCTTCTCGTCGGCTTGTCTACCGCTGACGAGAGCCCTGTCGAGGATCGCCTCGTAGCGATCCCACGAGATGGCGTCTGTCGTCGCACGGATAGCCGACCAGAGGGCTTGATCCGACGTCGAAGCTTGGCTCGTACGAACCAGCTCGACGTTGACGCTCCTCATCTGAGGGAGCTTTTCGCCGCTGCCCATGTCACTCATGAATCTCCTCCATCCTCCATCGCTTGTGTTGTCCTCGGCGCCCTTCGCCGCATGCCTTTGCTCCGCTCACCGCCCTTTGGAGGGCCCACGTGGAGAGCAGGCGGGCGAGCGTCCCATGCTCCTCCTCGGCGCCGATGGCCCCGTCGGCGCGCGCTTGACCGATGATCGCGAACACCAGCCCCGGCCGCGCGCGGGCCATGCTCGCGGGCCGCTTGATCCAGCGTTTGCCCAGCGCCCTGAGGCGCGCCGGTGTTCGCCTTCGCCCGGGGAGCATCTCGCGGAGCGAGGCTCCATGGAGGCTCTCGGGCCTGTGATCCAAGAGCATCGACACGAGCTCCGGGACCGTGCGGAGGAGCTCGTCAATCCTCTCTCCCCCCTTCTTTTCGAGGGGCTCGGGGGGATAAAACCCCTTCCATAGCGCTCTTAGGCGGCCCCATTGCCCGTCGGGGAACAAGGCCTCTCCCATCGCGCACGACAACATGACGCGCACCCACGGTGTCGGGTGAGGATCATCGTCGTTGGCGCGCAGCGTGAACGGCCTCGGCAGCGTGACCACGCTCATGAGCCCGAGCGTGGCGCCGACGCCGATGGATCCAACGGCCCAGAGATCCGCGACGATCTCGCTTACCCACCGCTCCCACGTGTGGAAACAAGCTCGCTCGTCGCCCCCTCTTGCGGCCCTCTCCTGGAGCGCTCTTCGGAGCGAAGGGATGAGCCCGAGCTGCGCGGCCGCTTGGTGCCCGACCTCGTGCAACATCGATGCTCCGATCCCGCTCCCCACCATCCGCTCTCGCGGCAAGCGGATGAGCGCGACGGGGTTTGGATCCCCGCCGGGCAGGCGCGTGCGCGCCCTTCGGATGGCCGCGCCGAGCCCCCGCTCCAGATAACAAATCACGGGCGGCGGCTCGAAATACCCTCCTTCGATCGAGAGCCCGTCTTCGGCCAGCGCGTCGAGCCCCGCGAGCCAAACGCCTGTCTCGTGCTCGCTCCTTTGCGTGAGGGCCTGCGCGAAGATGTCGAATCGCGACAAGGCCGCGTGGAACCGGAGCCGGAGCATCACGAACGCCCGGCCGAGCGACTCCACCTCTCCCGGCGCGTCGAGCCGATCCAAGAAGCGCTTGACGTCCGCGGTGAGCGCGCGCCGGCCGCGCATGAGGAGAGCCTCAATCGCGGCCCGCGCCTCGGGTGAGGCCGCGGCCGCCGGGACCATCGTCTCGTGCAGCGCGATCGGCTTCACCTGGTCGAGGCGAGCGAGCAAGCTCTTCGCCTCGTGAGCGAGGTATTCGCGCGGGCAGAGCGAGCGTTGGCCCTCCATGCCATCACCGCGCGTTGATCAGGATGATGTTGTGACCGCGCGCGATCCAGCGCCCGCTCGTCGCGCCGCCCGCGGCGCTCGGGGCCTTGGCGCCGCCGACTCTGTCGAGCGCGGGCACGAGGCCGGGCGCGAACTTCTTGGCCGCGTCGGTGATCGCGGTCTTGGCGATCGCGACCGGGGAGCCGCCCGCAGGCGCCTGCGCGGCGTTCTGCGCGGCTTGGCCCGCGAGCTGAACGAACTGTTTGGCGATCTCGAACTCACGATCTTCGGCCGAGAGCCCTTCGAGCTCGAGCCCAAACGCATCTCCAGCGGCGGTGGCGAGCTTCGAGCCGATGGCGCCGCCGACGCCCGGAGCGATCATGTTGCCGAGCGCCGCGCCCGCCATCGGCAGAGCCTTCTTGGCGATCGAGCGGAGGCCGCCCACGACGACCTTGCCGATGGGCGACGAAGCCGCCTTTTTGATGCCGCTCCACGCCTTCTTCACGAGGTCGCCGAGGAAGAGATCGAGCTCTTGTTCGCTCGACACGCTGAGCAGCTCGGCCGCGAGCTCCATCGCCTCGGCGTCGCTGAACGGCCTGCCCCCGCCCTCGTACTCGCCTTCTCCCTCGCCCTCGAATTCGAACATCTCTCCGGCGAGCTCGAGCGCGGTGCGATCCAAATTGTGCATGACGTCTCCTCCCAATCCCTTTTATCTTTGCGGGCCCGTTTGGGCCGCGTTCGGGAGGGGCCTTTTACAAGAGCGGTGCCAAGGGGCGATGGGCCTACATTTACGGGCGATTTAGAGATCAGCGAAGGCGCGTGCGAAGCTCGCTTCAGGGTGGGGGGCGGGCGGGGGCGAAGCTCGCTTCAGGGGGCGGGCGTCGCGAAGGGCGCCCGGCGCGGGGAGTCATGGGCTCATGAGATGGCATGTGAGGTGCAACGGGCCGCGCCCATGGATCTGGAGCTGGAGATTGCAAAGGCGCTCTCGACGTTTGGTGTCATCGGCGCGGGCGGCTCGCCCCTGCGCGCTTGGCCAGCGGGCGGGAGTCTGGAATACGAA
The DNA here is from genome assembly GCA_964437785.1 of uncultured Polyangiaceae bacterium. GTDB lineage: Bacteria > Myxococcota_A > Polyangia > Polyangiales > Polyangiaceae > CAYTJL01. The sequence goes on from CAYTJL010000290.1 coordinate 10,575, forward strand.
TTCGAGCAAGCCCTTTCAGGGCTGCTGTTGCCCAGTGGTGACTCATCCGCGACGGATCTCTCGTCGTCGGATGAGCCGATCAGCTACGACCGAGCACGGAGAGATAACATCGAGGTGGCGGCGCAACACGCGCTTGTTCGGATGTCGAAGTCTGCAAATCCAACGCACCACCAAGCGGCTCACGACATCATCACCGCGGTCGAGACCGGCCAGCTCGGGGGTGTCTGGCGGGAGGACCAGCGGGCACCGGCGCTGCGGCAGAAAGCCAGTGATCCCAATAGCAACTGGACCGCCATCTTGCAGGGTGAGGACGCGACGATGCAACAGGACCCGCGCGGCGTGGGGTCACCCTTCTTGGTGTACGGCCGCGCTGCAGAGGAGAGCGCGCCGAGGCTCGACGCGGCGTTCGCAAAGGTCGCGCCGCGTCTGCGGAAGCCGCCCAAGCCGAAGCCGTGCCTTCCGAAAGGGTGCTCGCAGTTTCAATGTGAGCGTAGCGACTATTCGAAAGCATTGGGCTTCGTTCAGGCAAAGCA
>CAYTJL010000291.1:0-11066 GCA_964437785.1 uncultured Polyangiaceae bacterium
CGCCGAGCCGGGATGAGGCGCAAAAGGAGTAGATAAGGCGCCTCGCTTCGAACTATGCTCCCGCCGTGGCGGAGCTCGTCCCATTCCCCTTCGATCGCCTGATCACCCACATGTTCCGGGAGCTCCGGGAGGAGCGCTCGATCTTCCACCTGCCCGAGCGCAAGTTCGTGCGCGGCGTGCCGGGCCGGGATCTCTCGGTCTCGTTCCACGGCCGCGCCGCGTCCTCCCCGCTCGGCCCCGCGGCGGGCCCGCACTCCCAGCTCGCGCAGAACATCGTGCTCTCGTATCTGGGCGGCGGCCGGATGATCGAGCTGAAGACGGTGCAGATCCTCGATCGCCTCAAGATCCCGAGGCCCTGCATCGACGCAGAGACCATCGGCTACAACGTCGAGTGGTCGCAGGAGCTGACGCTGGAGCAGTCGCTCGAAGAGTACGTCAAGGCCTCCATGCTCCTCGACATCTTGGCCGCGAGCGGCGAGCTCGGCCTTCAACCGGGCTTCGAGCGCGCCATCTTCGACATGAGCGTGGGTTACGATCTCGCGGGCATCCAAAGCCCGCGCGTGCGCGCGTTCCTCGACGGCATGCTCGACGCGCGTCACGTCGTCGACGCGCTCCGCCCCCAAATCCCCGAGGCTTTTGCGCGCTTTCGCGATCTCGATTTCCGCACCCGCATCTCGGACACGCTCACCCTCTCCACCTTCCACGGCTGCCCGCCCGGCGAGATCGAGCGCATCGTCGATCATCTCCTCACCGACGTCGGCGTCCACACCATCGTCAAGCTCAATCCCACGTTGCTCGGCAAGGCCGAGGTGCGGAGGATCCTCGACCATCTCGGCTATTCGAACAAGACACCGGACGAGGCGTTCGACAACGACGCGACGTGGGATCAAGCGGTCGACTTCGTCGGCAGGCTCGGCGACAAGGCCAAGAGCCTCGACAAAGGCTTTGGCGTCAAGCTCACCAACACGCTCATCGTCGAGAACGACCGCTCGTTCTTCCCCGCGACCGAGCGCACCATGTACCTCTCGGGCCAGCCGCTCCACGTGCTCGCCATGAGCTTGGTCGACAAATTCAGGGGCACCTTCGGCGATCGCTACGTGGTCTCGTTCTCGGCCGGCATCGATCAAAAGAACTTTGCAGACTCCGTGTCGCTCGGCCTGCTCCCCGTCACGGTCTGCACCGATCTGCTCCGCACCGGCGGTTATGGCCGCATGGAGGCTTATTTCAAGGACCTCGGCGCGCGCATGGCCAAGGCCTCCGCGCGCACGCTCGACGACTTCATCATCCTCGGGCAAGGGAACGAGGCGGCGGCCCTCGCCAAGGCTGGCCGGGCGCTCAACGCCTCTCCCGAGGCGCTCGCCGCGTGCCAAACGGCGCTCGATCAAAAGGGCGACCTCTGCGCCGCGGCGGGCCCCGCGCTCTACGCCGCGTGGGTGAGCGAGGCGCGCCTCCTCAACACCAAAGGTTATGTCGAGCGCATGCTCGCAGACCCGCGCTACACCCGCGCGGCCACCAACAAGCCACCTAAGAAGGTCGGCTCTCTGCTCGTGCTCTTCGACTGCCTCACGTGCGACAAGTGTATCCCTGTTTGCCCGAACGACGCGAACTTCACGTATGAGCTGCCCGCGATGGAGGTGCCTATCCTCAAGGCGTCCATCGACGCGAGCGGTGTTTGGAGCGCCCGGCAGGAAGGGACGTTGAGCGTCACCAAGAAGCATCAAATCGCCAACTTCGCCGACTTCTGCAACGAGTGCGGCAACTGCGACGTGTTCTGCCCCGAGGACGGCGGCCCGTACGTGCTCAAGCCCAGGTTCTTTGGCAGCCTCGCGCAGTTCGAGGAGCACACCTCGCGTGACGGCTTCTACGTCGCGCGGCGCGGCGGAGGGATGGTGGTCGCCGGGCGCTTCAACGGGCGCGCGGTGCACGCCGCGTTCGAGGCGGGGCGAGCGCGGTATTGGGGCGAGGGCTTCGAGGTGGAGTGTGACGAGGGCGACGCCTCCCAAGGGCTCTCCGGCAAGGCCCAAGGCGAGGTCGACCTCACCTATGTTCGGCTCATGGCCTTGCTCGGCTGGTCGGTGCTCGACAAAAGCGGCGTGAATTATGTGAGCGTGTGAGCGCGCTCGGTGCTATGGAGCGGCCGTATGTTCCTCGTCGTCGGTCTCGGCAACCCTGGTCGTGAGTACGCCTCGCATCGGCACAACGTCGGCTTCATGGCCGTCGACCACTTGGCGGACGTGCTCCGCGCCGACGCGTTCCGCGACAAGTTCTCCGGGTCGTACGCCAAGGCCGAGATCGAGGGCGAGCAGGCCATTTTGCTCAAGCCCATGACGTACATGAACGAGTCGGGCAGGAGCGTTCAGCCCGCCATGGCCTTCTTCAAGGTCGCTCCCAAAGACCTCATCGTCCTCCACGACGAGCTGGATTTGCCCTTCGGCGACGTGCGGCTCAAGCTGGGCGGCGGGCACGCGGGCCACAACGGCCTTCGGTCCATCATGGCGTGCATCGGTCAAGGCGAGTTCGGCAGGGTGCGTATCGGCATCAGCCGCCCGCCCCCGGGCTTCCGCGGCGAGGTGGCCGACTACGTGCTCTCGGGCTTCGACGCGGTCGATCGGGCCGTGTTGCCGGACATCATCAAGAAGGCCGGCGACGCGGTAAAGAGCGTCGTCAAGCGCGGCTATGCAGAGGCCATGAAGTCGTCCAACACACGTCCCAAGCCACCTAAGCCGCCCAAGCCGCCCAAGGCGCCTTCCAACCCTCCTCCGGCGGGCGCTAAGGAACAAGCCCCCTCGCCCGAGGGCACCACGTGAGGCGCGCGGCGTGAGGCGGGCGGCGGCGATCGCCGTTGCGATCGCGCTCGCCGCGTGCGGGCGAGGCGCGAGCGAGGTGCCCGCTCCTCCGGTGTCGGTCGAGCTGCACAAGGCCTCGTTGCTCCGGCTCCACGGGGGAGAGACGTTGGTGCGCTGCAGCGCCACGCTCACCAACACGACGGGCAAGCCCATCGTCACCAAGACCAACTTCACCTCTCCTTTCGACGGCCTCTCGGTGGTGGTGCGGCGCCCGGGCGGCGACGAGATCGCGCGCCAGAGCTACGTTTACCATCAATCGCCTTTCTCCCCCGCGAACGAGGTGCCTTTGCCGTCCGGCGGGGCCACGCGAGACATCGTATTTCCCATCGTGGGCTTGCCGTCTGACGCGACGCGGGTCGAGGTGCGGCTCGAAGGGGGCTTGTTCGGGACCTCGTACGCCGGCCTCCGCTCGGAGTGGCGGGCGGCGGCGGTCGAGTGACGGTTGACGATCGCGCGGCGGGCGGTGCTAAGATCAACCAACGGAGAGGCTCCCGGGCGTATGGATGATGCAGCGGCAAGGAGAGAGGCGCGCGCCCATTGGGAGACGCGAATTTTCCGCAACGACCCCGCAGCTGAAGAGGCGGAGGACGCGCGGTTTTGGGGGCGCTTGTCGCCCGTCGAACGCATCCTCACGGCTTGGTCGCTGAGCTTGGAGGCGTACGCCCTTGCAAACCCCGATGTTGCCCCCGCTGAGCCAGGACTTTCTCGATCTGTTACGCGAATTCTCCGCGGCTGACGTCAGGTTCATGATCGTCGGTGGGGTTGCAGATTGGATTACCGCCGCAACGAATCGATGTGCTCACCCAAGCAACGGGGATCAGCTTCAACGAAGCGTGGCTCAATCGCGTCGATGTCGCGCTCACATCCGATCTTCATTGCGCTTTTCTTGGGCTCGCCGATCTGATGCAGAACAAGCGAGCCGCCGGCCGTCCGCAAGATTTGGCAGATGTAGCCGCGTTAGAGCGCGCCTCCAAGCAGTGACGGTTGACACGCCGCGCGATCGAAGGGAAAGAGCCGCTCATGAGGCCCTTCGCTTCCCTCTCTTTCGCGCTCTTCGTCTTCGTCTCCGGCTGCGGCTGCCCCAACGCCAATCGCGACATGCCCGGCGCAGCGCCTATGTCGCCCGCGGCGCCCGGTGAAGCGCCGGCCGCGTCGGCGCACGCGCAAAAGCCCGCGCCGATCCACCCGGCGCCCTTCACCGCGGAGCAGATCCGCGACGCGACCAAGCCGGGCCGCTCCTACGTCTTTCGTATGGAGATGAAGGACAAGCCCACTGTCCTCCGCAAGATTCACTTCCTCAAGGTCGATAAAGACGGCGCAGAGGTCGAGTCCGTGAGCACCGATGAGAAGGGCGCCGTCCTCGAACAGAAGCCCCCGAAGCGCGTGCCGTGGACCGAGCTTCGGAGCCACGGCGAGTGGCCGAACGACCGCGTGACCACGAGCGACGAAGAGATCTCCGTGCCCGCCGGCAAATTCCGATGCACGTTGTTCACCGTGCGCGAGGACGACGGATCCATCGGTCGCTATTGGTTCGCCAAAGACATGCCCGGCGCGCCCGTCCGCTTCACCAACGAGAAGGGCGGGGTCGTGGTTTTGTCGAGCGCGCTGGTCGAGCACAAGAACGGATCGTGACGCCCTGCGCGCGCACGCGTATCGTGCGCGCATGACCTCAGCCTCCATGGAGATGAGCGGCGGCGAGAAGAGCCGCTCCGAGAGCTCTCGCCCCGACCTCGATCAAGCCGTCGCCGTGCTCCGCGACAAGGCCGCGTCGTTCGCCAAGCTCGGCCCGTCGGCCCGCGCGTACCTCCTGCGCGCGGTGATCCCGCGCATCGTCGACGTCGCGCCGCGGTGGGTGGAGGCCGCGCTCCGCGCCAAGGGCATCTCGCCCGACAGCGAGAGCGCGAGCGAAGAGTGGCTCGGCGGCATCAACCCCACCATCCGCAACGCGCGCCTCTTCGCCGACTCCCTCGATCAAATCGCGCTCGAAGGCAAACCCCGCTTGCCAAAGCCCGTGAGCGCCTCGCGCGACGGCACCGCGCTCGTCGAGGTGTTCCCGAGCTCGGGGATGGATGGAGCGCTCTTCGCCGGGTTCTCGTGCAAGGTGCGGATGCTCCCCGGCGTGACGGCCCAGGGGGTCGTCGAGAAGCAGGCGAGCTATTACTCCAAAAAAGACCCCGAGGGCCGCGTCTCGCTCGTGCTCGGCGCGGGCAACGTCGCCTCCATCCCGCCGATGGACGCGTTTTACAAGATGTTCGTCGAGGGCTCGACGGTGCTCGTCAAGATGAACCCCGTCAACGAGTACCTCGGCCCGTTCTACGAAGAGGCGTTCAAGCCCATGATCGAGGCGGGCTATCTGCGCATCGCGTACGGCGGCGGCGACGTGGGTGGTTATCTGGTCGCGCACGAGGGCATCGACGACATCCACATCACCGGATCGGACCGCACCCACGATCTCATCGTGTGGGGCCCGCCCGGGCCCGAGCGCGATCGGCGCAAAGCCAACAACGAGCCCCTCCTCAAGAAGACCATTTCGAGCGAGCTCGGCAGCGTCACGCCCGTCATCATCGCGCCTTCGGAGCTGACCGAGGGCGAGCTCGATTTCGTCGCGCAGAACATCGCGACGATGGTCGTCAACAACGCTTCGTGCAACTGCAACGCCGCCAAGATGCTGGTGACGAGCAAGCGTTGGCCCCAGCGCGAGGCGATGCTCCGCAGGGTGCGCGACATCCTCTCGCTCGTGCCGTCGCGCAAGGCCTATTATCCGGGCGCGTTCGATCGCTATCGCGCCCTCGCCGACGATCGCCAAGGCGCGCAGAAGCTCGGATCCGCGGGCGCGGGCGAGCTGCCGTGGACGCTCATCACCGGGCTCGACACGGCCGATCCGAGCGAGCGCCTCTTCACGGTGGAGCCGTTCTGCCCGATCTTGAGCGAGGCGACCATCGATGAGAGCGACCCCGCGGCCTTCCTCGACAAGGCCACTCACTTCGCGAACGACAGGCTCTGGGGCACCTTGAGCGCGGTCATCATCATCCATCCTTCGCTCGAAAAGAGCGCGGAGGTGGGCGCCGCGCTCGATCGCGCGGTCGCGGAGCTGCGGTATGGCGCGGTGGGGATCAACCACTGGACCGGGCTCGTGTATGGCACCGTCACGCCGCCTTGGGGCGCGCACCCGTCCTCGACGCTCGCGGACATCCAAGGCGGCCTCGGGTGGGTCCACAACACCTATATGCTCGAAGGCATCGAGAAGGCCGTGCTGCGCGGCCCGCTCACCGTCATGCCCAAACCGCCTTGGTTCGTGACGCACAAAAACGCGCGCACCGTGGCTCAAAAGATGACGGGGATGGAGGCCTCGCCGAGCTGGCTCAAGGTGCCCGGCATCGCGATGAGCGCGCTCGCCGGGTAGCTCACAACGGATCTTCCCTCCTGCGCGGCGAGCGCCTATAGCGCCGGGTGATGAAGCACCCCGGCGACCCCATCGTCCTCTTTCGTGAAGCCTTCGCGTCGGCGCGCGCCACGGAGCCGACCGACGCGACGGCCATGGCGCTCGCCACGGCGAGCCGCGATGGGCGGCCCTCGGTCCGCATGGTCCTGCTCAAAGACGCCGACGAGCGCGGGTTCGTGTTTTACACCAACCGCACGAGCCGAAAGGGGCGCGAGCTGGACGATAACCCCTTTGCCTCGCTCGTCATCCATTGGGCAAAGGCCATGGTGCAAGTGCGCGTCGAGGGGAGGGTGGAGCGCGTCTCCGACGCCGAGAGCGACGCTTATTTTGCGTCGCGCCCGCGCGAGAGCCAGCTCGGCGCGTGGGCCTCGCAGCAGAGCGCGCCGCTCCGGGATCGGAGCGAGCTCGACGCGCGCGTGGCGGAGGCCCACGAGAGGTTTTCAGGCGAGGTGACGCGCCCGCCGTTCTGGGGCGGATATCGTATCGTGCCCGAACGTATCGAGTTCTGGCACGGGCAGCTCGCGCGGCTGCACGACCGCTATCTGTACGAGCGGTCGGGCGGCGCGTGGGCCATGTCGATGATGTACCCGTGAGCCGCAGATAACGTATCTTCGAGATACGTTATCAGGCCGCGGCCTGCGCCTCCGGGCGCGCGGTGGCGGGCGCCGCGTCGTGCGGCTGCTCCTCCTTCGCGGGAGCCGGGCGGAGCTTGCCCGCCAGCTCTTCGAGCGAGCACGCGGCGCGCATGAGCGCCTCCGCGCTGCTCTTGAGCGCCTTGCGCCCAGCGTCGAGGCAAGCCTCCGCCCATGTCGTGCTGAGCTGCACGACGGTGCCTTTGAGCTCGGCGACCTTCTTGGTGGTGGTCTCGAAGAGGTTGGCTTTGGGCTCGGTAGACGGCGTCTGGCTCATGGCGATCTCCTTGAAGCCGCGCTGGGAAACACTCGTTGGATAAACACCAACGCGACGCGTTGATAGATATGACGCGACGCGTCCAATGTCAAGAATAAAAATGACGCTGCCCGGCTGGTGCGCCGCGATATCGCACCCTTCGGCACCAACGTGCGGTCCACGCCGCGTCAAAGCGTGAGGTCTGCGTTGACCGAGGGGGCCGCTCTCGCTCATAGTGAGGCCACCCATGCCCAAGCTTCACCTTTCGGCGGCCGTGCGCGCCGCGTTCGCCGTCGTTCCTTTGCTCGCCTTGGTCCCTGCCTGCAATGCCATCACCGGAGCGGACGGGCTCACGGTCGACCCCTCCCTCGATGTCCAGCCGTTCAACGCGGTCAAGGGCGTGACGCTCCGCGAGGTCTCTCTGTATCAGGGGGTCAAACGGCCCCTGATGCTGAACGGAGCGCCCGCGGATCCGAATGGGCTCGTCCCCGTCATCGCCAAGAAAGACGCCCTCATTCGGCTCTTCGTCGACCTGAGCGGCGACTACGATGGAGGCGACGTCTCGGCGCGGGTCTACGTCAAAGGCCCGAGCGGCGAGAAGAAGTTCGAGACCACGCAAAAGCTCACTGCGTCCTCCAACGATCAAGACCTCTCCACCACGCTCAACGTCACCGTGACGGACGGTGCGATCGAGCCCGAATTCGAATATCGCGTCGAGATCGGCCGATCGGGCCGGGAGCAATCGTCCTCTGCCTTCAAGTACCCTGCGAGCGGCGCCGAGAAGGTGGGCGCGACGTTTGTTGGTCAGACGCTGCGCATCAAGCTCGTTCCGGTCCAATACAACGCAGATGGCTCGGGGAGGCTCCCGGACACCTCGGAGGAGCAGCTCACCCTCTATCGCAATTACTTTCATGCGATGTACCCCGTGCCCGAGATCGATCTCACGGTGCGCGACCCGCTGCCCTGGAATCAACAGATCTCCGCGTTCGGCGGCGGCTGGGATCAAATCTTGTCGCGCGTGGGCGACCTGAGGCAATCCGACAATCCGCCCTTCGACGTCTATTATTTTGGCATCTTCAACCCTGAGAACAGCTTCGGCCAGTTCTGCGGGCAAGGCTGCGTCCTCGGCCTGGCGTTCGGCGCCACGAGCCCGCTCAACACGTTCAACCGCGTGGCCGTCGGCATCGGATACACGGGCACGGACTCGGTCGAGACGGCCCTTCACGAGATCGGCCACACGCACGGCCGCGAGCACGCGCCCTGCGGCGGCGCGGGCGGCCCGGACCCCAATTTCCCCCACCCGGGCGGCAAAGATGGTGTTTGGGGCTACGACCTCCACAGGCAACAGCTCTTCTCGCCCGACACGCCCGACATCATGGGGTATTGCCTGCCGGTGTGGATCTCCGACTATACGTATGACGCGCTCCACAAGTGGATCAAGACGGTCAATGACAACACCATGATGCGCGTCGCCGAGGGGCCGAGCGTCGTTTACGATCGCGCGCTCGTGCGCACCGACGGGACGCTCGAGCTCCTGTCCCCGCTCGCGCTCACCTCCCCTCCGTTCGCCCAAAAGCGCCCTGTCTCGCTGGAGGCAGGTGGTCTGTCGGTGCGCGTGGTGGACGCGCACTACATGCCCTTCGATCATCTCGACGGCGGCATGCTCCTTTGGCCGAGCGTGGCTGAGCCGTGGGACACCGTGAGCGTTCATCATCACATGAACGTGCTCCGCGCCTCCAAGTGATCCATCGATAAAGGTCTTTTGATTGCGGTGGCCTTCGGGCCGCGGTAGTGCCCGCGGCATGGATCCCCGCATGTTGCGTGAGCTCTTGGAGCGCGTGCGCGCGCACGAGGCCTCCGTCGAGGACGCGGCCCGCGCGCTCTCGGACCTTCCGTTTCGGGACATTGGCGTCGCGACCGTCGACCATCACCGCGCGCTCCGGCAAGGGCTGCCCGAGGTGATCTTCGGCGAGAAGAAGAGCGTGGATCAGATCGCCGTGATTTCGGAGGAGATCGTGCGCGCGGGCCAGAACGTGCTCGTCACGCGCGTCGACGACGAGAAGGCCGCGGCGCTGCTCGCGAGGCTCCCTTCGTTTCGGCATGCGCCGCTCGCGCGCACGCTCTCGTGGGAGGTCGGGCCCAAGCCCGTGCGCACGCGCGGTCCGGTCGCGGTGGTGACCGCGGGCACGAGCGACATCGCGGTGGCCGAGGAGGCGATCGAGACGCTCGGCGCGGTCGGGCTCGACGCGCGCAGGCTCTATGACGTGGGCGTGGCGGGCATCCACCGGCTGCTCCACAAGCTCGACGATCTGCGCCGCGCCGCGGCCGTCATCGTGGTCGCGGGCATGGAGGGCGCGCTGCCGAGCGTGGTCGGCGGGATGATCTCCGCGCCGATCATCGCGGTGCCCACCTCGGTCGGGTACGGCACCGCGCTCTCGGGGTTCACCGCGCTCTTCGCGATGCTCACGAGCTGCGCGTCGGGCGTGGTCGTCGTCAACATCGACAGCGGCTTCGGCGCAGCCATGGCCGCGCACCGCATCCTCCAGGAGCCGAGCCATGGGTGAGGGGCACGATCATCCGCACGATCACGATCACGATCACGACCATCCTCATGGTCACGATCACGATCATCACCACCACGAGGACGCGGTCGATCACGGCCACGCGCACCACGGGCCGCACGATCACCCGGCGCGCGCGGACCTGCTCGCCGAAGGCGCGGGCCGCGGAAAATGCTTGTTCTTCGACGCGTTCAGCGGCGTCGCCGGCGACATGACCATCGCGGCGCTGCTCGACCTCGGCGTGCCGCTGCTCGTGATCGAGCGCGCGGTCGCGGCGCTCCCGATCGAGGGGTTTCACCTGCACCGCGGGCACAAGCACCGGAGCGGGATCGTGGCGACGTCGTTCGACGTGCACGTCGAAGCCTCGCAGCCCGAGCGCACGTACGCGGCGATCGACGGGATGCTCTCGGCCTCGTCGCTCGAACCGCGCGTGAAGGATCTCGCGCGGCGCATCTTTCGACGGCTCGGCGAGGCCGAGGCCGCGGTGCACAAGATGCCGCTCGCGGACGTGCACTTTCACGAGGTCGGCGCGGTGGACGCCATCGTCGACATCACGGGCGCGGCCGCGGCGATCGAGCACATCGGCGCTGAGGTGGTGAGCTCACCCTTGCCGATGGGCCATGGCTTCGTGAAGGCTCGTCACGGCGTGCTGCCCTTGCCTGCGCCCGCCGCGGTCGAGTGTCTGCGCGGCGTGCCGACGTACGCGGCGGGCGTCGAGGCCGAGCTCGTGACGCCGACGGGCGCGGCGATCCTCGCGACGGTCGCGACGCGGTTCGAGCGTTGGCCCACGTTCGCGCCCGAGCGCATCGGCTTCGGCGCGGGTCATCGCGAGCTGTCGGATCGGCCTAATTTGCTGCGCGTGGTGCTCGGCGAGGCGCCTCGTCGAAGCGAGCCGATCGAGGGCGCGTCGCACGTGATCATCGAGGCCAACGTCGACGACATGACCGGCGAGATCGCGTCGCACGTGCTCGAAGCTCTGTTCGCGGCGGGCGCGCTCGACGCGTGGGCCACGCCCATCACGATGAAGAAGGGCCGCCCTGCGCTCACGATCGCGGCGCTCGCCGAGTCTACGCGCGCCGATGCGGTCGCGGGCGCGCTGCTCCGCGAGTCCACGACCATCGGCCTCCGCAGGATCCCGGTCTCGCGCACCGAGCGGCCGAGACGCACGTCGCGCGTCGAGACCGCGTTCGGCACGATCACCGTGAAGGTGAGCGAAGGCCCGTTTGGACCGCCTCAAATCAAGCCCGAATTCGACGAGTGCGCCGCGCTCGCGCGCCGCCACGGCGTGCCCGTGCGCGAGGTGATCGCCGCGGCGATGGCCGCGGCGCG
>CAYTJL010000292.1:0-11015 GCA_964437785.1 uncultured Polyangiaceae bacterium
TTCTACACGAAGCGGATCCACGCGATCCACGACGTGAAGGGCAAGGACGGCGTCGGGGCCAAGATGGACTCGATGGAGCTCGAGCGTGAGCGCGGGATCACCATCCAGTCCGCCGCGACCCACTGCGTGTGGAGCGGTCACCACATCAACATCATCGACACGCCCGGGCACGTCGACTTCACCATCGAGGTGGAGCGCGCGCTCCGCGTGCTCGACGGCGCGATCCTCGTCCTCTGCGCGGTGGCGGGCGTGCAGTCGCAGTCGCTCACGGTCGACCGGCAGATGCGGCGCTACGGCGTGCCTCGCCTGGTCTTCATCAACAAGTGCGATCGCGCGGGCGCGAACCCGATGCGCGCCAAGGACCAGCTCCGCGAGAAGCTCAACCTGAACCCGGTGCTGCTCCAGCTCCCGATCGGCCTCGAGGACAAGTTCGAGGGCGTGGTCGACCTCATCAAGATGCGCTCGTTCCGCTTCGAAGGCGCGAACGGCGAGAAGATCATCGAGGGCGACATCCCCGCCGACATGGCCGCGGAGGCGAAGCAGGCGCACGAGGCGATGCTCGACGCCATCAGCATGTTCTCGGACGAGCTCACCGAGGCGATCCTCGAAGAGCGCGTCACCCCCGAGATCCTCAAGGCCGCCGTGCGCAAGGCCACGGTGAGCCTCCAGATCGCGCCCGTGCTCGTCGGCTCGGCCTACAAAAACAAGGCCGTTCAGCTGCTCCTCGACGCGGTCGGCGCGTACCTGCCGAACCCGACCGAGATCAAGAACCACGCCGTCGATCTCGACAAGGACGAGGAGAGGATCACGCTGTCGAGCGACGCCGACAAGCCGCTCGTCATGCTCGCGTTCAAGCTCGAAGACGGGCGCTACGGCCAGCTCACGTACCTCCGCATCTACCAAGGCACGGTCACGCGCGGCTCCGAGATCATCAACACGCGCACCGGCAAGAAGGCCAAGGTCGGCCGCCTCGTCCGCATGCACTCCGACGAGATGGAAGACATCGACAGCGCGGCGTCGGGCGACATCATCGCGATGTTCGGCATCGACTGCAACTCGGGCGACACCTTCACCGACGGCACGCTCTCGGTCGCGATGACCTCGATGCACGTGCCCGATCCGGTCATCAGCCTGACGGTCACGCCGAAGGATCAGAAGGCCCAGGTCAACATGTCGAAGGCCCTCCGGCGCTTCACCAAGGAGGACCCGACCTTCCGCGTGAGCGCCGATCCCGAGACGGGCGAGACGCTCATCGCCGGCATGGGCGAGCTCCACCTCGACGTGTACGTCGAGCGCATGAAGCGCGAATACTCGGCCGAGGTGGTGACGAGCCCGCCGCGCGTCGCCTACCGCGAGACCATCACGCGCCGCGCGGACTTCAACTACACGCACAAGAAGCAGACCGGCGGCTCCGGCCAATACGGCAAGGTCTTGGGCTTCATCGAGCCTTGGAGCGAGGGCGATTTCCAGTTCTCCGACGCGATCGTCGGCGGCTCGATCCCGCGCGAGTTCATCCCGTCTGTCGAGAAGGGGTTCCGATCGATGCTCGGCAAGGGCATGTTGATCGGCGCGCCGATCACCAACTTCTCGGTGACGCTCAACGACGGCGCCTCGCACGCGGTCGACTCGTCGGACATCGCGTTCCAAGACGCCGCGCGCGGCGCGTTCCGCGAGGTCTACCTGAAGGCCGCGCCGCAGATCCTCGAGCCCGTGATGAAGGTCGCGGTCGAGGGACCGAGCGACTTCCAAGGCGCCATCGTCGGCGTGCTCATGCAGCGCCGCGGTATCATCGTCGGCACGACCGAGGGCGACGGGTTCTCACGCATCGAGGCCGAGGTCCCGCTCGCCGAGATGTTCGGCTTCTCGACGGTGCTCCGCTCCGCGACGCAAGGCAAGGCCGAGTTCACCATGGAGTTTTCGAAGTATTCGCCGGTGCCCAGCGCCCTCGCCGAGGAGCTCATCAAGAAGCACCGTGACGAGCAGGCCAAGAAGGGGAAGTGAGGTCGCCATGTATCGCAAAGAAGTGAACGAGCGGAGCCCGATGAGGGTCTTCGAAAAGTCGATGCACGGCGGCCTCGGCCGCGGCAACGTGGGTGTGGTCGCCTCCAAAGCGGGCGTCGGCAAGACGCCGCTGCTCGTGCAGATCGCGCTCGACGATCTGCTCCGCGACAAGAAGGTGCTGCACATCTCGCACGAGCACGCGGTCGACCACGTCCGCGCGTATTACGACGAGATCTTCCACGACCTCGCCGTCACCTCGAAGCTGGAGAGCCCCGAGGCGGTCAAGCTCGACGTCGAGCGCAACCGGCTCATCTGCTCGCACGTCTCGCACGCGGCGACCGCGCCCATGTCGATGCGCGGCGGGAAATCGTCGATCGCGAAGATCCACGAGACGCTCGCGTTCGCGCGCGACGTCGTGCACTTCCTGCCCGACGCGATCATCATCGACGGCTTCGACTTCCACCACGCGACCGACGAGGCCATCGAGGCCATCGCGAAGGTCGCCAAAGAGACCAACGCGGAGCTGTGGCTCTCGGCGCACGCGGACGGCATGCCCGTCAAACCCGGCACGCTGCCCACGCCGCTCGATCGCTTCGCGGCGAGCCTCAACGTGGTGGTGTTCCTCGTGGCGGAGCGGCAGAGCGTGCGGCTGCGCCTGCTCAAAGACCACGACAGCGACGACCTCGCCGATCTGCACCTCCGCTTGGATCCGCACTCGATGCGCGTCATCGACGAGGACCTCCCTCCGCCCTCCGCGCGCCCGCGCGACCCGCGTCGCTTCCGGCTGCTCTCGGGCGGCTCCAAGGGCGCCGAGGCGGCGTTCGGCGCGTGCGCCGAGGAGTGGGGTATGGCCGAGGTCAACTACACCTTTGACGGGCAACGCTTCTTGGAGCGCGGCCGAGGTGTGGTGAAGCTCAGCGAGGATGATCTCAAGAAAGGCGATTTCAGCCTCGTGTACGCGTCCAAGCGCCTTGGCCGCGTGCTCAGCGAGATCCCCCTCGTGCGCAGCATCCTTCAGACCATCTGGCACCAGATCACGGCCGCGAGCCAGGTGTTCGTGGTGGGCGAGATTCAACACGACAACACGGTCCGCGGCGGCACGGGCTGGGGCGCCGAGCTCGCGCGCCTCTGGGGCAAACCCCTCTTCGTGTACGATCAGCCCAAGCGCGCTTGGTTCAAGTGGAGCGGCGCCGCGTGGGAGATCGCGCACATGCCCGCGATCACCTCGGAGAGCTTCGCCGGGATTGGCACGCAGAACCTCGATGAAGAGGGCAAGAAGGCCATCCGCGATCTGTTCCGTCGCAGCTTCGGCGAGCCCTCGTCGAAGGCCTGAGTAGGTTCCTGCAAAGTCTCCATGGTCAAGCACGGGCTCCTAAGCCCGACCGCGAGATATTGCCCTAAAAATTAGCTTGCCGAGCGCTCGTTCTGCTGTTACAGAATTTTCGGAAGGAGCGCTCGCATGACCATGGCCTTGGAAGGGGCATTGCCTCATCTCGCGTCATCGGAGGGGACAACGCTGCTCTCGGACAGGGAGCGGCGTTTGCTGGTGGCCTTGGCGGAGGCGGCGTTGCCCGCGGGCGAGCGCTTCGACGCGGGGGGCGAGGCCACGGTGCGCGCGTTCGAAGCGTGGCTCAGGGACATCCCGCTCATGGCCGTTCGTGTGTTGCGGGCGGCGTACGTGGCGCTCGACGCGTATGCGATCGCGACGCACCGTCGCACGTTCGCGTCGCTCTCGATTCAGGAGCGCACAGACCTGCTCCTTCGTTGGGAGCGGAGCCCGAGCCCCTCGGTCCGCTCGATGCTCCGGGCGCTCCTCTCGCCGCTCAAGCTCGTTCATTTCGAGCGTCCTTCCATGTATCGGCACGTGGGTTGTCACACCGGGCTCTCGGTCGTGCGCGACGAGCCTGCGCGGTGGATGTCGCAGGTCACGAATGGTCGCGAGGTCGAGGAGGATCTCGAGATCGCGTGTGAGGTGGTGGTCATCGGCACGGGCGCGGGCGGCGCGGCGGCGGCGTACGAGCTCGCGTCGCGGGGGCGCGCGGTGCTCTTGTTGGAGGAGGGTGATTATCACCGTCGCAGCTCGTTCCGCGGCAGCGTCTCCGAGGCTAATCGGACCATGTATCGCGAGCAGGGGCTCGTGGTGTCGTTTGGCAACGTGAGCATCCCTGTGATGAGCGGGCGCGCGGTGGGCGGCAGCACGGTCGTCAACTCGGGCACGTGTTATCGCGCGCCCGAGCGCACGTTCGCCGGATGGAGATCGGGGGACATCGCGCTCTCCGAGGAATTCTCGTCTTCGGGGCTCTCTCCTTATTACGAGCGGGTCGAGGCCATGTTGCAAGTGGCGCCCGCGGACAAGCTCTATCTCGGTGAGATTGGGCCCATCATCGCGCGCGGCGCCGAGCGGATGAACCTGCACCACGGGCCGCTCACCCGCAACGCGCCCGGCTGCGACGGACAAGGCATCTGCTGCTTCGGCTGCCCGACGGGCGCCAAACGATCCACCGACGTGAGCTACGTGCCCGAGGCGCTGAAGCGCGGGGCGCAGCTCATCACCGCGGCGCACGTGACCTCCATCGATCGCGTGGCGGGGCGCGCGCGGGGCGTGACGGCGACGCTCGGCGGCAAAGGGGGCAAAAAGCGCAAGCTCACGGTCAAGGCCGATGTGGTGATCGTGGCGGGCGGCACGCTCATGACGCCGCTCCTCCTCGAACGGAGCGGCCTTGGTCACCCCATGTTGGGAAAGAACCTCTCGGTCCACCCGGCGACCAAGGTGTTCGCGCTCTTCGACAAGCCTGTTGAGCAGTGGAAGGGCATCCCGCAGGGCTACACCATCGATCATTATGCCGACATGGGGCTCATGTTCGAGGGCGGCAGCGTCCCGCTCGACATCGCGGCGCTCGGCGTGCCGTGGACGGGCAAGCGCCTCATCGACTTGATGGAGAAGTATCCTTATCTCGCCACCTTTGGCCTGATGATCCAGGACGAGAGCAGGGGCCGTGTTCGGACGGGGCTCGCGGGGGCGCCGCTCGTCACGTACGACATGAACCGGCGCGATCTCGGCCTCTTGCAGCGGGGCGTAGCCACGTTGACCGAGGTGTTCCAAGAGGCGGGCGCGAGCCGTGTTTTGCCGCTGGTCGCGGGGCACGACGAGGTGAGCACCAAGACCGATCTCGACAAGCTGCGCGCCGCCAAGCTCCATCCGGGTGACTTCGAGGTGACGGCGTTTCACCCGCTCGGGACGTGCCGTATCGGCGGCCGGCGCGAGACATCGTGTTTGGATTCGGACCACGCGTTCCGGGGCGTGCCGGGCCTCTACGTGTGTGATGGGAGCGCGGTGCCGTCGTCGCTCGGGGTGAACCCGCAGATGACGATCATGGCGCTCGCCCTGCGCGCCGCCGAGCGGATCGACGCGACGCTCTGAGCCCTACCCAAAGCGTGGGCGAGGCTCTACGATAGGTCGCATGACCGAAGCCCACGCCCCCATCGACCCTACCCTCGACCTCGAAGCGGAGATTCAGCGGCTCAAGCGCGAGCGCAACGCTGTCTTGCTCGCGCACTATTACCAAGAGGGGGAGATCCAGGACGTCGCGGATTTCCTGGGGGACTCGCTCCAGCTCGCGCAGGCCGCCAAAAAGACGCAGGCCGACGTGATCTTGTTCGCGGGGGTCCACTTCATGGCCGAGACGGCCAAGATCCTGAACCCGGACAAGGTCGTGGTGGTGCCCGACATGGCCGCGGGCTGCTCGCTCGCCGATGGCTGCCCGGCCGACCGATACCGTGCTTGGCGGGCCAAATACCCGGGCGCCGTGGGCATCACGTACATCAACTGCTCGGCCGAGGTGAAGGCCGAGAGCGATTATATCTGCACCTCGTCCAACGCCGAGAAGATCGTGCGCGCCATCCCCGAGGACAAAGAGATCCTCTTCGCGCCGGACAAGAACCTGGGTCGATATCTGATGGAGAAGCTCGGCCGGCCCATGCGGCTTTGGCAGGGGAGCTGCGTCGTCCACGAGACGTTCAGCTATCGTAAGATCGTGGCGCTCAAGGAGCGGCACCCCGACGCGAAGCTCATCGCGCACCCCGAGTGCGAGGAGCCGCTCCTCCGCATGAGCGACTTCATCGGATCGACCACCGCGCTCCTTCAATACACCATCAAGGACGACGCCCAAAAGTACATCGTGGCGACCGAGAGCGGCATCATCCATCAGATGCGCAAGGCGTCTCCCAAGAAGGAGTTCATCGAGGGGCCGCCCGAGGGCAACTGCGCCTGCAACGAGTGCCCCTTCATGCGGCTCAACAGCATGGAGAAGGTGTATTTGGCCCTCCGCGACCTCACCCCGCGCATCGAGATGGACGTGACCCTGCGCGAGCGCGCGCGGCTGCCGATCGATAGGATGTTGGCGCTGAGCTGAGCTACCTACGGAGCGCCGAAGCCGCCCGTGGCGGTCCGCGAGAACGAGGCGCCGCCTTGGCTCGCGCGCACCGCCGACTGCGAGAACACCGCGAACGCGCGACGGATGTCGCTGCTCGAGCTGCCGGTGGTCAAGATCCAACGGTCTTCGATGCCCATGGATCGAAACACGTCACGAAAGCGCGTTTGCCCGTCGTCGATGCCCATCGCCGCGATGATGTGGCGCTCGGACGCGAGGAGATCCGTCACCAGCGCTTTGACGTCTTTGGCCTTGGCGAACGACGAGCCGGCGTCGGCGCCGTCGGTGATGAGGAGCGTGACGGAGCGCGCCGGAACGCCGGCCTGCGCGAGCTCTTGCACCTTGGCGAGCACGGTGCCGAGCGTCACCACCATTTGATCGTAGAGCGGCGTGCCGAGCTGAGGATTGTAGTTGTGGGGCCCCATCCGCACGGCCTCCTTGACGGGGCGATACGGGTAGAGCACGTGGCCGTTCAGATAACGATTGTGCGCGAAGATGGAGTCTCTCTGCTTGGTCGCGGCGAGCGCGTCGACGACCGCGTTGTGGCCCTCAACAACAGCCTTGACGTTGCCGGCGTGCGCGATGGACCCCGAGTCGTCGGGGACGATGGTGACGAGCACCACCTCGGACGCCTCCACGTCGTCCACCGAGACGCCGAGCCCGGCCTGGATCTGCGCGCCGAGATCAACGATGTCGAGCACCTTTTTGCCTTCGGGCGAGAGGGCCCCGTCGCCCAAGGCGGAGGCGAAGAGGGCGTTGAGATCGACGGGGGAATTCTTGTGGCTCATGGCGATTAGGCTCCTTCAGGAACGGTGACGAAGACGGGGACGGCTCACCAGGAGGAGAGCGGTTTGGTGCTGTCGACGACGTTCATCCCCGCTTTGGCGAAGCGCTCGAGCGCGCGCTCGGCGTCGGCGGTGAAGTCGGCGACGAAGCCGCCTTTGCCGTCGGGCACGGTGACGGCCGACATGCAGTCACGCAGGATGTAGACCTTCTTCGCGAGCGCGGGGTCGGTGGCCGCGATCTCGGAGAGGATGTCGTCGATCGAGCTCTTGACGCAGTGGCTCGCGGCCTGCCCGGCGATGATGACCCGATCGGCCGAGAGCAGCGTCTTCAGGAAGAGCGTGTTCTTCTGCGCGAGCGGCCGGCCGTCGTGGCGGGCGAGCACCTCGGGTTGAATCACCGAATAGTTCTCGGTGAGCGGGTGACCGCCCTTGACCTCGACCAGCGATTGCGCGCCGCGGGCGAACGCATGAAAGAGCCGCGCCTCGTGGATGACGCCGACGAGCGGGTGCCCGTCGCCGCCGAGCAGGCAGTGCGGCGGCCACAAATAGAGCTTGTATTTGCCGGCCTTCTCCAGCGTCTCGCAATAGTGGCGCACCTCGGCGACGAGCCAAGCGTAGTTGCCCGCGGCGAGCCACTTGGCGACGGCGGGGTTCGGCGCCACCTCGCCGGAGTCGATTTGGCTCGCCGTGATCTCGCGGAAGGGCGCGAGCGTGGCGCCGTCCTTGTCGACCCAAAACGAGGGGAAGAAGATTTGATAGGCAAAGTGGGTGTCGAGCGTGGTGGTGATCCCCGAGATGAGCGGGAGGTTACGATAGATGAACTCGGCGGTGCGGCGGCTGTCGTCGACGGCGCCCCGGCCGCTCCTGCCCGCCACGTACAAGGACCCTTGAGGGAGGCAGAAGTCTTTTTGAACGTCGATGAGCAGGAGGTGCGTCACCTCGCGATCGGCCGCGGCGTGCGTGATGGCGTGGGCCTTTCGCCACTCGGCGGCGTCCCGCATCAAACGGCCCTCATCGGGCCTGTGCGACCAGCGCTCGGCCGCTTTGGGGTCGTAGAACTTGGGCAGCGGGAGCTCATGCTTCGACATAACGATTCTCCTTCTCTCTTTCGACACATCGGGGAGAGGGCTTGTCCTCATCCCATCTTCACGTGACCAATCCTGCGCGGCTCCACCACGAAGAGCCCGGAGGCTCCGGCGATGAGCTCGGACGAGGGCCCGACGAAGGGCTCGGTGTCCGGGAAGCGCTTCGCCTCGACGAGCGAGCGGTCTTTGACCTCGACGCGTACGATGCCGGCCTCGGTCGCGGCGAAGAGCACCCCGCCCACCGCGTATTTGCCGCTCAAATCTCCTAGAAAACCAGGGCTCCCCGCGTCCATCTCGGTCGCGGCCTCGACCTCGCCGAGCCGCGAGATGGCGAACGCCACGTTGACGCGGCGCCCGCGCACGTCCGTCGCGAGGAGCAAGAAGGCCCTGCGATCGTCGAGGTAGGCGGCGGCGTCGAGCAGCTTGCCGGGCGGGAACGGGATCTTGAGATGGTCGCGGAGGCCCCGTTTGCCGGCGTCGAACGTAAAGCCCACAGACACGTTGCCGGCGCGATAGAACCCGATTCCAAACGTAGGTCCGGCCCAAACGCGGGTGTGGCCGGCGAGCACGTCGCCGACGTGCAAGGGCTCACCCCAAGATCCTTTGGCGAGCGCGCGCTCGGGGTGGACGGGGATGGCCATGAGCCTGCCGCCCTGCGATCCGTACACCACATCACCGCTCACCGCGAACGAGGGCGCGCCGTGCGTCACGTCGAGCGCGAACGTAGAGGGCTTTACGCCGGGTCGGATCACGGCGACGTTGCCGCCGCGCGCGACGATGGTGGCGTCGCCCGCGAGGGCGAAGCGGAGCGAGGGGTCGAGGTCGCCGCGGAGCACCACGGTTTTGTCCTCGCGTTTGTACTCCCCACCTTCGTGGACCAGATACGAGAGGTCTTGTCCGAACGAGGCTGTCACGATGACCCCTTTGGTCTCGACGACGCGCGCATACAACACCTCGCCTCGCGCCACCGTCACCGACGTGACCGCCGCGGGCGCCGACGGCGCGCACGAGGGGCAGATCGAGCGCGCGTGCTCGGCGCCGCACGCCGGGCAGCGAGAGAACGTGAGCCCGTCGAGGAGCGGCCTCAAGAGGGCTCCCCGATTGTCCTCCTCGAAGACCTCGTGAAAGCCTTGGAGCAGGTCGTCCGGCAGGACGCTCACCGGGATGGCCGGCTTGGGATACACCACCTCGGGGTGGAGGACCGTCACCCGGCGCCTTCGCCGGCCTGCGTCGTTGAGGCGGCGGCTCGCGTCTTTGGGGCGATGGATACCGCCGTACGGCGCCACGCAGAGCAGCGATTGAAACGCGAGGGCCGCGAAGGCGTAGCGATCCGACGCGACGGAGCAAGGCTTTGCGAGCATCATCGCGTCGGGCGCGGAGGTGAGCGGATCCAAGAAACGCTCGGTGAAGACACGGCACAAGTAGGGCCCGAATTGGAAGCTGTCGGCGTCGATGAGCCATGGATCACCGTCCTTGACGAGCACGTTGAGGTCGTTGAAGTCGCCGATGACGATGCCGTCCCCATGAACGGCGCTCATCACGTCGTGGAGCTTGACGAGGGTGCGGGCGACCGCGGAGCCGCTCATGGTCCGCCTCACCTTGGGGTCGGCGTACGCATAAAGGGGCTCCGCGTCCGGCACGAGGCGCATCGTATAGCCCACGAGCGAGCCATGTTTATCGTACGCCAGCTCCTCCGGCGTCACCACGGCGGGCGACGACAACCGCGGAAAAGCAGGGAGCTTGTGTGCGCGCTCGGCGAGCCGTTCCCGCGCCAACACCTGTTCTTCGGGCATGCCGTCCAAATCCGGGTGCTCTGGCCCCTTGAAGAGCTTTAACACCTTCTCTTGGCCAATGTCATAGACGTCGGCCTCGCCCCCTTTGCCCACGGCCATCGCGGGCAAGAGGCGGATCTTCTTCTTTTGCACGTAGACGTCCATGACTTTATCCCTTATCGTCTTCGCACCACCACCACGGCTGCGTCGTCGTCGAGCAGGCCAGGCTTGCAATTGTTCATCCGTTGGAGCCTGCGCCGCACCGCGTCTTTGTTCCTGAAATACCGCTCCTCCCTCCAAAAGCTCGCGAGCGGCCCCACCCTCTCTTGGCTCCCTGGAAGCACCTTGTCTTCATGCTCTCGAAAACCGGCGACTCCATCTGTTCCAACGAGCGCCGTCGTCAGCTCGTCCGCCCGAAGCTCACGTCGAAACGTGAGGAGCGAGGCGTCTCTCGCTCTACCATGGAGGAGCGCGTATGTAGGATATGGCGGCGCGTTGCCTTCGAACGGGCCGAGCTCAATCACCTCTTCTCCCACGGCGACGACGCCGTCGCCCGCCGCGAACAAGCACGCTTCTCTCTCCCCCACCGCGACGCCGACCACCGTGAACAGGAACATCTCTGCGATCTCCTGATCGTCCATCCCGCGCGTGACCTTCTCAATCGTCGAGAGCGTCTCCTCCCAAACCTCTCTCCACAAGGTATCGTCCCAGGGTGATCGCCCGGCGCTCATTGTTCTATAGAGCGCTTTAACCAGCAGCTTCGCTCCCAGCTTTGCGCCCACCTCGTTCGATCCTCCGCTGCTGCACCCGTCGCAGACGACCGCGGCGAGCCCGGCCTCTCCTTGCAAGAACGCGAACGCGTCTTGTCCGCCTCTACCGGCGAGCGTGTGGTGTTTGCCGATCACCGCGCCTCCGGCGACGTCGAATCGACCGCTCATGTTC
>CAYTJL010000293.1:0-10970 GCA_964437785.1 uncultured Polyangiaceae bacterium
CCAGCGGGATTCTGCGGGTGCACCACCGTTCGAATCCCGCTGGGGACGCTCCCGGTACTCCACGCGCTCCACCAAGGGCACCTTCGCGTTCGAGGGCGAGCATGGCTTCGAGGCCAAGCTCGCCGTCGATCTGGTAGCGCTTGCCTTCCGGCGTCTCGACGGGCGTGAAGCGCAGCGGCTTGGAGACGAGCGCTTCGAGCACCTTGCGACCTTCCTCCGGGCTGCGGGCCATCATGCCGTGGAAGTCCTCCAGGCGTCGCCGCGCCTCTTTCTCCAGGCGGCGCACCTCCAGCTCCAGGATCGACGGCGCGGCGCGCAGGGTGGCGGCGCGCGCCTCCAGCTCGGCGAGCCTGGCCTCGCGCTCGCCCATCATGCGCACGAGGGTCGTGGGGGCGTCGGTGGTCGAGAGGATGGCTTGGCCGAGGCGCGCGATCTCGGCGCGGAGCTGGACCATCTCGCGTTCGATGGCGGGGGCCTCCGTGTCGGCGCTCTTGGCGCGCGCGGCGAGCTGCCGGCGGATCTCGCGGAGCGCTTCGGCGATGACCTCTTCGCGCAGCACGTTCTCGCGAATCCAATCGAGCACCGCCGCATCGACGGCCGCGACGGGCCGGCGGAGCCCGTTCTTGCACACGGAGGAGCCGCGATCACGGTGCCACGCGCAGTTGTAGACGCGCACGGTCTCGTAGCTGACTTTGCCGTTGTCCGTGCGCATGGGGCCGCCGCACTCCGAGCAACGGGCGATGCCCGAGAGCAGGTAACGTGCTTTGGGCCCGCGCCGCTCCGAGCCTGTCAATCGTTCTCGTTCGAGGTTTCTGGACTGCACGGCGGCCCACACCTCATCGTCGATGATGCGCAGCTCGGGCACCTCGGTCGTGACCCATTCGCTACGGGGCCGCGCGACACGGACCTTGGTGCCGCCTCGATAGGTCTTCTCGAATTTCCCCCACACGATGCGTCCGAGGTAGCGCTCGCGCCGCACGATCTCTCGAATCGACGAATACGACCACGAGCCCGTGCCGCGCCGGCCCGCCTGCGGCGGCGGGATGCGCCGCGCGTTAAGCTCTTTGGCCAAGGTGCGGAGCCCCTCCCCCGCCGCGTACCTGCGGAAGATTTCGCGCACGATCTCTGCCTCGTTTGGATTGATCCGATATTCGACCTGCGCGCGACGTTGGCCCTCCATCACGTTCACGTTGTCATAGCCATATACGCGCCCACCCACGACAAGGCCGCGGCGGGCCTTGGTCATGAGGTGCTCATGGGTGCGTTGGCTGATCTTCTCGCGCTCCAACTCGGACGCGAAGTTGCGCACGTTGATCATGAACTTATCCACGGCGCCGTCGATGGAGACCTCTTCGTCTGAGAAGTAGTAAAAGAGGCGGACGCCGGCATCGAGCAGGTCTTGGATGAAGAGAGACGTGCGGTTGGTGTCGCCGCCCAGGCGGGACTCATCGCGCACCACCACGGCATCGAACGCGCGGCGCTCGGCGGCGTTGAGCATCGCGATCAACGCAGGGCGCTTTTTGAACTCGGCGCGACCGTGGTTGTCGTCGATGAAGACGTGCTCGGGGTCGAGCGACCCGCCTTGCTCTTCGACGTAGCGTGAGGCTTCGCCTTTTTGGACCTCGATGGATGCGGCCTGATGCTCTTCTTTGCTGCGGCGCAGATAAAGAGCGGTTCGTAAACCGAGGAGCTTCATTGCTGTTCACCATACACCAAAAGGTCTTCGATGACGAGCGCGGCGAGCGCTTGCACGACGGGGCGGAGCCTCTCATTGAACGGCCGAGGCCCCTCTCCTTCTTCCGCGGCGCGCGCCTGGGGGAGCGCATCGGGCGCTTGCGCCTGATCGAGATGAGGATCGCGCGGCGCCTCTGCGCGCGCCGATCGCGGAGCGCGCCGCGTAGTCCGTGCGGAGGGAGCGGCTCTTCGGGGCGCCACGCCGGGCGCTCGGCGCGAGCGCGGGCGATGCTCGTCGGAGGATGCTGGGGTTTGGATCTGTCGCGCGGAGCGCTCACCGGGGACGCGGCGGGGTGCGGGTTGAGGGTGGTATGGAGACGCGCGCAGGCATCGCCTGTTTGCGGGTCGGCCGCTCTGGGGCTGCGTACGCGCGCGGCCCGCTCGAACACCTCTCTCTTTGCCCAGCTCGACGGCTCGTTGTGTCACGTCCATATTCCTCCCTCGCTCGCGCGCAGATCACACCGCGCAACGGCGCTCGTCCGATGCAGAATAAAGGTGAATGTATGGGCCGAGCGCGAGATGTCAATCGAATTTGGACCGGCGATGATGAGCGGAAGCGGCTGAAAACGAGCCCGATCAGCGTCATCATTTCGATATCGGAAAGTCGTTCCTCGCGCTCACCAACGCTTGCGCGCGCTCTGTGAGTGTCCTCCTTTCGTTATCAGAAAAGCATGCTCACGCTCACCGCACGATATCCAAGGAACCTTGTCCGATAACGGAAAGGTGACACAGGTCCCCCAACCTCACGGGACGGCCCCGTTATCGAGCTTGGTTTCGATAACGGAAAACCGCTCTTCGCCTCGCGAGAGAGAACGGGGGCCTTCGTGACCGAATCGTGACAGAGCGCCCGCCCGACCGAGGGGGCCCTTTGGTGCGGCCCTCCCCTGCCCGCTCGGCGGCGCGATCCGGCGTCGCGTGCTCGGCGCTCGTGCGGAAGATCGAGACGTCGGTCTGGATCACGGCGCCGCGCAACCACGGGCGCGATGCGGCGCCGCGGAAGCCGCGCAGCTCGTGGGCCCGTCCGCGAGCGCCGGAGCGCGGGCGAGCGGAAAGCGGACACCAGCTCGGACGGCGAAGAGACGGGCTCGGTCCCCGGCACGTCGCCGGGCTGCTCATCGGACATAGGACCCCTCCAAAAAGAAGAAGAAAAAGCGCGCGCACCATAAGGCCGCTCAAGCGTCTCATTGCGGCCCTTCCTTCGTTGAGGACACTTTGCATGCCTCGCACGCGCATGCGAGGTCCCGAGGCGCGGCCTGTGGGCTCACCTTGGTGACGGTTGAACGATCGATAAAGAAGCGCGCGGCCCTGTAACCACGCTCCGCGCAGAGTGCAAATCGTGTTGTTTTCGAGGACCGGCAAAAGAGGCGATTGCGGTGCAACTTCGATACGTTGGCGCGCTGGGAGGTGTGTTTTTTGTGTGTTTCACGATCGGCGCCCGTTTTGAGGCGCCGGGTGACGGCTACGGGGCCGGCGCGCTGGCCGTCGTATCCGATGAGGGGAGAGGGGACGAGGGTTGTTGCTCGGTCGCCCGCCGCTCGCGCTCCTCGGCGACACGTTGGAGCATGGCCGAAAGCTCGGGGTCCTGACGGGCAACGGCGATCGAGAGGCTTCGCGCGAGCGCCGCAGGGGCGATCGTCAACGCAGGTTGAGGGGCGGTCGGAGGAACGGCGAAGGGGTTCTGCTTGGGCGCAAGCTCCGTACGGATCGCGCGGATCTCAAGAGGGTTAGGCCATCTCTTCCGCTCCCCGAAGAAGCGCATGCACGCCTTGAAGCGATCGTCTTGGCCCACGATGCGCGGCCGATGGAGGTGATCGGGCGCGTACGCGATGAAGGAGTAGACGCGGAGCGGCGCGCGCAGCTCGTCCAAACGATCGCCGAGCGCGACGTGCATTTGAGCGATCCGCACGAAGTGAGCGGCCGTCGCCCTGCACTTCGTGATCGCGCGCCGCGCTTCAGGGGTCATGACCGAGAATGCGCGCGAGCGCTCCCACCAACCAGAAGGTAAGGATCGATTCGTCATGGGTTCCCCATCATGTGTCGCGTCGCATATTTGTCAATTTGCCTGTTTTTTAAGGGATCGCGGGCGTCACAGTCGAAGAGCTGCTCACGGGGTTGTCGGCAAGCCCGGGCGCGCTCATGCTCATCGAAGCCTCGTGAACCAACCGTTTAAGCCCGATTGCCCCGGTGGCCCAACCGCGTGATCGTGAACCACGCGAAGGGCAGAGATTGCCGCGTGAAAATCCGCGTCTCGTGTCCCTCGTTGGCGGCTTTGGGGTGGCCCAACGGCGCCGTGGTTTCAAGGGAACCACGGGGGGTAAGGAGCGACTTTTTGAGCGGGCCGGCTCGGCTCGCCGGGGGAGCCCGACGAAGGAGCGCGACGATGGCCAACCAAAGCGGGGCGGGCGCTCGCTCAAGCTCACGCGCATCGAGATCAACTCGCTGCGATGCCCGCTTGATATGAGGGTAGAGTGATGGTGAGGTGATGGTGTGTGAGGGTAAAGCGAGGGTATTGAGGGCAAAGTGAGGGTGTACCTCTCGGGAAATCAAGCGTGCGTGGCGCGGGCACGGATGAGACCGCAGCAGCGCAGGGCCCGATCAAAGCGGCGCGCGGCGCGCGCCCAACGTCAACACTCCGCGCTCCGCGTCGCGCCTCTGGTAGCGCGTGCTCTCCTGTTCGCTCTCCTTGCCGATCGGCGCGCTCGGTTCGAATCGAGGCGACGCGCGAGCGTCGAAGGTTCGTCGCGCGCTTGTCGTTCCGCGACGGAGAGTGGCGCACCGACGATCATCAGCCCATCCAAGACAATGACTGCCGCAGGGGGCTCGCGCTGTCGATCGTCGTCGCGATCGAGAAGGCGCCGCGGAGCACGATCGACGACGCCGCGCCACCCCCCAGAGGGACACCGCGCCGAGCACGCCGATCGCGATCGCGCCGTCGAAGCGTGGCGAGCGTCCTTCGCTCCGGCTCGGGCGCGCGGAGCGCTCGGTTTCGGCGCGCCCTTGTCGATCGACGTCGGCGTAGGTGCCCTATGCATCGCTCTCCCTCGAAGGGCGCATGGACGTGCCCATGACCGGAGACGTTGACGAAGCGGCTCGACGCTTCGCTCTTCGCCGGCTCGTTGGTCCCGTGCGGCCATTACAAATGGTTCGTGAGCTGCGGGCTCCTCATGATCGGCGCGCTGAAGGTCGAAGGGCGCGACATCTCCCACCCGAACGCCGACACGGGGCATTCGTCGCGGCGCGCGCATTGGCGTGGAGCGGCGGTCATCCCGCTCTTGGCCCCGCGCTTCACGGGCGATGCGCTCGTCAACAGGCGCGAGGGACGAGGAGCCGCCCGAGCCGCGCTCGCGATCATCGGATGAGCCGCCACAGTGAAAGCGCGATTTGGTGAGGGTGCCCGGGCTCGGCATCGTCGAGGTGATTCGGCCCCAGCCTCCTACCTTCATGCCTCCGCCGCCGCCCCCTCCTGTTCTGCCTCCGCCGGCCCCTCCGCGCGCGCAGCACGAGCTTGATATCGAGGCGATCAAGCGCGATCCCGCGCTCCGTGCCAGGCTGCTCCAAGCGCTTGGTGTTGAGATGCCCTCTCCTTCTTCGATGGTGATGGCCCCGCCGGCCTCGGTACCACAATCGGGCCAGAGACGAGGCGGCTTTTTTATCGATGCCTGCCTGACGCCCGCTCGCGCCCGCATGCGCCGCATATGCAACGATTCGTCATCTCGAACCGCCCAACATCAAATGCCACGCACCAGGTCGGGAAGGCACTACGAAGTGTACGTCGGATGCAAGGCGTGCGACGCGTTGCGCGTCAGTTTCCCGTGATGAGCTGGACCACGTAGGTGTACGGCCCGTTGGGCGACTCCTGCGCGATCCAGGCGCAGTACCAGTTGCTGCCCCAACTGAGCTTTGTATTCCAGCCCGTGCCCCCGCCATTCTCGTTGTCCCACGACCATGCCTGCGTGTTGTCCTGCGGGTTCTGGGGAAAGTATTCGGTGTTGTAGACATGGATCTGGCCCTGCTGCGCTCGGAAGGGCGCCGACGTGTTCCACTGCAGCCACAGATTGCCCTGTGCCTCGTACGCAGAGATCGTCCACGTGTATTGGATCGACTGGGTGACGCGCGGCCACGGCGTGCTCCATCAGGGCAGGCAGGCGCCGAACAGCACGAAATATGTGAACGCGCCGGTGTTCGCCACGATGAAGTCCATGCGCCCGTCGGCGTTCAGGTCCGCCGCTGCCATCGAGTACAGCGCCCCGGCCGCGTCGTACTCCACCGCCGGCCCGAAGGCGCCGCTGCCCAGGTTCGGCAGCACCGAGAGGCCGTTGCCAGCCATCACCAGATCCAGCTTGCCATCTCCCGTGAGGTCCACCGCCGCGAGCGCATAGTGCGTGATGGTGGACAGCGTGACGGCGGCGCCGAAGGTGCCGCCTCCCTGGTTGTAGAGCAGCGTCACCTGGTCGGGCGCGCCGCTGCCGACGGCCAGATCGGGCTTGCCGTCCCCGTCCAGATCCGCCACCGAGAGCGCCCTCGCCAGCGGGCTCGAGGGATAGTGGACCGCGTCCTCGAAACCGAACATCGGCTTTCGCATCAACACCGCGAAGCCGCCGTTCCCGAGGACAGCCACATCGATCCTCCCGTCGCCGTCGAGATCGGCGGCGGCGATCTCGACCGCAGCCAACCCAACATCGTAGTGTTCGGGGGCGTCGAAGGTGCCGTCGCCATGGCCCGCGAGCACGCTCACCTGGCCGCTCGTATCGCTCGCGACCACCAGATCGGCTTGCCCGTCGCCGTCGACGTCCGCCGCCGCGATCGCGACCGGCGCCGTTCCCGCTGGGTAGGAGACCGCTGCCGAGAACGAGCCGCCGCCCTGGTTGAGCAACACCAGGACGTCGTCGCCGGTGCGGTTCGCCACCGCGAGATCGGGCCGGCCGTCGCCGTCCAGATCGACCACCGCGACCCTGCGCGGATCCTTGCCTGCATCGAGCGTGATTGCGGGCCCGAAGGTGCCGTCGCCCTGATTCAATTGCGCGCTCAGCGTCTGGAAGATGACGCTCGCGAGGATCAGATCCGGCCGCCCGTCGCCGTCGAGGTCCGACGTCGTGACGAACGAGGGGCCCATCGCGTCGTGCTCGACAGGGCCGGCGAAGGTGCGATTCCCTCGATTGAGGAGAACGCTCACGTTCTCGGCAGAGGGGTCTGGGACCGCGAGATCGATCTTCCCATCCCCGTCGAGGTCCGCCGCGGCGAGCGATCGCGCACCCGCCGGATAGACCACGTAAGGCACGAACGTGCCATTCCCTTGATTGAAAAGGATGCTCGCCTGGTTGTGATAATCGGTGGCGGTGGCGAGGTCGATCGCGCCGTCGCCGTCGAGATCGGCGGCGACGATCGCGATCGGCATCTGGGCCACCTGGTACGAGCCGTCGCCAACCAGCGTGCCATCTCCCAGGTTGGCGTTCACGCGCACTTCGTAGTCTCCGGGACCGGCCACCGCGACGTCGGGGGCCCCGTCGCCGTCGAGGTCGGCCACCGCGATTGCGGAGGCCGGCGAGACGCCGCCCACGAAAGAGCCGATCCCAGGAGCGAAGGCGCCGCCGCCCTGTCCGAGGAGCACGCTCAGGACGTCGTTCCCCGCCACGACCAGGTCGGGCACGAGATCGCCGTCCATGTCCGCGGCGGCGATGGCATAGGCCGTCTCCGCCAGGATCGCTCCGGGGATGAAGGTGCCATTGCCTTGATTGAGCATCACGTGGACGCTGCTGCCGCTCGCGACGGCGAGATCGGCCCGGCCGTCGCCATTCAGATCCGCCGCGGCGACGGAGAAGGCGTTGAGGCCCGCGTAATCGACCGGCGCGGCCAGTGCGCCGTCGCCCTGATTGCTCAGCACGCTCACGGCGCCGCTCGCGAGGCTGACGACGATCTCGGGGCGGCCGTCGCCGTCCAGATCCGCCGCCGTGATAGCCAGCGGGGACTGGCTCAGGGGGTAATCGATCGCGAGCGCGAAGGCGCCGTGACCAAGTCCGAGGAGCACGCTCACGCTCTCGTCGCCGCCGCCCGGGATCGAATTGCCGTAGTTCGCGACCGCGAGGTCCGGGATGCCGTCGCCGTTCAGATCCGCGGCGACGATCGCCCGCGGCGCCTCGCCGACGCGCGGAGACGGCGGGCCCGGGAGGCCGAGGGTGCCCATGCACGCCGGCGCGACACACGCGCCTGCAGCGCAGCTCGCCTGGCCCGTGCAAGTCAACGCCTTGCCGGGAACGCAGACCCCGGCTTGGCATCCATCCTGGAGGGTGCACGTGTCGCCGTCGTCGCACGAAACCCCATCCGCGCGCAGCTTGTTGGTGGGGACGCCGTTCTCGCAGACGTCGTCCGTGCACGTGTTGCCGTCGTCGATGGGCACGCACCCACCGCCCCCCGTCCCCGTGGCCGAGCTGGTGGTCGTGGTGCTGGTGGAGGACGACGCCGCGGCGCCCGATCCCGAAGATGACAGCGTTGACGTCGCGCCCCCCGATCCGTTCGGCCCCGTCTCGCTCCCGCACCCGGGTGCGCCGGTCAACGCGACCAACAACGAGAAGGCTATGGGCAACCCTACCTCGGGGCCTCGCCTAAGTTTTCGCCGGTGAATGGAACGAGGGGCTCGCGGGTTCGTCGTGAACGGGTGAACTGCCATGTTCGTGTCTCCTCCCTGTTCGAGGGCGCCGCGCCGGCAATACCTTGCGGACAGCAGGATGGCCAGCGAATTCCGGCACAGTGCAGTCGCCTCATGGCTTGCCCGCCGAACGAGTGGCAATCAGCCGCGCGTGCGCCGGCGAGCGGAGCGAGCCTGCGCACGCGTCGGATGCATTGCCTTGTTCGGCGACGCCTGTCACCTCAACCGAAATCATCAACATAGTTGATATTGTTGTGGCCGTACTGGTCAAAGGAAATCGTGCAGTCTTGCTTGAGGGTTCCCCACCCATAGCACACCGCCCTAAGTCTGTGCGCTTTTGACGCTCGTAAGTGAGCGGTCTCTGGGCCCGCCCTTCTCGATGCTCCACGTTCAGACACCGTTAGTTGTATACCGCAATAACGCTCATGCGACATTCCTTTTGAGATGCTGGAGTGCCGCACACCTGCAAACAACTTCCCGCTGGACCTGCCACTTGAAATTGAATGGTATGCGCGCCGGCGCCAAGTGCTACGCCTCGATTGAGAGTGAAATGAGTATCTGCACCGTTCGAGGCCGTCATCAAGACGCGCTCTCCGCTGATAGCACCGCCGGGAACGCCATCCACAATATATCGCAGGCCAGTTTGACAGAGGTTCGGTCCGATCGAAACGACTCCAGTCGTGATAAGCTGAACAAAGGCCGAGGCTGCCAGAGTGAACGTCGCAGAAATGAGCGAATTCCAACTGGAGCCGCCTGCGCCAGAACTGCTGACGAAGTAGAGCGAAAGCGCGGTTCCACTGACGGATGCAACCGAAGCACAGTCTGCGACTGTACATGCGTTGTCGCTGTTCATGTCTTCGGTGCCTAGATCGCAGTTGCCATCTTGATTGAGATCCCAACAACTGACTCCTGGCGGACCAAGCGGGCCTTGAGGCCCTCCGGGCCCGGGCGGCCCCTGCGCGCCGATTGGACCTTGAACTCCTGCCGGACCGGTAGGGCCAGCGAGGCCCATCGGGCCGATGGCCCCGGGCTCGCCCTTAGGCCCAGTCGCACCGGTTTCGCCCTTAGGACCGGTTGGTCCCGTGGGGCCCTTGGGGCCTTGCGCGCCCATCTCGCCTTTGGGTCCAGTGGGTCCTGTTGGTCCCGTAGATCCACCGCACGCTGCAAGCAGCGAAAACGCCAAGATTAGAATCTTCCTCACGCTTGCCTCCGCTTGATTCTGATCTGAATGAACTCGAACAAGTGCATCGTTTCAAAAATAGTCCGTCGGCCGAGTAACTCGACCCGCGAATCGCCCAACGCTTGGCCAACCGCGATGGCGGCGAGCCAGCCTGAAGCGCAACACAGGTCGCAGCGCCGTGCAAGAAAAATGTCGAGTCTGCCCACCGGGGACGGAATGTGGGACGGCAGGCTTTGGCGAGGACAGCACTCTTCGCGAAACTGCGACAACACTCGGGCCTCTGACGCGGATCTGCGGAGGCTGCAAGGGACAGCATCTCTTCGCTGGCCTGCGACGACATTCGGACCTCCGGAGCGGATCTGCGGCTGCGAAAAACCAGCATCTGTTGGCAGAAGAGCGAGAAGGTTCAAGCGGAACTGCGAGATGGCTAGAGCAGCGATAAGCGTGTCAGTTTCTTTCGAGTAGATCCGCCCAACGCCTCGCGGTCTGCGGCGGGCCGCGGTGCCGAGGGACGAGGCACCGCGGACCGTCCGCAGCAGCACGGAGTTAGACGGGAAGGTGACGCAGACGTCACGTCCGCAGCGCCACATTGATTATTGTCGCACCTGGTTGCTAGTCGCTGCGGAGAAACCAAGCTGGCTAAGGTAGATGGGGAACTCCGTCAAGAGTGCGTCATGGCAGCGCTCGACGAGAAATGCCACATCGCTGGTTGCTTTGCTGGTAGAACCATCGCCGATGGCCTGCAGAGCGGTGCGTGGCCGATCGCAGTTGTGTATACAATCATGCCGACGCTGGAATACTACCTTGAACCTCACGTCCATCGTTTGCACCGCAGTCTTGCGAGCTGCGTCCTGCTGCTTGCTGTTGAGCGCCATGTAGGCGGCGCGATCGATGCCGAAGAGGCGCTTCTTGGCGTTGGCGTGCTGAATCCAGGTGCCGATCGTGTCAGGGCCAAGTAGCTTGTAGCCTGTTCGGAAGAACTGGTTAAAAAGGGAGCGAATCTTGTCGAGCGAAAGAACGTTGTCGTCTTCGATCAGTTCGCGTGCTGCCATGCGCCATCGCCACCCATTGGATTTCGCGCGAATGACTGCGATCACAGGGATCTTCAGATTTGAAAGGCGATCGGGGATCGCAACGGCCGGCTGCAATTCTTTGGCGCGAAGGACCCGAGAAATAACATCGGCGTAAGCATCTGAAAAGTAGGCATCGAGTGCACCAACGGACATCATCCAGGCGGCTCGAAGGTGGTCGTCCCTGAGAGACCCAACGGGCAGCGTTCGCGCGTGCTGCCGAAGGGCGTGCGCTCTTGAGATGTCCTGCTTGAAGTGGTTCTCCGCAGTTGTGAGCATCTGTGTCTCCGTCTAACGCACGCTTGTGCCGCGAGGGGCCGCCCCTCACGACCTTGGAACGAGC
>CAYTJL010000294.1:0-10939 GCA_964437785.1 uncultured Polyangiaceae bacterium
GCCGAAGCCACCACCGCCGCCGCCGCCGAAGCCACCACCGCCGCCGCCGCGCGGCGGACGCTCTTGCGCCTCATTGACCCGGAGAGGACGACCATCGAGGATCTGCCCGTTGAGCTGGGAGATCGCGTTGCTCGCCTCTTTGTCGGAGCCCATGGTGACGAACGCGAAGCCGCGCGGTTGGCCGGTCTCGCGATCGGTCGGCATCGCGATCTCACGAACCTCACCCGCAGCCGCGAACGCGGACTGGATGGTCTCGCGGGTGGTGCTAAACGACAAATTCCCCACGTAAAGACGATTACCCATGACACAGTGCCTTCACGGCCTCTCGATGCGCCGCAGGGCGCCGTCCGCCTACAGTCCGATGAAGCCGTGAGCTCGGAGGTAGACGTGCCGCGGAGCTGAGCCTCCGAGGCACACGTTGCGTCGTCCAGTCATCCGAGCGAGGCGTGGGCCCGAGCGCGAGCTTGTGTAAAACCAAGAGGGCGATCGGGGCGAAAGCATCGTGTCGAGGGCCAGTGACGTGTCGTGAGGCCGCCACAGTAACCCGAGCCCGCGAGCACCGCAAGACGAAACCTCGAAAAAAACATCCCCTCCCCCGAACCCTCAGGCGCGTTCGGCGGGGTGGGCCCCGCCTGCCTCGACCTCGGCAAAAAAGCCGAGGATCGCCGCGTTGAAGGCGCGCGGAGCTTCGATGTTGACGGCGTGCCCGGCGGGGATCACGGCGAGGCGCGCGCCGGGCATCGACGAGGCGAGCGCGGTCGCCCGGGCGACCGGGACGATGGCGTCGCGATCGCCCGCGATGATCAAGGCCGGCGCGCGGATCGCGCGCGCCCTCGCGACCATGTCGAAGCGCAGGCACGACGTGAGCTGAAGGACGACGACGTCGGGCCGCACGCCGCGATCGAGCGCGCGACGAAATTCGCGCCCCAGCGCCTCGTCGTTCTGCGCCGCGTATTCGGGGGAGAACATCACCTGCGCGACGCCGCGGATCGCTGCGCCGATGAGCCTGCCGCCGGGCGGCGCGCGGACGCTCACGAGGCCCCGCACCGCGGCGCCGGCGCTCTGGAACAAGCGCGCGATCAACGCCGGATTGCTCGTGAGAAAAGGCGCGGACGCGATCGTCGCGCTCCGCACGCGATCGGGCCGCGCGACCGCGAGCGCGACGGCGACGGCGCTCCCGAACGAGACGCCGACCACGTGCGCGCGGGGAGCGCTCAGGTGATCGAGCAGCGCCGCGACGTCGCCGGCGCACGCCTCCACCGAGTAGTCGGCGCGCCGCGATCGCGACGAGCGACCGACACCACGATTGTCGAGCACGATGACGCGCCGGTCCTTCGCGACGACGGCGACTTGCGCGTCCCACCCCTCGGCGCCCGCGCCCGCGCCCATCACGAAGACCACCGGAGCGCCGTCGCCATAGGCCTCGTAATCAATGCTTGTGTCCGGGCGGCAAAACGTCGTCATCGGATCTTCTTATCTCGAATCATCCCCTGGCCAATTGACGCAAAATTGTCTATCCTCGCCTCTTCCAAAGGACTTATCATGAAGCGATGGTCTGCGCTTATCCTCCTTGTTCCGGCGCTCGGGTGCGGCCCCACCGTCACCATCGGTGAACAAGGCAACGGGGGCGCGGGCGGCCAAGGCGGCGCGCCAAGCACGAATTCCAGCGCTTCGAACGCATCTTCAAGCAGCAGCAGCGCGTCCTCCAGCGGCGCGTCGTCCTCGTCGAGCGGCTCCTCTTCCTCATCGTCTTCGTCGTCGAGCGCCTCGTCGTCCTCCTCATCGGGCACCAGCTCGTCGTCTTCGTCTTCGTCATCGAGCAGCAGCTCTTCTTCATCGAGCAGCTCATCCTCTTCGTCCTCGTCCTCATCGAGCAGCAGCTCATCCTCCTCTTCATCGAGCAGCTCGACCGGAGGGCCTATCGACTGCGACACCTGCGCTCCTCCGACCCCCATTTGCGTGGACGAAGCGGCGTGCGCCGGCGCGTGCCCCGTGGGGCGCGACGTCTGCCAGACAACGCCGGGCTCGGCGCCCACGTGCTGCTCGCAAGGCGAGCAGTGCTGCCAAGCAGGGATGTTTGGATATTCCGGCGGAGACCAGTGCCACGACCTCGCCGCGCCCTGCCCCATCGGCTGTCCGGGCGGAGACACGTCGTGCCCGCTCCAGCAGTATTGCACGATGGCGCCCGGCGCGAGCCAATATAGCTGCGTCGCGTCCTGCACCCCGGAGTCGGTGTGCGGGTTCAACATCTGCTGTCCCATGGGCAGCCAGTGCGTCGCGGGCCAATGCCTCCTCCCCGACCTCACGATCGATGAGGCCATCCTCGCGAGCACGGTGGACTTCGGGTACGTGGACTCCGCGAGCGACCCTTGCCTCGAAGGCGAAGGCTGCTTGGGCGGCGCCGGCGTCCGCACCGTGATGCGGTTCAGCACACGCACGTTGAACGTCGGAGAGGCCGACTTCGTCATCGGCGACCCCGCGCAGAACCCCAACTTCGAGTGGAGCGACTGCCACCAGCACTACCACTATCACCAATACGCCGCCTACGAGCTCCGCGACCTCTCGAACCAAGTGGTCCTCATCGGCAAGAAGCAGGGCTTCGCCATCATCGACATGGGCCCCATCGACCCGAACGATCCGGGCACCCCGCAGAACCCCAAATACGACGGCGGCTATCAAGGCATCCAACACGGCTGGTACGATGAGTACAGCTCGGGCCTGCCCTGCCAGTGGATCGACATCACCGGCGTCGCCCAAGGGGATTATCTGCTCTCGGTGCGGGTCAACCCCGTGCAGATCATCGCCGAGAGCAACTTCGACAACAACGAGGTGATTATCCCAGTCACCATCCCGGACACCTCGTGCATCGGCGTCGATTGCACCGCGCTCGACTCCGATTGCACCAAAGGGGTCTGCGTCACCGGCGGCACCTGCACGACCCAGCTCATCAACGAGGGCGGCGCCTGCGACGACGGCACGTTCTGCACGGTCAACAACACGTGCGCCGCGGGCGTCTGCGGCGGCGGCGCCCCGCGCGACTGCGCGCTCTCATCCCCTTGTTACACCGGCACGTGCGACGAGGCCAATGACACCTGCGTCATCACGCCTGCCAACGACGGCACCGCGTGCGACGATGGCAACCTCTGCACCACGGGAACGACGTGCCTCGCGGGCGCGTGTACGGGCGGATCGCCCGTCAACGAAGGGCAGCCGTGCGACGACGGCGCGTCGTGCACCACGGGCACCGTGTGCGTCGCGGGCGTCTGCGGCGGTGGCGCCGGGCCCGTCATCTATTTCGCCGACAGCTTCGCGGACGCGTCCAAAGGCTGGATCCTCGGGCAAGAGTGGGAGATCGGCCCGGCGGTCGCGTCGACGGGAGCTTGGAACGGCGCCAACGATCCTGACCAAGATCACACGGCGACGCCCGACAACGGGGTCGCAGGCGTGGTGATCGGCGGCAACGCCGCGCCCGTCAATCACGGGATGCGCTGGCTGGAGAGCCCGGCCTTCAACACCGCGGGCGCGCCGTCCGTGATCTTGGGGTTTTATCGTTGGCTCAACAGCGACACACAACCCTTCATGAGCAACTCCATCGAGGTGTGGAACGGCTCGGCGTGGGTCACGGTGTGGGTCTCCACCGGCTTCGAGCTGGACGCGCCCGCGGCCGGCGGGAGCGGCTGGAATCACCAGCAGATCAATCTCACCGCGTACGCCAATGCGGCCATGCGCGTGCGCTTCGGCTTCCAGGTCGGGCAAGCCGTGGGGCTCTTCGACGTCGGCTCGTGGAACATCGATGACGTGCTCGTCTCCTCCGCGCCGTGCCCGTAAGGGCTGTTCTTGCGCTCAAAACGCGACGGTGATCGAGGCCCCGAAGGGCCTTTGCGCCGGCAGACGTGGATCGGAGGCGAGCGCGGGCGGGAGCGCCAAGGGCGCGAACGAGACCTGCTCGGGGTTCTGCCGGGCCCCGGGCACATCAGGGTTCTTGAGCTTGTTCGTGCCGATCACCCAGAAGGGGATGCCGATCGCGTTCATGATCACGCCGCTGCCCATGAGCACGCCGCCCGAGA
This sequence comes from uncultured Polyangiaceae bacterium, assembly GCA_964437785.1. GTDB lineage: Bacteria > Myxococcota_A > Polyangia > Polyangiales > Polyangiaceae > CAYTJL01. Next base: position 4,068 of record CAYTJL010000294.1, read on the forward strand.
TCAACATGGCGACGCTCGAGGAGAAGAGCGAGAGGACCGTGAGCACGCTGCCCACGGTCACCGACGTGACCCCCGCGATGGTGAGCCCCATCCCCGCGTTCAAGAGCCCTGTATCGGCCTTGGGCTTGAGCACCACATAGATGGGATATGGCACCGGGTACGCGCCCGGAGGGAGATTGGCAGGCATGCCCGGTTGCCGGGGGCCGGCCCATGGGGGTTGTTGCTGATTCGGCGGTTGCTGCTGACTCGGCGGTTGTTGTTGATTCGGCGGTTGCTGCGCCGCCGGGCTCACGGGAGGGGGCTGCACGGGCGGGGATTGCGCTTGATCCGCGTATGCAGCCGAAGAGATCGCCATCACGAGGACAGGCACCATGGAAGAAGCAAAGCACGTACGCATCGTGTCACCCCACAGGAGGAGGTACGGACCACTCGCCGCTGTCCGACCCCACGTCACCACGGTCGTCCGAGATCGAGCCGAAGAAGTCCTCGATCTCGTGCCGCCGCGCCTCGGCGTCGGCGCGGCCTAGATCGATGAGCTTTTTCGCAAAAGCGCCGTCGAAGAGCAGATAGCTCGCGAGATCGGCCTCGGTCGCCTCGCCCACGTCGAGCAGCGAGAAGAGCCTGCGCGAGAGCACGTTGCTCCGCTTCTTCAGCTCACCGCTCTTGATGTACGAGGCCGCCATCTTGCCGATGTCCTCGCTCGGCCGCACGACCAGCGTGCGCACGCTCTTGTACGGCTGATCCCCCCGGTCGAGCGCGAGCTTGTTGACGGCCGGCAAGAAGCCTGTCCCAAAGGCATCTTCCGCGTCGTCGATCATGCGGTTCACGCGGGTCATGATCTCATAATCGGCCTGCACGTGATCGAGCAAGAGCGCGTTGAGCACCTTGCCGAGCACCATGGCCGCGCTCGGCGGCCTTCGATCCTCGCCGCCGCTCTCGATGCTCTTCACCTCGCGCGAGAGCCCGACGGCGAAGACGTGCGTCGCGCCGAGCCGGAGCGCGGGCGCGATGGGCGTGTTCTGGCGGACGCCGCCGTCCATGAACAGCTCGCGGCCGATCCGAACCGGCGGGAACAAGATGGGGATCGCCGCGGACGCGAGCGCGTGCAGCGGCCCGATGTGCGCGCCGCGGATGATGGTGCGCGGCGGCGCGGTGGTGGGCAGCGTGCCGTTCGGGCCGGTCTGCATGAAGATCACCGTGCGGCCCGAGGTCACCTCCGTGGTCGAGATGCTGAGCGCGCCCAAGTGCCCGCGCCGCAGGGTCCGCGCGATCGCGCGCCACGGGATCTCACGCTCGATGAGCTGGGTCATGGGCGTGACGTCGAAGACGCCGGACGCGTCGTCGCCGCCGCCCAAGAGCACGTGACGCAGGTTCCACGCTTGGCGCACGCCGAAGCCGAGCACGCGGCCGAGATCGAGCTCGGTCCACAGATCGACGAGGCGCCGGATGCCGACCGTGGGCTCGCCCAGGTGCGCCGCCAAGAAGCACGCGTTGATGGCGCCCACCGACGTGCCGCACAAGATGTCGAAGCGCGGGGCCTTGCCGCGCAGCCGCGCGTAGTTGTCGAGCACGTACGAGAGCACGCCCACCTCGTACGCCCCGCGAGCGCCGCCGCCCGAGAGGATCACGGCTACCTTCTTGGTCGTCATCGCGCGGCTCTCTCGCTCCTCTCGTGCGCTGTGCTGCTGCGAGGCTCAGGGGCGCTCGCTTTGTCGGGGCTCGCGGCCGCCTCGCGCACGAGCCTCACGAAGCTCGTGTCGGCGACGGCGATCGCCTCGGCCTCGGCCGCGATCGCGACGGTGACCGATCGCCTCAAAAACAAGGTCGCGAGGCGCGGATCACGCACCATCCCGTGCACGCGCTTCGCGTGCGCGAGCGCGCGCGCCGCGACCTCTTCGGCGCTCGTGGGCGCGCCGCGCCGCAGCGCCGAGGCCGCGAGGGCGCGGACCTCGAGCCCGTACTCCGTGCTCACCGACTCCACCGTGCCGAGCGCCGTCCGCGCGAGGAGCACGCCCACGCTGCGCTCGCCCACGTCGATCCGCGCCGCGGCCTCGATCGCGGTCGCGTACGCGTGGTAGCCGATCAAGCCCTGCGCCTCGGCGAGCCTGCGCCCCTCGGACGCGAGGCCGATCGCGGCGCGCGGATCGCCCCCCGCGCGCGCGAGCAGCGCGCGCACCACGCGCTCGTGCGCGAGATCGTAGACGCTCCCCGTGACCGCCACGAGCGCGCCCGCGTCGCCCGCCAGCGTGTGCGCGCCGTCGGCGTCGCCCGATTCGAGCAGGATCTCGGCCGCGGAGAGCAGCGTGTCCGCGCGCGAGTCCTGATCGCCGTACCGCTCGTGCGCCTCGCGCGCGCGGTCCATGAACATCACGCCGCGCGGCACGTCGCCGAGCCGCGCGTACGCCTGCCCGATGTTGGAGAGCGTCTTGGCGATCTGAAAGCGCCCGCCGATCGCGAGGTCGATCGCGATCGAGCTCTGGCCCACGGCGATCGCGTCCTCGAAGCGCTCGAGCACGAACATCGCGTACGCGAGCGAGTTGCGCACGCGAGCCTCGGCGCGCCGCGCGCCCACGGCCTTGAACACGGCGATGGCCTCGGCGTACGCCTCGACGGCCTCGTTCACGCGGCCGCCGTAGCGCAGCAAGATCCCCTTGGCGCGCAGCACCTCCGCGCGCGCGCGGGGGTGGAGGCCGCCCACCTGCGCGACCTTGAGCGCGCGCTCGCACGCGTCGATGGCGCCTTGCACGTCGCCGAGCTCGCGCAGGATCTCGCTCAAGATCGTGAGCGCCTCGACCTCGATCGCGGGGACCGCGGCGAGGCGCGTGGCCTCGGCCGCGCGCTGCGCGACCGGGAGCCCGCGCGCGAGGTAGCCCTCGTCGAGATCGAGCCTCGCGGTCCGCACGAGCGCGAGCGCGACCGCGCGCGCTTGGCCGCTCTCGCGCGCGAGCCTGCGCAGCGCCGCGAGATGCGCGCGCCGCTCGCGCCTCCGCCCGAGATGGCGATAGATCGCTTCGAGCGCCTCGTGCGCGGTGATGCGGCGCGAGTCGCCCGCGGGCAACAGCGTGAGCGCGCGCTGGTAATACCGCTGCGCGAGCGGCGCTTGATGGCCCGCGCGCGCGGCGCTCGCCGCGTCGAGGTAGTGCTCCGCCGCGGGCCCGGGCGCCTCGCCGCGCGCGAGATGGCGCGCGACGATCGCGGCCGAGAGCCCGCGCGCGAGCTGCGTGGTCGCGAGGTGCTCGCCGAGCCTGCGGTGCATGCGCGATCGGACCGGCGGATCGAGCGCCAAGTACGCGACGTCGCGCGCGAGCGGGTGGCGGAAGTCGATCGTCGGCCCGGAGAGCGCGGAGTCCCTTGCGGCGCCGCCCCCGCCCGCGCGCCGATCGCACAGCCCGCGCGCGCAGAGCCGCGTGAGCGCCTCGGCGTCGGCGAGCCGCGCGAGCGCGATGAGGTCGTGCTCTTGGAGCGGGCCGCCCGCCACCGCGAGCCAGTCGACCACGTCGCGCTCCGCGGAGGGCAGCTCGCGGAGCCTGTCGCCGATGAGCTGCTCCAGCGTCGACGGCAGCGCCTCGCCGCGATCGCCGCGATCGCGTCGCACGAGCGCGAGCCTGCTCTTCGACGAGAGCGGCGGCGCGTCCGCGCCGTCCGAAGGCGGCGTGCGCTCGGCGATCTCGAGCACGCCGCGCTCGAGCAGCGCGTCGATCATTTCGAGCAAAAAGAAGGGGTTTCCGGCGACGCGCGGGACGAGCTCGGAGCACGCGGCGGCGACGCCCTCGCGCACGCCGAGGTGCGCCTCGACGAGCCTCATCTGCTCGTCGGGCGAGAGCCCGCCGAGCTCGATCTTCACGAGCCCCTCGATGCACACCTCGACGCGCTCCTCGGGCCGCGTCACGAGGAGCACCAAGATGGGCACGCTCGCGGGCTTTTTGAGCAGATCCGCGAGCACGTCGAGGCTCGATCGATCGGCCCACTGCAGCCCGTCGACGACGACGACGAGCGGCTGGATGCGCGCGAGCGATCCGAGGAGCAGGCGCAGGCCCGTGATCACGAGCTCGCGGCTCGCGGCCGGATCGTCGTCGCCGTGCTCGCGCGATTTGCTCGTGACGAGCTCGGCGAGGCGGCCCGCGGCGCGCGCGCCCGCCTCGGTGCGGCCCACGGATCCGAGGAGCGCGATGACCGCGGCCTCCGCGTCCGGGAGCGTGTGATCGATCCCCATCCCGATCACGATGCGCAGAAGATCGGTGACGGCGGAGAGCGGCAGATCGCTGCGCGCGGGCGAGCACTCGACCCGCACGGAGCTGGTCTCGCCCGGCAGCTCGGCGAGGAACGCCTCCGCGAGCGCGGTCTTGCCGATGCCCATCTCGCCCGAGATCACGCGCGCGACGAGCTCGCCCGCGAGCCGCTTGCTGCGCGGCCCGGGATCGCCCTCGCGGAGCCGCGCGCCCGAGGGCACGGGGGGAGCTGCGGACGAGGGCGTGCCCGATCCGTGGGCGGCCTCGTGCGGCGCGGCCTGCGGCTTGTCGTGCGACACGGGGGCCGCGGGAGGAGACGAGATCGCGCGGTGAAACGCGGTGTGCAGATCGGCCTTCTCGGCGTCGCGCCCCACGAGATCGCTCGGCGACGCGGAGAGCTCGTCGAGGCGCTCCTCGCGCGTGAGCGGGCGCTCGAGCGCGTAGACGCGCATGCGCGGAGGAGCGTCGTGCGCGTCCGCGCCTTCGATCTCGAGCGGCGGCACGTCGGACCAACGGAAGTCGCGCCGCACGAGCCGGTAGACCCCGCCCGCGACCCACGTCTTGCCGGGCGGCGCGCGCTCGCCGACGCGATCGGCCAAAAAATGCGCCGGCTCGTGCAGCACATGGTGCACGAGATGGCCGCTCGAGTCGCGCTCGCCCGACGCCACGCCGCGCACGATCCCGATCGCGGCCTTGAGCGGCACGGGAAAATCTTCGCTCGCGCCCGCGAGCGCCTCGTGCACGTCGGCCGCGAGCCACGCGGCCTCCGACGCCGCGCGCGAAGGGTTGGCCATCAAGCCCACGAGCGCGCGCGCGCTCTCGGCCGAGTCCCACGACCACACCGCGCCGCGCTTCCACGCGATCGCGTCGAGGATCTCGCGGATCTGCGCTTGGCTGCGCGCGCCGGCCGGGCCGAGCGCGGACGAGAGCGCCTGCACGCCTTCGAGGCGCAGCGTCACCACCGCGACGTGGCGCACCTCGCGCACGGGCCTCGGCCGGCCCGCGCCCGTGTCGACGTCGCCGCCGCTCCGCGCGAGCGGGACCGCGGCCAACGTCTGCGGCTGCGCCTCGACGGGCGGCGCGGCGATCTCGAGATCGCGGCCGAGGAACATCGCGCCCGTCGCCTCGACCGACGCGTTGTCGACGAGCTCCTGCCGCGCGATGAGGACGCGCGCGATCGCGCCGGCCATGTCGCGCGCGGTCTGGAAGCGATCCGCCGGGGACGTCGCGAGCGCGCGCATCGCGATCGCCTCGAGCTCGGGCGGCGTGTCGGCGACGAGCTTGCTCGGAGGATCGAACGCGCCCTTCTGCACGGCCTCGAAGAGCTCGTCGCCGTCGAGCCTCCCGAACGGCGAGCGCAGCGTGAGCAGCTCGTAGAACACGACGCCGAGCGCGTAGATGTCGCTCCTCCGATCGACCCGCTCGCGGCGCGCCTGCTCGGGCGACATGTACCCGAACTTGCCCTTGAGCACGCCGGGCTCCTCGCGGAACAGGCTCGCGCTCGCGATCCCGAAGTCCGCGATCTTCACCACGCCCTCGTACGAGAGCAGGATGTTCTGCGGCGAGACGTCGCGGTGGACCACCTGGAGGGGCACGCCGCCTTCGTCCCTGCGCTCGTGCGCGTAGTGCAGCCCCTTGGCGGCCTCGGCGACGATGAACGCCGAGACCATGGGCGGGATGCGCGCGCTCTTCTGCCGCGCGGCCGAGATGAGCTTGCCGAGGTCGTAGCCCTCGACGTACTCCATCGAGAGGAGCAGGCCGTCGTCGTCGCCGTGATCGACGAAGTCATAGACCTGCACGATGTTCGGGTGGTTGAGGCGCGTCGCGAGCTGCGCCTCCTCGACGAACATGGTTCGGAAGCGCCGCGACGTGCCGTGCGCGGGCAAGATGCGCTTGAGGACGAGGAGCTTGTACGTGTCCTCGGCGCCGCGCTTCTTGGCGAGGAACACCTCGGCCATGCCTCCCGCGCCGAGCTTGCGGACGATCTCGAAGTCTGCGATCTGCGTTGGAGTCTGGGCCATCGGGTGCGCGGAGGACCGCGAGGATAGCGCCATTATCACCCAGGCAGGGAGCGAACGATCTCTTCCTCGTCGGGGAAGCGCCCCTCCTTGTGCTTCGAGAAGACGAGCTTACCGTCGACGATCACGTCGAACTGGCCCACCGTGCCGGGCTCGAGCGACGCGCTCACGCCCGTCTCCTTCAACAACGTGGCCGCGAGACCCGCGGCGCGAGGCTTGTAGTTTCAAACGTGGCAATACTTGATTTGGATCTTCTGCACCATGGCGCCGAGGGTGACCGCGCGCGCGTCCGGGCACAAGGGATCTCATCATCCGAGCGACGCCCAGGCAGCATCGCGCCTTGACCATCCCGCGTCTGTCATGTCTGCTATCGGGGCAGGCGCGGCGCGCTGTGCGAGGAGGCAGATCGATGGTGACGCGAACACGATGGCTCTCGGGTGCAGCGCTTTTGGCGAGCGGCGCGCTCCTCGCGGCGACGGCGAGCGCGCAAGACGCTCCCGCTCCCCCGCCCACCGACGAGCCCGCGCCTCCACCTCCTCCGCCGCCCCCGCCGCCTGCGCCGCCGCCCGCGCAGCCGCCCGGCTCTGCACAGCCGCCTCCGCCGCCGCCCGCGCCTCCGCCGGAT
>CAYTJL010000295.1:0-10934 GCA_964437785.1 uncultured Polyangiaceae bacterium
TTCAATGTGAGCGTAGCGACTATTCGAAAGCATTGGGCTTCGTTCAGGCAAAGCATTTTACCCCATCTTCGGGCCGAAAAATTCAAAGAATCGTCATCCATATCACGGGTGCTTCCACTCTCTGCAGCACGGTTCACCACTTCCGCGACCCTCGCCTGAAGAACAAAGCGCCCGACCCAAAAAAGCCGAGTGCTCACTATATCGTGGGCCGGGACGGCGCGATTGCTCAGATGGTCCGCGAGGCGCACGTGGCCAATCATGCTGGACCGGCGAACGCAAATTCCATCGGAATCGAGCATGCGGCGACTCCAACGCTTCCCCCCACCGACGCACAATACCTCGGGTCAGCCGAGCTCGCGCACTACTTGTGCAAGAAGTACAGCATCCCAAAGAACAGGCGGTTTATTCTTGGCCATATCGAGGCCGATCCCAATACGACACACAAGGGTTGCCCCAATTCGGTCTGGGACTGGAACAAGTACATGGGAATGATCAAGTTCGGATTCTGAAACAGCGCAAGGGGGCTTTCTCCCGCAAAAGCTTGGCTGTTGACGGTCGAGATCACCCCCCAAACGCGGCTCGCCTCGTGGCCTCGATCGCCTCCCACGCGCGGGCGAGGCGCTTCTCGCGCGTGCCCTGCGCGACGCCGAACAGCAGCTTATCGCGCTCCCAGCGGGCGTGCGCGGGCGCCTCGCTCGCGGCCCACATCCGCTCGATCTCGCTCAAGACACTGCGGCTCTCGGCGAGCACGCCGGCGAGCGCCACGTGCAACGTGACGTCGGTCGGATCCTCGCCCGCGAGCGTCGAGAGGGCCGTCATCAACGCGACGACACGTTCGAGCCACATCGCCGGAAAGCCGTTGGCCCGGATCTCCCGCGCGACATACCCGAGCAGCGCGGCGTGAACGTGGATGTCCTCGACCGTCCGAAAGCGCTTTACGTAGTCCTCATAACCGTCGCCCGGCAAGAGGTCCTCCTCGCGCACGAGCACCTCGTGAAACCGCACCTCGTCGTGGCCAATCTCGGGGATGAACGGCGGCTCGGGCATGGGCACCTGCGTGACCCCTTTGGCCTCGGAGCGCACGCGCGCGAGCTTGAGCTGCTTTTTGCCGTCATCGCCTGTCCCGAGAGAGGCCAAGACGACCAAGAGCCCCGCGTCGAGCGAGAGCGTCGCCCAACGCTTCCTGCCCGAGAGCCGATATCCCTCGCCCTCCCGCGTGAGCGAAGCCTCGATGAAGCGCGGGTGCCCCCCGCCCTTCTCGGTCACGCACATCGACACCACACGATCGTCGGGCAAATCCGGCAAGAGTGAGCGCAGCGCCGCCTGATACCCCGACGCGAACGCGTACCCCAACCGATCGGCGGCGTACCCGCCGAGCACCGCGCAGTCGAACGGGCGCGGCTCGCTCGCGGCGATGGCCTTGTGTTGCGCCCACCACGCGGCGCGGGAAGGGATGGTGTGCTCGGGCGTGGGCGAGAGGAGCAGGGTACGGAGGGAGCGCATCGCCCGCGATGGTCGCACACCTCGGCGGAGCGCGTCGAATTCGGCGCCGCGTCGCCTTACAGCTTCGCGTCTGGGTAGAACGCGCGGAGCGCCTTGGCCAAGTCGGCTTTGGCGGTGTCTTTGAGCGGATAACCGTGCCCGCTCAACATGTGTGAAAAGGGCTGCTCGAAGATCCGCTCGAAGTCCGGCGCGAGCGAAGGGCCGTTTTTATCCTCGACGACCTTGCGCCACATCACACCGATGTTGGGCGTGCCCTTGAAGCCGAGGAGCTTCATCGAGGTGCGCCCGATGAAGCTCGATCGGCCAAAGTCACCCCAGTTTTGAAGGCTGTCGCAGCAAATGAGGGCGCCGCCGCCGCCCTCCTTCACGATCACGCCCTCGGGCTTGCGACCGTTCTTGAACGAGAAGAGCCGCGCGCCCGAAAAAGGCAGCTCCCCGCCCTCGGAGACCTCGCGCCCCGTCGTGAGCCCGCCCGCGTGCGTCATCCCGGGCAACGCCCACAACGTGGCTTTGTACCGATCGACGTAATACGGGTCGTCGATGCCGTGGAAGTTACTGAGCTTGACCACGTGCTTGACCGTGCCGAGCGCGTCGAGCTCGCGCTCGCCTTCGGCGGTGAGACGGATGGAGTTGATGACGGTGAGGTCTTTGCCCTCCGCGACCACCGTCATGCTGCGGGCGATGTCGGTGAGGAAGCCCATGTGATACGTGCCCTGCACGTAATACACGTTGGGGAGCACCTGCTCGATGGGGCCGTGCGGCAACGGGGGCGCGAAGGGCATGGGACCTGCTCGTGGTGGAGAGGGCGGGAGTGGAGCGTGGTTTACTGATTCATGCTCTCGAGGAACTCTTGGTTCGACTCGGTGCGGCTCACCTTGTCGATCAAGAACTCCATCGAGTCGATGACGTTGAGCGGGTGGAGCAGGCTGCGGAGCAGCCACACGCGCGCGAGGACCCAGTCGGGAAGGAGCAGCTCCTCTTTGCGCGTCGCGCTCTTGTTGATGTCGAGGCAGGGGAAGATGCGCTTCTCCATCAGCTTGCGATCCAAATGGATCTCGCTGTTGCCCGTGCCCTTGAACTCCTCGAAGATGACCTCATCCATCCTCGACCCCGTATCGATGAGCGAGGTCGCGACGATGGTGAGCGAGCCGCCCTCCTCGACGTTGCGCGCCGCGCCGAAGAAGCGCTTGGGCTTGTGGAGCGCGTTCGAGTCCACGCCGCCGGAGAGGATCTTGCCGCTCGCGGGGACAACGGTGTTGTAGGCGCGGGCGAGGCGCGTAATCGAGTCGAGGAGGATGACGACATCGTGTTTGTGCTCGACGAGCCGCTTGGCCTTCTCGATGACCATCTCGGCCACCTGCACGTGGCGCGTCGCGGGCTCATCGAAGGTGGAGCTGATGACCTCGCCCTTGACCGTGCGCTGCATGTCGGTCACCTCCTCGGGGCGCTCGTCGATGAGCAGCACGATGAGCGTGACTTGAGGGTGCTTGGCCGAGATCGCGTTGGCGAGCTGCTGGAGGAGCACGGTCTTGCCGGCGCGGGGCGGAGAGACGATGAGGCAGCGCTGGCCCTTCCCGATGGGGCAGAGCATATCGATGATGCGCGTGGAGAAGCCTTTGGCGCCGTTCTCCAGATCGAACTTTTGATTCGGATAGAGCGCCGTCAGGTTGTCGAAGAGGATCTTGTCGCGCGCGACCTCGGGCGGCTCGCCGTTGATTTTGTCGACCTTGAGGAGCGCAAAGTACGCTTCACGCTCCTTGGGCGGCCGGATGGCGCCGCTCACGCTGTCGCCCGTGCGCAGGTTGAAGCGGCGGATCTGCGAGGGAGAGACGTAGATATCGTCAGGGCCGGGCAGGTAGTTGTAGTCGGGGGCGCGCAGGAAGCCAAAGCCGTCGGGGAGGCACTCGAGCACGCCTTCACCATAGACGTGCTGGTCCTGCGCCGCGCTGGCCTGGAGGAGCGCGAAGATGAGCTCCTGTTTGCGCATACCGGCGGCGCCCTCGATGTTGAAGGTCTTCGCCATTTGCACGAGGTCGGCCATCGGCTTTTGCTTCAGATCTCGAAGTTGCATCGGATGAAAGCTCCAGAGACGGCGCCGCTCGCGCGCCGTCGAAGGGATGAACGTTGTGTGGGGTCGAGCTGGGAAGGGTTGTTTTACGTCGTTGCGTGCGGCCGCAGTTGAGCGGGGAGCGGGGGGCGCGCGCCGGACCTTTGAGGAGGAAGGAGGGGGAGCGAGGCTCCCGCCGGCGAACGCGGCGCGACTCTATCAAGCGAGCGTGACCTGTCAATCGGCGACGTTGCTTTGCGGCGGCGAGCCGGCTACGAATCACCGGGAGACGATGGGGCTCAAGCAGGTTCAACTCTTCGTGCGGGGCCGCGTGCAGGGCGTCTATTTCCGCGCGGCGACGCAGCGCGAGGCGCGGCGTCTGGGCCTCACAGGTTGGGTCAAGAACAAGAGCGACGGCGGCGTCGAGATCTTCGCAGAGGGCGAGGAGGACGCGCTCAAAGAGCTCATCGGGTGGGCCAACCGCGGCCCGAGCGCGGCGCGCGTCGACCGCGTCGACGTGCGTTGGCGCGGCTTCTCCGGCGATCATCACGACTTCCGCATCGTCGAATAGAGAGGGGCAGGCAGCTCCCGCTGAACGAATGCCCGCATGCCGGGGGCTCGGCGTCGTGATCGACGCGCCCTTGACGCGCGGAATTGTGCTCCCCATAGTTGACCGGCGAGTCAACAATGCCGCGCCCCGCCGACCGTCGCACCAAGATCGAGCTGCTCCGCGCAGCCGAAGCCGTGTTCTCCGAGCACGGCCTCGCCTCCGCCAAGGTCGAGGACATCACCGCGCGCGCCGGTGTTTCGAAGGGCGCCTTCTACCTCCACTTCGAGAGCAAAGAGGATTGCTGGCGTCAGATCGTCGAGGCCTTCATGGCCAAGCTCGCGGCGTGCGTCGAGCCGACGCTCAACGACATGCCCGAGAGCGGGCCGGTCCCGGTCACGCTCACCGAGCGCATCCGCAAGTGGCACCAGCACGACCTGAACGTCCTTGAATTCTGCTGGAATAACCGGGCCTTCATGCGCACGATGCTCGAAGGCGGGGGCGGCTCGCACTACGCGTACCTCATCGACGAGATGGCCGAGCGCACCGCCAAGGTCGTCGAGGCGTGGGTCCGCTACGGGTCCGAGGTCGGCGTCTATCGGCGCAACGTCGATCCGTCCGTGGTCGCGGCGCTCATCTCGGGCGCATACGACCGCATGGTCCGCGAGCTCATCAAGCTGCAAAAGCGGCCCGAGATCGCGGCGTGGAGCCGCCAAGCGATCGATCTGATGACGTGCGGCCTCCTCACGGAGGACGCGAGGTTGATTCTTGACCGAGAAGTCAAAAATGGGGGGCTCTTCGGCGATGAGCCGAAGCATTCAGCGGGCTCATCGACGGGGACAAACGAAGTGGGTCGCGACTCCGCGTCCGCGGGTCGATCGATCAGACGGGCAGGCAAAGGGATCACGACATGACGACCACGGAAACACGAACGGCTCCGAGCTCGGGCGCCGGACGAGCGGCCTTCATCGCGGCAGCGGCGGTGGGGCTCGGGCTCTTTGCCTTCATCGGCGTGCGCGTGAAGGAGACGCTCGCCAACCGCGACACGCTCACCAAAGAGCTCGAAGCGCAGAAGGCAAAAGCGGGCAAGCGCGAGGCGATCCCGCTCGTCGTGCCCGAGGCCGTCGCGTTCAAGGCGACCATCCCCGTGACGGGCGTGCTCGCGCCCGTCCAAGACGCGGACGTGGGCTTCAAGGCGGGCGGCCGTCTCCAATCCGTGCGCGTGAAGGTCGGTGATCGCGTGAAGGGCGGGCAAGCGCTCGCCTCGCTCGACGTGTCGGAGGCCGCGGCGCAAGCGTCGGCCGCGCGCGCCGGCGTGCGCGCCGCCGAGGTCTCCGTCGACATGGCCGACGACGCGCAGAAGCGAACCGAGGCGCTCTTCGCGGAGCGCGCCGTCTCCGACGCGGAGAACCTCGCGGTGAAGAACCGCGCCGCGCTCGCCAAGGCGCAGCTCGAACAAGCGCGCGCGCAGGCCGCGCTCGCGGGCACCATGGTGCAGAACGGGTCGCTCGTCGCGCCGTTCGCGGGCCTCGTGACGCGCGCGCCGAACGGCATCGGCAAGATCGTGGGCCCGGGCGAGGCGCTCTTTCATTTGGAGGACACGTCGGTCCTCAAGCTCTCGGCCACGCTCTCCGAGGCCGACGCGCGCGCCATTCAAGTGGGCGACGAGATCGTCCTCAGCGAGCAGAACAAGGCCGGCAAGATCACGGCGGTGCTCGGCTCGCTCGACGCGCAGACCCGGCGCGTGCCGATGGTCGCCGAGATCCCGAACGACGACGGCTCTCTGCTCGCGGGCTCGTTCGTGCGCGCGGTGGTGACCGCGGGACGCGAGGTGCGCGCGCTCCGCTTGCCCGCGACCGCGCTGCGCCCTGGATCACAGGACGAGCTCGTGATCGCGAGCGAGGGCAAGGCTCGCTTCGTCCGCGTGACGTTCACCACCGACAAGGACGGTTCGCTCCTCGTTCGCTCCGGCCTCGAAGGCACGCCCAAGGTCGTCGCGAGCCCGAGCGCGGACTTGCACGAAGGCGAGCCGCTCGACCAAGCCCACTGAGCGCGCGCTGAAGATCCGCTGAAAGACCTGCTTTAGAGGCATTTTTATGAACATCTCCGCGGTCGCGATCAAGCGTCCCGTGTTCACCGTCATGGTGACGGTGGCCCTCTTGGTGCTCGGTGGCTTGGGCCTCAGCCGGCTCGGCACGGATCTGTTCCCGGACGTGTCGTTCCCGGTCGTGACCGTGAACATCGTCTATCCGGGCGCGAGCCCGAACGAGGTCGAGAACCAGATCTCGAAGCCGATCGAGGACGCGGTCGTGTCGCTCAACGGCATCGATCGCGTGCGCACGTTCTCGCGCGAGGGCCTCTCGACCACGTTCATCATGTTCAAGCTCGGCGTCGATCTGCAAGAAGCGGCGACGCAGGTGCGCGAGCGCGTGGCCCAGACGCGCTTCAAGCTGCCGGCCGAGGTCAAGGAGCCCGCGGTGAGCAGGCTCGACGTGTCGGCCACGCCCGTCCTCACGTACACGCTCTACGGCAAGGGATCGCTCAACCAGACGCGCAAGTTCGCGGAGGACGTGATCCGACCTGCGCTCGAACAGGTCGACGGCGTCGCCGCGGTGCAGGTGAAGGGCGGCGCGGAGCGCGAGGTGCGGGTCGAGCTCGAGCGCGCCAAGATCGACGCGCTCGGCCTCTCGCCGGGCGCCATCGTGCAGCTCCTCCGCGCGGGCAACCTCAACGTGCCGTCGGGCCACTACGACGAGGGGACGCGCGAGATCAGCGTCCGCGCGGTCGGCGAGCTCACCGCCGTGTCGGCCGTGCGCGACATCGTCGTCGCCACCAACAAAGACGGATCGTCGGTGCGCCTCAGCGATCTCGGCAAGGTCGAGGACGGCTGGGCCGATCTCCGCACGCGCATCCGATCGAACAACGAGGAGGCCGTCGCGTTCGAGGTCGTCAAGCAGAGCGGCAAGAACACCGTCGCGATCAGCGACGCGGTCAAGGAGCGCCTCAAGACGCTGGAGAAGACGTTCCCCGAGGGCACGCGCGCGGACCTCATCATCGATCAGTCCAAGTTCATCCGCGAGAACGCGCACGAGGTCGAGATCGCGATCGTCTTCGGCGGCGCGATGGCCATCTTGATCATCCTGATCTTCATGCTCGATCTGCGCTCGACCATCATCAGCGCGTTCGCGCTGCCGACGAGCGTCATCGCCACGTTCTTCCTCATGTACGTGATGGGCTTCACGCTCAACATGATGACGCTCCTCGGCCTGTCGCTCGCGATCGGCCTGCTCATCGACGACGCCGTCGTCGTCCGCGAGAACATCTTCAAGCACCTGGAGCGCGGGGTGCCACCGAGGCAGGCCGCGCTCGAAGGCACCAAGGAGATCGCGCTCAGCGTGCTCGCGACCACGCTCACCATCGTCGCCGTGTTCATCCCGGTCGCGTTCATGAGCGGCATCGTCGGCCAGTTCTTCCGACAGTTCGGCATCACCATCTCGTGCGCCGTCCTCATCTCGCTCTTCGTCGCGTTCACGCTCGATCCGATGCTCTCGTCGCGCTTCTCGAAGAGCATCGATCACCATCGCAAGGACCCGTTCGCGCCCATCAAGCGGCCGTTCGAGGTGGTCTTCAAGGGGATGGATGACGTCTATCGCAGCGCGCTCACGTGGTCGCTCAACCACAAGCTCATCGTCGGCCTGCTCGCCATCGGCTCGTTCGTCGGCTCGATTCAGGTGGCGAAGATCATGGGCTCGGACTTCGTCAACGCCGAAGATCGCAGCCAGATGATGATCGAGGTCGAGCTGCCCGCCGGCACCTCGCTCGACGAGACCAGCAAGCAGAGCGCGGTGGCCGAGGCCGAGATCCTCAAGGATCCGATGTTCAAGACGGTCTACGCGATCCTCGGGCCCGACGGCGACGTGAACAAGTCGCGCCTGCGCATCGTCACGACCCCCAAGCAGCAGCGCTCGATCGGCCTGCCCGTGCTGAAGGATCGCGTCCGCGCGATCACGTCGCGCATCCCCGGCGCCAAGATCTCCGTCACGGATCCGCCGTTCATCGAGGGCGCCGGCGTGCAGGCGCCGATCATGATCCTCGTGAACGGCAGCTCGTACGACACGCTCGCGCCCTTCGCGAACCAGGTCGGCAAGGCGCTCGAAGAGACGGCCGGCGTCGTGGACGTGCAGGTCAAATACACGCCGGGCCGCCCCGAGATGCGCGTCGAGCTCGATCGCAAGCGCGTGGCCGATCAGGGCCTCAGCGTCGCGGAGATCTCGCTCGCGCTGCGCAACGCGATGGAGGGCGAGGAGGCCGGCAAGATGCGGCAAGGCAAGGACGAGGTGCCGATCCGCGTGCGCCTCCGGCCCGAAGATCGCTCGTCACCGTCGGACCTCGAGCGCATCACGCTCACCTCGCGCAAGGGGCCCATCGCGCTCGCGGACGTGGCCAAGCTCGGCCGCGGCGAAGGCCCGCAGGTCATCGAGCGCGAGGGTCGCAGCCGTCAGATCGCGGTGTGGGCCACGATGCGCGGGAGATCGCTCGGCGACATCGTCGCGGAGCTCAAGCCCAAGCTCGAGAAGCTGGAGCGCCCCGCGGGCGTGACCATCGCGTACGACGGGCAGATCCGGCAGATGTCCGAGACCAACGAGTCCATGGGCCTCGCGCTCTTGCTCGCCGTCGTCTTCATCTACATCGTGCTCGCGTCGCAGTTCGAGAGCTTCATCCATCCGCTCACGATCATGCTCACGCTGCCGCTCGCGCTCGTCGGCGCGATCGTCTCGCTCTTCCTCACCAAGAACACGATGGCGATGGGCGCGATGATCGGCATCATCCTCTTGATGGGCCTCGTCACCAAGAACGCCATCTTGCTCGTCGACCGCGCGATCGTGCGCGTTCGCGATCACGGCGAGCCGCCGCTCCAAGCCATCTTGGAGGCCGGCCCCGAGCGGCTCCGGCCCATCTTGATGACCAGCGCCGCCATGGTGCTCGGCATGTTGCCGACCGCCATCTCGAACGGCGATGGCAGCGAGTTCCGCGCGCCCATGGCCATCTCGGTCATCGGCGGCGTCATCAGCTCGACCTTCCTCTCGTTGATCGTCGTGCCCGCGGTCTATCTCGCGATCGAGAACCTCAAGACCAAGCTCGGAATCGGCTCCAAGAAGGAGCCCAAGAGCGCGCGCCCGACCGAGCTCGCCGACGTCCCCGGCGGCGAGTAATCAGCTCCGATCAATCGATCACGCCGCCGAGGGCGCGGCCGGCGGTGACGCGGGCGGCGCGCTCTTGGGCCTGCGCCGCGCGAGCAGGATCATCGCGAGGATCGCGGCGAGGCCCACGCCGCCCGCGCCGATGTACCGGCCGATGCGGCTCTCGCGCACCGTCGCTTGATCGGCGAGCGAGGCGAGCGCCGCCTTGGCGCGCTCGTGGCTCGGGTCGAGCGCGATCGCCTTCTCAAACGCGGTTTTGTCGGGCGCTCCGCGATCGATCGAGAGGGCGCCCTCCAGGTACGCGATCTCGGCTTGGATCACCTTCGCGAGATCGCCCTTGGGATCGAGCCGGAGCGCCTTGCGCTGGGCGATGAGCGCGTCCTCTGCGCGGCGTTCGCCGAATCTTTTGCCGAGCTCGTGGTAGGTCGGGACCATCTCGCGGCGACGCTCGTAGAGCGGAGCGCGCGCGAGCACGCGATCGAAGGCGGCCGCGGCGTCCTCGATTTTGCCGTCTCTTGCGGCGACGAGGCCGTCCTCCATGGCCTTGTGGACCTCGGAGAGCCGCGCGCGATCGTAGAGCGCGAAGATCTCGCGCGCGATGCGATCCCAAGCCCAATCCTTCGGCGCCTTCTCGCCCGTGAGGCCGAGATATTGGTCGCGGAGCTGCCAGAGCGCGCCGTCGCCGATCGCGCCGATCGCCTCGCGCGCAGCCTCGCGGAGCTGCACGCGCTCGCTGTTCGTGAACGAGAGCACGACGCGCGCGGCGTCGACGTCGCGCGTGCGGCCATAGGCGCGGAGCACGTCCGCGAGCACTTGCGTGTCGTTCGTGGAGACGGTCTCGCCCGGGATGGATCGGCCGAGCAGATCGAGCTGCCGGTGCGCGAAGCGCTGGATGATCTTCGCGTCGTGCTGGCGCGCCTCGAGCAGCGCGGGCACGGCCTTGTCGCGGAGCTTCCCGATTTGGCGTTGGATGTCGATGCGGAGCAGCTCGCCGAAGTACGCGTGGAGCTGGATCAGCTCGCGCACCGCGGGCGTAGTGCCGATGGCGCCGAGCAGCCGGACCATCGCGGTGAGCCGCACGACGTCCCTCCACGCGGCCTCTTTGGGTTGGGGCTTGGCGAGCAGAAAGTCGAGCCAATCGCCTTCGTCCGCCGCGCTGTCGTCGTCTTTGCGTTTTTTGTCGCGCTTGCTCGTGGCCTTGCCCTCAGCCTTCATCGCCTTGCGCCCGGCCTTGCGCGCGGCCTCCAAGAGGCGCGGCGCGGCCTCGCGATCGAGCGACGTGCGGACGTCTTGCACGCGTGCGCGGATGGCCGCGACCATCGCCGCGGCGCTCGCGGGAGAGACCTCGTTCACCGCGCCTTTCGCGTCACTCCGCGCGCGCGCGTCCTCCGAGGTGAGCCGTTCGAGGAGCTTGTCGAGCTCCTTGATCGACGCGGGATCCGGCTCGGGGTGCGTGATCGGCGCGAGGCGCGGCAGCTCGGGCAAAGGGCCGTTGCGGGGCGCGCCGGAAGCGGGCGCCGACGCGGACGCGCGCGGAGAGTCGCCGAGCGCGAGCGCGGGCAGCAGGGTGAGGGGCAGGGCGAGGCAGAAGGTTCGGAGAAGACGCACAGCGGGGCCCAACGGCGGAGCGGGGGAT
>CAYTJL010000296.1:0-10917 GCA_964437785.1 uncultured Polyangiaceae bacterium
CCACTTGTCGACGGTGTCGGTCTTCTTCTCGGTCTTCACCGCGCGCACCACCCGGAGCGCGTCGTCCGGGCCGAACCCCAGCTCGAACCGCTCGCCGGCAGCGATGAACGGGACCTCGGTGTACCCCACGAACCCGCTTTGCCGCGCCAGCTCCACCGGGCCGGGCAAGAGCGGGCCATTGCTGCCATTCCGCTGCACGCTCCGCACGATCACCTTGGGATCGAGCTCGGGCTTGCACACGAGCTCGACCTCGGAGGGGGTCTGAAACGACGCGAGCGGGATCACGTTGGGGCGCCCGTCCGAAGGCACGTTGCAGCGGCTCGGGGCGCGCAGATTCCGCACCTCGCCGCCGTCGTCCACCCCCGCCAGCTCGACCTCGGAGGGGCCTTTGGCGCCGCCGGGCCCGCCGTCGACACCCACCTTTTGAATCGCCACCTCGCGCACACCCACCGTCACCTCTTCGCGCTTGCGCTGCACGGTCAAGAGGTCGTCCGCGAGGAGCGGAGGCTCGGTGCCGAGCGAGGCGCGCGCGGTCGAGAACCAGAGCTCGGCGTCGCTCCAATCTTCCCCCGTGTTCTGCCAGACCACGGCGCACGTGGTGATCTCGAGCGCCTCCGCGCCCACGAGCCGCGCTTTGTGGAGCGGGCGCCAAAGCGCGTTGGGGCACACGTATTCGAGGGTCAACGTGACGTCCAAAGGCCCGTCCGCGATCACGTCGATCTCGGCCCACGCGACGAGCCTCGAATCGGCACGATCGAGCGCGCGCCGGAGCCACGTCTTGTGATCGATGTCGCGCGAGACCTTCATCACCTCGTAATACCGATCGAGCACGTCGCGCCGGAGCCCGCGCGCCCGCTCGGCCATCGCCTCGAAGCCCTCACGCCAGCTGAACGCGGTGCCGAGCCCCCACCCCGCGTCCGCCGACAGCTCGGAGAGCGCGCGGCCCATCGCCTCCCACGCGCGGTCATACCGCGCGTTGAGCCGGCCGATGTCCTCGGCGTTGCGGAGCCGGTCCTCGTGCAGCGCGCGGATCTCGTCTTCGAGCGCGCGCACCTCATGGGGCTTGTCCTCGGTGCGAATGCGCATCGCGCGCCGGACCCGCGCGTCCGCCACCCGCGCCGAAACAACGGACGCTTCGACCCGGAGAGAGACGTCTTGGAGCACCGGAGAGACGTACGGCACATAGAGCTGATTGCGGCCCTCGGTGAGCGTGATTGGGCCCCTCCGCACCACGCGCGCCCTGTCCTCGAGCAGCGTCACCGACGCGACGGGCGCGTCCAAGAGCCGGAGATCCGGGGAGCGCTCGGGCAAAATACGCTCGATGACTCCCGCATTGGCGGTCTCGATGGTCATGTCTTATGCCTCCCTCCGGTTGCCGCCCACGACCTCGTTGTTCGCGTAGATCTTGATGCCATAACGCGCCGAGAGCGCCTTGCGCTCGCCCGCGCCGAGCGCGATTCGCCAGCGCCTCCCGCCCGCGAGGGGCTCTTGGGTGCGCTCGACCTGCTCGTATTTCTCCCACGCGGGATCGACCGTGATCTCCTCGACGACCACCTCGGCGTCCGGCGCGGGCTGGGGGATGCGCTCGCGCACCTCACATCGAATCGCGCGCTCCAAGTGGTTGTGGAGCTCGATCTCGATGTCGTGAATCAGCTCCGCCGTGGCGACCACCTTGCTGTCGCTCCGCTCCTCGTGAAAGCGGGTGTTGCGCGCGCACTTGATGGCTTGTTCGACGCCGAGCCCGAGCTTCACCTTGCCGAGCGGCGCCACCATCGGCAGGCTCGTCCCGAGCACGTAATCGCCTGCCACGTAGATCTCGGCCGGCCCGGGGAGCAGAGGCGCGGCGCTCGGGTTCTTCACCTCGGCCTCGCGGAACACGCTCGTGTCCTCGCGCGGGACCACCACGTAAAGCACCTCGCTCTCGGCCCTCCTCCCGCCCACGGGCACCGCGTGGAACGCGCCGTCCGACGGCACGTCCACGGGCGCGTCGCACGGATACGCATAGTCGAAGTGGCCCGCCGCATAACGCACGTTGGACGCGCCGGGCGGCAGCGCGAGCGAGCCGACGGAGGCCGCGATCGCCCCTGCTTGCTGGACGATCATCATCACATCGAAGCTCACCCGAAGGCCGGTGAGCCCGGCGAGGTAAGGCGCTGACGGATCCTCGGGGCGCAGCTTGGTGCGACCGCCGACGTCGCTCGACGCCGGGAGCCAAAGGGCCGTGAGCCGCGGCGCCGCGGGAGGCAAAGGCTCGTACGCCGACGCCTCCTCGGCCTCGGCGGCCGGCGCGCCATAACCACCTTTGCCGCCCCGCGCCCCGCCCGTCGCGGGGGGCAAGGCCCGTTTGGCCATGGGCTTCGCCACGGAGGCGGCGGCAGCGGGCTTTGGAGCGGCCATGGGCGCAGGCGCCATGGCGGGGGGCGGCCCAAAGCCCGCAGGCGCCGGCTGAGGCGGCGGAGCCGGATACGGCGCGCGCGGCAAAGGCATCGAGCGCGCGCGGAGCATCGGCGCTTCGCGCTCGACCTCGTCGCTCGCGGAGAACGATTCTTCACCCAGCATGTCCATCACGGCGCCCCCGCCGCCGCCCTGAGGCGAAACGACGCTCCGGTGGAGCGAGGGCGCGTCCGGCGAGGCAAACGCAGGTGCGATGTAGCCGGCGCCGAGCCTCGCGAGCGGCTCGACCTTGCCCCGGTCACGATCATAATCGGCGAAGAGCGCGCCTGCGCCGATGGGCGCCGGGCGCGGCGCGCGCTTGAGCGAAGGCGGTTGGACCTTGCCAATCCGAAGGGAAGAGAGCTCGGGCAGCTCCGTCCACGCGAGCGGCTCCGCGGTCGAGAGCGTGAGCGCGACCGAGGTCCAATCTTCACCGCTCCTCTGGCACACGAGCGCGCGCATCACGATATCGGCGATCGTGCAATCACGGCTCATGCGGATTTGATACGCGGGCGCCCAGCGCGCGCCCGGCACGTCGTAGTCGAGAAAGAGGCTCATCCCCAAAGGCACATCGCCTTCGCCGTGGATCCGCACGTGCACCGATTTGGCGAGCTCGTCGGGGCGAACCTCCAGCGCCGTCGACGCGCGCGCGCGCTTCTCCTCGGCCTCGCGGAGATCGTCCGCGAGCTTGCGCTGCGCGTCGCGGAGCGATCGGATCGCGGCGAGGCGCGCGGCGATCGCGAGATCGATCTCGGCTTCGAGCTTTTGCCGCGCGACGATCGGTGATGGGGGAGGGGGGCTGCCCTCTTTGCCGTCGGGCCGAATGGGCACGGGCACGGCCTCGAGCGCTTCGATCTCCGAGGCGAGCTGATCGCAGCTCTCGCGGTTCTTTCGGAGCTCGTGGGCGAGCCGCTCGCACGCCTCGGCGTCGGGCGCGGCGGGCGGCGCCTCGCGCGCTTTGACGTGCAAGCCCACGCGGATCTGCGTCGCCGTGAAGCGATCGGCCCCCGGGCCTACGATCCGCGCGCGGACCGTCGCGTCGATGAGCGAGAGCGGGAGCGCGGGGATCTCGAGGTCGCGCGCGCCGCCCACGTCCCCAGCGATCTCGACGCGCCTCCTCACCGTGGCGCCGGAGCAATGGATCGTGACCGACTCGATGCGAGACGATGCGATGGCCATGCGCGGCACTCTATGCTCCTCGCGCGGCGGGGGAAATCACGATCTCCATACCTCGTTGACGAGCCGCCTTTTGAGGTGCGATCGTGGCCGAGGAGGTCTCTCGTCATGCGCTCTTTCTTGGTGGGAAGCGGGCTCTTCTTCGTCGCGTCGCTCGCGCCCGCCGCCGCCTTCGCGGCGACGCTCTCGGTCGGTCCCGGCAAGATGTACGCGACGCCGTGCGCGGCGATCGCGGCCGCGCAGGCGGGCGACGTCGTCGAGGTGGACGCGGCGGGGAGCTACGACGGCGACACGTGCGCATGGACGACCGACAACCTCACGGTCCGCGGCGTCAACGGCCGCGCCAAGATCGACGCGACCGGCGCGAGCGTGGCGCAGAAGAAAGGCATCTTCGTCATCTACGCGGCGAACGCCACCGTCGAGCATTTCGAGCTGTCCGGCGCGGCCATCTCGGCCGCGGACGGCAACAACGGCGCAGGGATTCGCCATCAGGGGCTCAACCTCACGGTGCGTGATTGCTTCTTTCACGACAACCAAAATGGCATCTTGGGCGCGCCGCTCGCCAACGGCCAAGGCGCCGACGGGCAGGGCGAGGTGCTCATCGAACGATCGGAGTTCGCGCGGAACGGCGCGGGCGATGGCCAATCGCACAACATGTACCTCAACCGGTACGCCAAATTCACGCTCCGCGCCTCGTATTCGCACGGATCGAACGTGGGCCACCTGGTCAAGTCGAGGGCCGTCGAGTCGTTTATCTTGTATAACCGCCTCTCGGACGACGAGTCCGACAACGTGAGCTACGAGCTCAACTTGCCCGAGGGCGGCAAGGCGTTCGTGATTGGCAATCTCATCACGCAGAACGCCGACCCGATGGGCATGGAGAACGGCGCCATCATCGACTATGCCTCCGAGTCCGTCATCCCGGTGAGCCACCTCTACGTCGTCAACAACACGGTGATCAACAACCGCACACAAGGCGGCACGTTCGTGAAGATCGCGGGCGGCGTCACGACGCCCGCCGTGCTCCGCAACAACGTGTTCTTCGGCGCGGGCACGGTGTGCTCGCAGGCGAGCGCGGTGCTCGATCACAACATGACGATGGACCCGCTGCTCGTCGATCTCGCGGGCCTCGATTATCACCTTACGGCTGCTTCGCCCTGCGTGGACGCGGGCGCCGATCCGGGCACGGGCGACGGCGTCTCGCTCGCGCCCGTCGAGCAGTACGTTCACCCTGCCTCCACGCAGTCGAGGAGCGTCGTCGGGACCATCGACATCGGCGCTTACGAGCTCGGCGGCGGAGGGGGCATGGGCGGAGGAGGCATGGGCGGAGGGGGCATGAGCGGCGCGAGCGCGAGCTCGGGAGGATCGATGTCGGCCGGGTCGAGCGGCGCCGGCGGCGCGGGCGGGGGCGCGGGGAGCGGCGGGGGCACGCCCGGTGATCAAGGGGGTTGTGGCTGTCGCGCCGAGGGTGGAGAAGAGGGGTTTGGAGGGGCCTTTGCGCTCGCGGCGGCGCTCCTCGCGATGGCGCGGAGGAGGGCCCGGGGGGCGGTTACTTTTTAGGTTTGATCTTCTTGCCGCACTTGTCGTTGCAGGCTTGGGGCTTGCCGCGGCACGACTTGAGACATCGCTTTCGATCTTCTTCGCTCGAAGGCTCCCAGCTCTCTTTGTCGGCGGGCCCCGCGTCGGCCTCGTCGGGCGGCGTATCCATGAAGCGCTTGCAGACGTTGTCGTGGTTGCACGTGCTGCCCGACGGGCAGTCCGCGTCGGAGCGGCACGCGACACAACGGAGCTCGAAGCAGAGCGGCGCGCTCGACGCGCTCGCCCTCGCCTTGCACTCGTCGTCGGTCTGGCACGCGGGGAATCGGCCTTCGCCGGTGGTGCACGCCGCGAACGACGCGAGCGCGGCGAAGATCATCATCGAACCGAAGATCGCCATCGAGCGCATGGATCGGGGACTATCGCACGGATCCCAGCTCCGTTGCGCGCACAAAAAAAATCGTCAAGCGGGCGGGCGAATGTGGCGGATCAAGGCTTGTTGCAGCGCGCGCCCCGCGCGGTCGGGCGCGGGGCGGCCTTCGATCCTGCGCATCGCTTCGATGTAGTCGGGCACCGTGCGCACGCGGAGCGGCAGCTTGGTCCAGCTCGCGCGCACCGCTTTGACCGCGGCCTCGTAGGCGATCCGATCCGCGCGCCCCCACGGCAGGCCAAAGGCTTCGCGCAGGCGCGGCGGCAAGAGGCCCGCGGTGATCGCGCCGTACGCGCGGAGCAGCGGGCCGAACAGGAGGCTCGGCGGAGGCGCGAGCAGGTAGCCCGCGATCGCGCGCGCGGGCTCGCCGACGGCGATCGTGTCGGAGCGGAGCAAGCGATCCATCGAGGCTTGAAACGAAGCCCAATCCGTGGGCAGGAGGTCCTCGGGGATGCCGAAGAGCAAGCCGAAGCGCACGAGCTCGGAGGCGTAGCGATCGCGCACCTCGCGCGGCTGCTCGCCGTGCGCGATCTCGTACGCGAGCATGCTCGTCTCCATGAGCGTCGCGTAGACCCAATAGAGCGCCTCGGCGTCGTGCGCGTTGTAGCGATCGCCGCGCGCGTAGCGGCCGACGTCCTCGCGGATGGGGCCGTGGATGGTGTCGTGGACGCCGCGCACGCGCGCGGCGGCGCGGAGGACGGTGTCGAGGTCGCCGAAGATCATCCCGTACACGTTGAGGAACGTGCGGTTGAAGCGGCCGAGCGGATCCGCGCGCGTCGCGGAGTGTTGATCGATCGCGTGCGCGACGAACGGGTGCGCGAGCTGCATGAGCGCCGCGCGCCCCGCGCCGAGGAAGACGATCGACTCGCGGCTCACGCGCCACACGATCGAGCCCGGACCGAAGAGCCCCTCGCGCGCGCCGGGTGCGCACGCGACCGCGCGCGCCACGCGCGCCTCGTGCTCCGCGCCTTTAACCAACATAGGTGCAGAATACGCTAAGATCGGTCCCGCATGAGGGTCGAGCAAGGCGAGCTGATCGCGGACAAGTACAGGATCGAGCGGCTCCTCGCGCGCGGCGGGATGAGCGCGGTGTACGTGGCGCGGCACCTCGCGCTCGACGCCGACGTCGCGCTCAAGCTGATGGATCCGTCGATGATCCACGGCGACGGCATGCGCGACAGGTTCGCGACCGAGGCGCGCGCCGCGGCCAAGCTCACGAGCCCGTATTTGGCGCGCGTCCACGACTACGGCGTGCACGAGGACGTGCCGTTCCTCGTGATGGAGCTGCTCCAGGGCGAGCACTTGGGGGTGCGGCTCAGCCGCGAAAAGCGTCTCTCGAAGGAGGCTGTGATCGGGCTCAACAAGCAGATCGCGCGCGGGCTGCGTGTCGTGCACGAGGCGGGCATCGTCCACCGCGACATCAAGCCGCAGAACTTGTTCTTGGCGCGCTACGACGACGAAGAGATCGTCAAGATCCTCGACTTCGGCATCGCCAAATCGAGCGAGCAGGCCGGCCGCACGCGCACGGGATCCATCATGGGGTCGCTCCATTACTTGAGCCCGGAGCAGGCGCGGGACGCCAAAAGGGTCGATCACCGCACCGACCTTTGGGCGCTCGGCGTGGTGCTCTATCGGGCGCTCACGGGCCAGATGCCGTTCATGGGCAAAGACGTCATCGATCTGCTCCAGAAGATCTGTTTGGCCGAGACCCCCTCCGCCTCTGCGATCGCGCCGGATCTCGGCCCCTCCATCGACGCTTTCTTCGTGCGGGCGTTCGAGCGCGATCCGAACAAGCGCTTTCAGAGCGCGCGCGAGATGGCCGACGAGCTCGCCGCCGCGCTCCGTTGACTCCTCGACGCAGCGTGGGGTTTGTCGTAGCCTGCGCGGCGTGAGCCGAAGCGAAGAGGTACACCAAGACGATCCGACGGCGATCCCCGCTCCTCGTTTGGCTGCGCCTGCGCGCGCGGACCGAATCACGGTCGAGGAGCTGATCCGATGGGTGCGCGACGGGCGCGTTCGTATGCCCAATTTTCAACGGGAATTTCGCTGGACGGACAGTGACAAACGAGCGCTCTTCGACAGCATCGAGCGCGGCTATCCGATTGGGACACTGCTCCTTTGGAAGCGGCCTCTGCCAACCACCCATTTGGGCCGGCCCATCCGCGGCGCGGGGGAGGCGCCGAAGAGCGGAGATGTCTATTTCCTGGTCGACGGTCAACAACGCGTGACGACGCTTTGGGAGTCACTCGCCATCGAGCCGGACCACGATGAGCGCGCGATGGTGTTCGATCTCGACAAAGGTTTTATTTGGCGGGCATCTTCACGGGCAGAGGCGCTCTCGGGGTCACCTCCGATGCCGCTCCATCTCGCGCTCGACGCGGCGGCGCTGTCGGAGTGGGTGCCGCCCGCGCTGGCACGCGAGCAGAAACGGCGTTACTTTGATGTCGGCAAACGGCTTCGGGAGGCGCTCATCCCCATCTATGTCATCGAAGGGGACGACATTGAGGCGCTCCGCGTCGTCTTTGACCGCGTTAACTCGGCGGGGCACGCGCTCACGCGTGACGAGGTCTTTGACGCGCTCGTTGGCTCCAAGATCGGCGAAGGAGACGAGATTGGGATTGGGCTCGTCCATGGACAGCTCAGCGGGCTCGGCTTTGGCACGCTCGAGCGCGCGACGATCTTGAAGGCGTTCGAGGCTGTCGGCGGGGAGAGGATCGGCAAGCTCGACCCGAGGAGGCTCGACCCGACAAAGGTCGAGCGAGGTCTTGTGACGACGAGCCATGCGCTCCGCAGGGCGATTGTCTTTCTGCGAGGCGCGGGCGTCCCCCACGTCAATGTGCTCCCGTATGAGCTGCCGCTCGTGGTGCTCGCCCGATTCTTCGCGCTGTACCAAGATCCTTCGGAGCGTAGCCTCGTCCTCCTCCGAAGGTGGTTTTGGCGAGGCGCGCTCACGGAGCAGCTCGGCGGCGCGTCTGGATCGCTCCAACAACACGCCGACGACGTGACGCAGGGGAGCGAGCATGGGTCGGTGCAAAGGCTCCTTCAAAGGACGGGGCGCCCGGCCGAGGTCTCGTTGGACGGCGTCGTCGAACAACCCTTCTCGATCGCTACCGCGCGCGGCAAGCTCGTCGCGTGCGCGCTTCTTTCCCGCTCTCCGCGGAGCCTCTTGGATGGATCGAAGATCGAAGCGGAGTCGCTCTTTCGCGAAGGCTCCGACAAGGCTACGCTCCGCATCAGCGCTCAGGACGCAACGCCCTTTGGAAGCTCGGTCACCAACAAGCTCTTTCACCCTCGGTGCGGCGTCGCGGCGTCAAAGCTCATTCGCGACTGCCGAGACGAAGGCGCGCTCGCCTCTCATGGAATCACGGATCGGGCGCGCGCCGCGCTCCTCGCGGGGGATGTCAAGGGGCTCCTCGAAGCGCGCAGCGAGAAGCTCCGCTCGTGGATCCGCGATCACTTCGAGCGTTGCGCCGAGTGGAGCCGCGATGACACACCGCCCGTCGCAGCGATCGCAGAGGAGCTCGTTTCGCTGTGATCGCGGAGGTCAAGTTGGGTGAGCTCGTCCGCCAGGGTCTCCGCGCGCACCTCGCCGCTCTCCGCCTCGTTTGAGCACGCTTATGCCGTGGGCAGGCTCCGCGGCTTTTTCCCGCGCGGGAACGCCGCGTCGATGCGGGCGATCTCGCTCTCCTCCAACGTGAGGTCGCCCGCGCGCGCGTTCGCCTCGACGTGATCGACGCGGGACGACTTGGGGATTGTGATCACGTTTGGGTGCCGCATGAGGAACCGGAGGGCGACCGCGTGGGGTGTCACCCCGTGGCGCGCGGCGATCTCGCCGAGGACCTTGCCGCCTTGGCTCGACGGTTTGGGGAAGTCCCCTGCTCCAAAGGGGCTATACGCCACGAGCGGCACGCCGTGCGCCGCGCACGCGGGCAAGACGGCGTGCTCGATGGCGCGCTCGTTCAGGTGATAGAGCACTTGGTTGCACGCGATCTTGCCTTTGCCCGCGGCGCTCACCGCGGCGAGGAGCTCATCTTGGTCGAAGTTACTGACTCCGTATGAGCGGATCTTGCCTTTTTGGACGAGCTCTTCGAACGCGGCGACGGTCTCGGCGATGGGGGTTTGGCTCGGCCAATGGATCATGTAGAGATCGATGACGTCGGTGCCGAGGCGCTGGAGGCTCCTCTCGCACGCTTGGAGGGTGCCTTTGCGAGAGGCGTTGGACGGCAGCACCTTGGTGGCGAGGAAGACCTCATCGCGCCGGCCCGCGATGGCCTCGGCGACGACGCGCTCCACCTCGCCGGAGCCGTACATCTCGGCGGTGTCGATGTGGGTCATGCCGAGATCGAGCCCGCGGCGGAGCGCGCGCGCGGCGCCTTTGGGGTCGTCCTCCATTTGCCACGTGCCTTGGCCGACGGCGGCGATGGGGACAGGGACGTTGGGGAAGCGGCGTGTTTCCATGGGCATCGCGGCGAGCTTACCTCTGTTCGGAGGGGGCTCGCGAGGATTTTTGGGGTGCTCGGATCAAGGGGCTGTTAAGATGCCGCGCATCATGCGGCTCTCGCGTCTCTTCTTCGCGCTCGCCTGCTGCGCGCTCGCCTGCTCCCCCAAAAGCGCCGATCGCCCTTGCCCCGGGCTGCCTTGCAGCGCCCAAGCGTCGCTGCGCGCGGCGCTGGCGCCCGAGGCTGCGCCGCTGGGCGAGCACACGTTTGCGCTCGACGTGGACGGCGTCGCCTCCACGTGCACGGTCGACTTCACGTCGCTCACGTCGCTCGCGCACGGCAAATGCACGACCAACGCCAATGTGCACGTTGGCCCGGTGATGCGCGGGAAAGAGGTGAAATTGGGCGACACCGTGATGCACACCGAGGAGCCCGTGCCTGGACAATTCGAGTGGTCGCTGACGGTCTATGGGCAGCCCAAGCAGGTCCGCGTGATTCACACCGTCGCGGGCCGCACGATCGCGGACCATACGGCGAAGCTCACCTATCGTGAGCACCGGCCCAATGGCGCTGGGTGCGAGCCCGTGTGCCAACAGGCGAGCGAGACCTGGGGTGTTGGATCGGGCAAATAGCGCTCCCGACGGTCCTTCAACGAGCGCTCGCGCCGAGCATGAATGCGTCGCCCTCCTGCGCACCCAATGCCGGCGGGACCCTAGCCATCTTCCAAAGGCACATGATGAAGCACGTCCTTCCGGCGGGGCTCGCCGCGCTGTTCGCGCTCGGATGTTTGAGCCCCCTCGAGCCCATTCCTCTTCCGACGGGCAGCGGATCGAGCGGATCGGCCACGACAGGGACGGCCTCCTCGGGGAGCGGCGGCGCGGGCGGATCGGCCGTGAGCTCGAC
>CAYTJL010000297.1:0-10879 GCA_964437785.1 uncultured Polyangiaceae bacterium
CGATGGAGGCGAGCGCCGCCGAGCTCGCGTCCGCGCGTCCGACCGCGGTGAACCACGCGTGGGCCGTCCGCCGCGCGATGCGCGCGGCGCGCGCGCACGCGGACGATCCCGGCGACGCGCGCGCGGCGATGCTCGCCGAGATCGCGCGCGCCATCCATCGCGACGACGTCGCGGCGTGCCGCGCCATGGGCCGCGCGGGCGCGCGCCGCATGCCCGATCGCGGCGCCGTGCTCACGCACTGCAACGCGGGCGCGCTCGCGACCGGGGGCTACGGGACCGCGATCGGCGTGATCCGCGCCGCGATCGAGGCCGGCAAGCAGATCCGCGTGCTCGCCGACGAGACGCGGCCTTATTTGCAGGGCGCGCGGCTCACGGCGTGGGAGCTCGTAGAAGACGGGATCGCCGTCGACGTGATCACCGACGGCATGGCCGGCTGGCTCATGAAGCGCGGCGAGGTGGGCGCCGTCGTCGTGGGCGCCGATCGCATCGCCGCGAACGGCGACGTCGCGAACAAGATCGGCACCTACGGCCTCGCGTGCCTCGCGCGGGCGCACGAGATCCCCTTTTACGTGGCCGCGCCCGTGAGCACCATCGATCCCGAGGCCCCGAACGGAGCGGCGATCCCGATCGAGGAGCGGAGCCGCGACGAGGTCACGCGCATCTTCGATCGCGCGATCGCGCCGGACGGCGCGGGCGCTCGGCACCCCGCGTTCGACGTGACCGACGCGCGCTTGATCACCGCCATTTTCACGGAGCGAGGCGAGGTCGCGCCTGCCTCCATCCTCGATCACGTACGAGCGCAGCGCGCCGAAGCGCGCTAAAGAGGGGCCCCCGAGCACGAGACAGATGACAGCGCGCTTTTCGCCAAAACCCGAGTGGCTCAAGGTCCGCGCGCCCGGCGGCGAC
Organism: uncultured Polyangiaceae bacterium; assembly: GCA_964437785.1. GTDB lineage: Bacteria > Myxococcota_A > Polyangia > Polyangiales > Polyangiaceae > CAYTJL01. Next base: position 907 of record CAYTJL010000297.1, read on the forward strand.
ACCTACCACCACCTCAAGGACACGTTCCGCGCGCTCGATCTGCACACGGTCTGCGAGGAGGCGCGGTGCCCGAACGTCGGCGAGTGCTGGCGCGAAGGCACGGCGACGGTGATGCTCCTCGGCGACGTGTGCACGCGCGGGTGCCGCTTCTGCGCAGTGACCACGGGCGATCCGCGCGGCGCTGTCGACACGCGCGAGCCCGAGCACGTCGCGCGCGCGATCGCGCAGCTCGGGCTCCAATACGTCGTGCTCACGATGGTCGACCGCGACGATCTGCTCGACGGCGGCGCGGACCACGTCGCGCGCACGGTGCGGCGCCTCCACGAGCTGCGCCCCGACCTCTTGATCGAGGCGCTCGTCGGCGATTTCAACGGCCGCATGGACGCGGTTCGAACCGTCGTCGAAGGCGCGCCCGACGTCTTCGCGCACAACGTCGAGACGGTCCGGCGCACGACGCGTGCCGTCCGAGACGCTCGGTGCAGCTACGATCAATCGCTCGCCGTGCTGCGCGAGGCCAAGCGTGAGGGCGCGCGCCTCACCAAGAGCTCGATCATGGTGGGGATCGGCGAGCGCGACGACGAGGTCCTCGAGGCCATGCGCGATCTGCGCGAGGCATCGGTCGACGTGGTGACGCTCGGCCAATACCTCCGCCCCACGCCCAAGCACCACGAGGTCACGCGGTTCGTACCGCCCGACGTCTTCGAGGACTACGCGAGGCAAGGCATGGCGATGGGCTTCGCGTACGTCGCGAGCGCGCCCCTCGTGCGCTCGAGCTACAAGGCCGCCGAGGTCTTCCTCAGGACCAAGCTCCGAGGCGAAGAGAACATTGACGCGCTGCTCCACGATCGTTTGGAGCGCGCTCGCTCCGAAGCCGAGGGTTTGAGCGCGACATTCGCGGCCCGGGGGGGTTTGGGGGGACCCCCTTCGGGTCCCCCCATCGTGGAAGGTTTGGTCCCTGTCGCTTCGCTCGTAAGGGCGAGATGATGCCGGCCATGGCTGTGGTGCATCGCCGGTAGGGAAGTCCTCTTGACGCTTACAAAGGTTTGCTAGACCGTGAACGAGATCACGCCGGGTCATGCCCGGACCGCGTCGAAAGAACAAGGCCAGCGCAATGACCGTCTCCGATAAAGGCATCCTTGAGCTCGTCGCCCGGGGGATCAGCCGCCCGGGCAGCAAGGCTCCTTCGGGCGTCACGGCCTCGATCCTCACGCAGGCGGCGCGGTCTTACAGCACGCGTCCCATCATGGACGAGTCGACGGTGCCGACGGGCTTCGACCCCAAAGCCGCGGCGCTCTTCGAAGCGACGATCGAGGCAGCGTTCCTCGTCGCGAACTCGGACGGCGTCTTCGACGACGACGAGCGCGCGGCGTTTCAGTCGGTGGTGCTCAACGCTTGCCGGGACCTTGTCCAACCTTCGCAGCTCGACGCGCTCCTCGCCGATCTGTGTCAGGAGCTCGCGGAGGACGGGCTGGAGAAGCGCACCAGGATGGTCGCTCGCACCGTGACGCGCATCGATCACCAGATGGAAGTGCTGCGCATCGCGGCGCTGATGGCGCACATCTCGGGGGGCGTCAGCGAGCCTGAGCGCGCCGTGTTGGAGCAGCTCACGCACGACTTCGATCTCGACGCCGATTCGCTCGCGCAGGCGCTCCGCGAAGCCGAGGCCGCGCTCGCGCAGATCCCGTAGCCGCGTTCGCGTCGCCGTCACCCGCCTCTGCCGCATCGAAATCCCTTTTGCACGAAGCGCGCTTTGACTAGGGTGCGGGCCCAGTCATGACGACCCTCGTTTCGAGCTCCGTGCGCGTTCCTTCTGCATCCACGCCCGATCGCGCGGGCCCTTCGGCGGCGCGCGCCCCCGAGGACGTCGACGCGCCCGACGTGGTCAAGGTGATGCGCGAGGACGGGTCGCTCGATTCGGCGGTGGATCCGGGCCTCAGCCGCGACGAGGAGCGTTCGCTCTTCCGCGCGATGCTCCGCGTGCGCACGCTCGACGATCGGCTCACCACGCTCCAGCGCCAAGGTCGCATCGGCTTTCACATCGGCTCGCTCGGCGAGGAGGCGACCATCCTCGGCAGCGCGTATGGCCTGCGCGAACAGGACTGGATCTTCCCCTGCTACCGCGAGTTCGGCGCGGCGCTCCTCCGCGGCATGCCGCTCCAGCGCTACGTCGACAACATGTTCGGCAACGCGAACGATCCGGCGAAGGGCCGCCAGATGCCGGATCACTATTGCAGCCGCGCGGCGCGCTTTCTCTCCATCAGCTCGCCCATCGGCACGCAGATCACGCAGGCGGTGGGCTTCGCGTGGGCCGCGCGTCACAAGCGCGAGGATCTGGTCGCGCTCTCGTACTTCGGCGACGGCGCGACGAGCTCGAACGAGTTCCACAACGGGCTCAACTTCGCGGGCGTGTTCCGCGCGCCCGTGATCTTCGTGTGCCGCAACAACGGCTGGGCCATCAGCGTGCCGACCGAGCGGCAGACGGGCAGCGCCACGTTCGCCGACAAAGGCGCGGCGTACGGCGTGCGCGCCGTGCGCGTCGACGGCAACGATCTCTTCGCGATGATCCACGTCACGCGCGAGGCTGTCGCGCGCGCGTCGCGCGGCGAGGGCCCGACGTTGATCGAGGCGCTCACGTACCGGCTCGCGGGTCACTCCACGAGCGACGATCCCAAGGCGTACCGGCCCGACGCGTGGCTCGATCCGTGGCGCAAGCTCGACCCGCTCACGCGGATGCGCGGGCGCCTCGTCGCGCTCGGCGCGTGGAGCGACGCCGAGGAGAACGCCGCGCTCGCCGAGATCGAGGCCGAGATCAAGGCCGCGATCGCGGCCGCGGAGGCGACGCCCGCGCCCTCGCTCGACTCGATGTTCGACGACGTCTTCGCCGAGCTGCCGTGGCACCTCGTCGAGCAGCGCGAGCAGATGAAGCGCGGACCGAGGGCCAAAGGCCACTGACTCGACCGGGAAAAGCCGCCCTTTTACGACACAGGAGAAGGCGAACGAATGGCTCAGATGAACATGGTTCAGGCGATCAACGACGCGCTCCGCTTCGAGATGAAGCGCGATAACCGCGTCGTGATCCTGGGCGAGGACGTCGGCAAGGTCGGCGGCGTCTTCCGCGTCACGCAGGGCCTCTTCGACGAGTTCGGGGACGAGCGCGTGATCGACACCCCGCTCTCCGAGGGCGGCATCATCGGCACGGCGATCGGCATGGCGCTCTACGGCCTCGTGCCCATCCCCGAGATCCAGTTCGCGGACTTCATCTTCCCCGCGTACGACCAAATCGTCAGCGAGCTCGCCAAATATCGGTATCGGTCCGGCGGCGAGTACCCGTGCAAGGTGGTGATTCGCACGCCCGTGGGCGGCGGCATCCGCGGCGGCCATTACCACTCGCAGTCGCCCGAGGCGCAGTTCATCCACGTCGCGGGGCTCAAGGTGGTTTGCCCGGCGAGCCCGGCCGACGCAAAGGGCCTCTTGCTCGCCTCGATCCGCGACCCCGATCCGGTCTTGTTCTTCGAGCCCAAACGCATTTACCGCGCGGCCAAGGGCGATGTCCCCGAGGGCGATTACACGGTGCCTCTCGGCAAGGCCAAGGTGGTGCGGCCCGGCCGTCACGTGACGGTGATCGTGTGGGGAGCGATGCTGTATGAGGCGCTCGACGCGGCGAACAAGGCCGCCGCCGAGGGCGTCGACGCCGAGGTCATCGACCTTCGGACGCTCTGGCCGCTCGACATCGACACCCTCGTGCAGTCCGTCAAGAAGACGGGGCGTGTGGTGGTGGTGCACGAGGCGCCCAAGAGCTGCGGGCTCGGCGGCGAGATCGTCTCGCTCATCAACGAGAAGGCGTTCCTTCACCTGGAGGCGCCGCCCGTGCGCGTGACCGGCTTCGACACGCCCTTCCCGTACACGCTCGAGAACGAATACCTGCCGCTCTCTCACCGCATCCTTCCGGCCCTCCTCTCCACGGCGAGGTATTGAACCGATGCGACGTTATGACTTCAAGCTCCCGGACATCGGCGAAGGGGTCACCGAGGGAGAGATCGTGCAATGGCTCGCCGACGTGGGCGAGACGGTCACCGAAGATCAGCCCCTCGTCGAGGTGATGACCGACAAAGCCACCGTCACCATCACCGCTCCCAAAGCGGGCAAGGTGATTGAGCGGTTTGGCCCTGCGGGCACCATGGTGCCTGTTCACGCGGTGCTCGTCGTCTTCGATCTCGACAGCAACGGCGCCTCCGGCGGGCACGTCGCGCACCCGGATGACCCCACCGTCCTCTCCCCCAGAGACAAGGCCTCTCCCACGAAGGCCGAGCCCGCGGCCACGGCCGTCGGCGACATCAAAGAGACCTTGCCGGGGATGGACCTCAGCGCTGCGACCGCGCCTCCCACCGAGGTTCGAGCGCCGGCCGGATACCACAACGAAAAGCCCCTCGCGACGCCCGCCACGCGCCATCTCGCGCGCGAGCTCGGCGTCGATCTCCGCGCGGTGCCGCCCACGGGCCCGAGCGGGCGTGTCACCAAAGACGACGTTCGGGCGTTTCAAAAGCACCCTCAAGAAGCTCCCTTTTCGGTTCAAGCGCCTGCCTCCGTGGGCGCGGGGCCCGCCACGCTGCCGGACTCCGCGCCTCCGAGCTTGCCTCGCGTGCCCATCCCCGCGGTGGTCGAGGACGCGCTCCCGCTGCCGCCCAAGGCGCCGCCGGAGGAGCCTTTGCCGCTGCCGCCCGCGCGGAGCTCCGAGACGGGGCGGAGCGCGGACGCGACGGCGAACGAGACGCGCAAGCCGCTCCGCGGCATTCGCAAACGCATCTTCGAGGGGATGGCGCGCTCGAAGCACACGGCCGCACACTTCACCTTCGTCGAGGAGTGCGACGTCACGGCGCTCAAGGACCTTCGCGCGCGGCTCAAGGCCCGGGCCGACAAAGAGGGGATCAAGCTCTCGTTCTTGCCCTTCTTCGTCAAGGCCGTGGTCGCCGCGCTCAAGCGGCATCCTTCGCTCAACGCGTCGTTCGACGAGGCCACGCAGGAGATCGTCGAGAAGCGCTATTACAACATCGGCATCGCCTCGGCGACGGAAGCGGGGCTCATCGTGCCTGTCGTCCGCGACGCCGATCGCAAGAGCATCCTCGACATCGCGCGCGAGATTCAGCGGCTCGGCGACGACACCAAGAGCGGCAAGGTCAAGCCCGCGGATCTCGGCGGCTCGACCTTCACCATCACGTCGCTCGGCGCGCAGGGCGGGCTCTTCGCGACGCCCATCTTGAACTTCCCCGAGGTGGCCATCCTGGGCATCCACCAGATGAAGCAAAAGCCTGTCGTGCGCGACGGGCAGATCGTGATCGGAGACGTGATGTTGCTCTCGCTCTCGTTCGATCACCGCATCATCGACGGGCACATCGGCGCGGCCTTCGCCTACGAGATCATCGGGTATCTGCAAGACCCGGACAAGCTGTTCCTCGAAATGGCTTGATCGGAGAGCGCTGGACGAGCGCTCGCGGCCGGTCAGGGCTTTTGCGCGAGCGCCCGGACGCGCACCGATTTGCCGTCGAACGCGACAGCGAAGGCGTGCACCGGGCCGGCCCCAGCCCGCGTGAGCTCAGCGCTGTAATCCTTCGAGGCGATTTGTGCGATCCCTTCGTCGAGCGCTTGGTCGAGGGTCTTGTGTCCTTTGGCCACCTTGAGCTCGAGCACCACGCCCGGCTTGCCAGGCACGAGAGGCCGAATGATCACGTCGGGTCGCCCCGTGCCGGACTCCCGGTTGCTCCGCACCTGATACACAGGCTCCATGGCCGCGAGCAGCCCCACCACGAACCCATGATAGACCCGCTCCGGCTGGTGTTTGCTCACGTCGTGATACGAGAGCAGGTGCGTCACGAGGAGCTGGAGCTGCTCTTCAAAGCCCTCTCCGTCGCCCGCGAGCAGCGCCGTGGTGAGCGCCTCCACCGTCCCCCCCGCGCTCTCCATCCGCTCCTGCATCCACTGTTGGAACGTGGTCGCGTACACCTCGCGCACCTCGCGGTTCGGGATCGAAAGCCGGTAAATAGGCCGCTCGTTCATGTCGCTGCCCGCCCGCTCCGCTTTGAGATAGCCCGAAAACACCAGGAGGCTCCACAGGGCATCTTCGCGCCGCCGGATGTCGAGGAGCACGACGTTCTCATTGAGCGGGCGCTCGATGCTGCCGCCCTCGAGCAGCGCCTCGAACACCGGCTGAAGGCTCAAGGCATAGCGCTCGAGCAGCTCCTTGACGAGGCGGTTCGAGCTCGTCTGGAGCCAATAAAGGCGCGGCTCCGCGTCGATGGATCCGAGGAAGCCGCAGAGCGACCAGGGGTTATAGATGACCTCACCGCCGAAGAGATAACCGTTGTACCACTTGCGGACGGTCTCGATCTTGTCTTGCCAGCCGGCCTCTTCGAGCAGGGTGATGACCTCGGCCTCGGTGAAGCCGAACGACGTGTTGAGCTCGGGCCGGAGCAAGGTGTAGATACCGATGTTGTTGAGGTCCGAAAAGAGGCTCTCCTTGGCGATGCGGAGGACGCCGGTCAACACGGCCTTGAACAGGTGCGGATTGCTCTTCAAGCCCGCGCCCAGGAAGGCTCGCATGAAGGCCAAGAGATCGTCCGCGTAGCCCCGGAAGTAAGCCTCGTGGATGGGCTCGTCGTATTCGTCGATGAGGATCACCACGCGCTCGCCGTGGACGCGGCGCAGGTACCTGGAGAGGTCGAGCAGGGCTTGCTCGATGATCGTGAGATCGGCTGAGCCGTCGATGACCTGTCGATAATCGCGGGCCTCGCGCTCGGTGAGCTTGCCGCTCGTGAGCAGCGCCCCGTGCTCTTCGAAGAGAATGGCGAGCTTGCGCCGGATGGACCTCAACGCCTCTTCGAAGGTCCCGCCTTTGCCAGCCTTGAAGTTGAAGTAGATGACCGGATGGCGCTGAAAATGCGCCCGGTACGCGTCGCCGGCCTGCCAGATGGCGAGGTCCGAAAAGAGGTTCGACAGGTCCTCGTCGCGCTTCTCGAACCAGCAGCGGAGCATCGACAGGTTGAGCGATTTGCCGAACCTGCGAGGGCGCGGCATCAGCATGACTTGAACGCCGGCGGCGTCGATCACCCCGCGGATGAGGCTGGACTTGTCGACGAAGCGGAGCCCCGCCTCGCGGAGCAAGCGGAAGTCGTCGAAGCCGAACGGGATGGGGCGAGCCATGGCCCGACTTACCCCGAGCAATGGGCTATGGCAAGCGGCGCGCGGAGCGCACAGAGGATCAGCGCCTCCGATCGTCGCTACGTCGCTACCGCGCCGGGATATCGGCCTCGTCCAATGACACCTCGCGGAAGGTCGTCACCGGCGCTCGGTCGATGTCCCAAATCAACTCTTCGCGAAAATAGCGTCCGTCGGCCGTCTTCCACGTCGTGATCGTCCGGCTCATCTCCTCCACGGCGTGCCCCTCCACGAGCGGCTCCGTGGTTTGGCTCAGCTTCGTGGCGTCCTCGAGCTCCGGTGGCCTCGACTCCGTCATTGTCATCCTCCCAAAGCCATCTCGATGTCGGGCGCTCAGCGCGCCGGCGGCTGGCAGGCCTCTGCGACACCACCCTTGCAAGCGCGCGCGATCAGCTCCCGGCCGCGGGCCTCGTCCTTCGCGACACCATCGCCGGTCACGTAGCGCGAGCCCACGTTGGCGCAGGCGCGCAGCTCGCCGCCCTCACACGCCTTCAGCAGCAGCGCGGCGGCCCGCGCGGCGTCGAGCGGAACGCCGATGCCCTGCGCGTGCATCAGGCCGAGGTTGTTGCACGCGCCGGCCACGCCGAGATCGCAGGCCTTGGCGAAGAGCGGGGCCGCGCGCGAGGCGCTGGCCGTGTCCGGCGGCCGGAAGTCGAGCAAGCCCAGTTGATAACACGATTCGCCCACCGACCGATCACAAGCGGTGGTGTAGAGCTTCCGGGCCCGCTCGCGATCGGCCGGCACACCCTCGCCGCCGTCGCGGAGGAGCGTACCGAGGTTGTTGCAGCCGATGGCGTTGCCATGGTCGCACGCGCGCTCGAGCACCTTCAACGCCTCGCCCGCGCCCCCCGCGCAACGCTTGTGCGCGAGGAGAGAGCCGAGGTTGGCGCAGCCCACGTCGTTGCCATGGTCGCACGCGCGCCGGTAAAAGTCGCACGCAGAGGCCAGATCCTGGCCTGGCGCCGCGCCGTGATACAGGCGGTCGCCCAAGACGCCGCACGCCTGACCGTCGCCGCGCTTGCACTTCGCTTCGAGGGAGCGGTCGCACCCCGCGAGCAGCAACGCCAAGAGCACGAACCCACATCGCTCACGCATGGCTGCGTTATACACGAGCGCTCGACGAATCACCTTGCTTGGTGCGGCGGGCTCAGCCCGGCACACGTTGAGCCGCTCTGGTCAGAGCGCTCTCCGCCGGATGGGCGCCACGGATCGTGGATTCCCGAGGAGAGCCCAGCAACTCCGCGACGCCGCCGCCGGCACGCCGGATGCTCGGGGCGGGCGTATGCACACTCCCAAGATCCTCGCCGCTCTCTTCTCGGCCGCGTCCGTTGTCGCAGCCGCTGCGCCCGCGCGCGCCAACTGCTCCCGGCCCGTTGGATACGACGCCACCGTCACAGGCAACACCGTGCTTGTCGAGCCCGTGGGCTTCAACCCTCGCGCCTGCCCGGACGCCGACGGGATGCTCCGGCAAAGCGTGGAGACAGGGGACGTCGTAGAGCTCGCGGACTACTGCCAGCCGGGCGTCGAGGTGGCCGCGTACGTCGACGAGTGCGTGCCACCGGGGAAGTATCGTTATGGGTTTGCCAAGCCGTACACGTGCGTTAGCTCGGCGTGTAGCACCTCGTATTACGTCGTGGCGACCGTCACCGACGCGCTGGCCTCGGACTGCATGCGCAGCGCGGGCAACGCGGCGCCTGCCAGCGTGGCGTCCGCGCCGTGGGGCGACAGCGCGACCATTTGCAACTACCAAGAGCACCCGTGCGAAGTCCCGGGCGGCGATCCGGGCTGCGACACCGGCGAAAAATCGAGCGGCTGCTCGGTGGCGCTCACGCCCGGCACCGGATCGGTCATCGGCGCGAACCTCGCGGCGCTGCTCGCGGGGCTCGTGTGGATGCGGCGCCGGCGGAACGTGGCGTCTTGATACCGCCGTTCGTCTTCGCGTGGGCGGTGACCGTCGCCGTCGAGTCTCCGTGCGTGGCCGCCGTCTACCCGGGTGAGCGCTGGAAGATGGCGGGCGTGTGCGCGGTCGCCACCAGCGTCACCAACCTCGCCATGAATCTGCTCTTGCCGCGGTGGCTCGGCGTCGGGGCGACGTTCCTCGTCGTCGGCGAGATTGGCGCGCTCCTCCTCGAAGCGATTGCGTACGCGCTCATCCGCAAGCCGCGCGATCCGGGGCGCGCGCTCGTCGCGTCGGCGATCGCCAACGCCGCGAGCTTCACCCTCGGGCTCGTGCTGCCCGCGACCATTTGATGGACGACGCCAAGAAGGAGCTCGCGAGCCTCTTGGAAGAGCTCCTCGCGCCGCACGTGGCCATCGTGGATTGGACGCACAAAGAGGACGTGCAGCGCGAGATGCGGCGGCTCATCAAGAAGCAGCTCAAGGCCGCGAGCTACCCCGCGGAGAAGGTCGATTCGGTCGCGGAGAGCGTGGTGGATCTCTTGAAGAAGCGGAGGTCAGGCCGGTGACGGCCTCTCTTCGTCACCCGTAATTGTTGGACTCAATCTCACGAAGTTTTTCGACCAAACTCTCGGCAGAAAGCGTAACCCCTTTTTCGCCGGCCACCCGGCGGGAAAATGGCCACGTACCCTAACAAACGTATCGGGGAACGTGCGATATTCGGTGAAGCTCGGTGTCTCTCCGACTTGGACCAAGCGGCGACCGTCGAAACAAAAGACGTCCTCGGCGTCGTCGCGCACCTCGCGGATTTCGCCGTCGCGCGCCAGCGTCTTTGGACAACGGGTGATGGTCGATAGGCCGCCGATCG
>CAYTJL010000298.1:0-10834 GCA_964437785.1 uncultured Polyangiaceae bacterium
CCGATCCGGCCCGCCACGTCGAGCGTAGACTCCCCTAGAGCGTTGTGCTACGAGCGATTTTCTTCGTGGCACAACCACCTTTCTCGAGGAGCTTCATGCCCAGGCGAGCGACGGTCTTCCTTTGTCTCTTGGCCTCGATCGCGTCGTTCAGCGCTTCCGCCAGCGCCCACGACCCGACCGACGAGCAAAAGCACGAGGAGGAGGAGCGCGCCAAGAAGGCCGAAGAGGCGCGCAAGAAGGCTGAGAAGCAAGCCGAGGAGCGGCCCATCGAGGTGCAGATCGTCGCCGAGAAGCCGGGCGGCGAGCAGGCCTCTCGCCTCGTCGTCGGGCGGAGGGAGCTGGAGCTTCGGCCGAGGCTCCGCCCCGCCGACATCCTCGAAGCCGTGCCCGGCCTCTTCGCCGTGCAGCACGCGGGCGGCGGCAAGGCCAATCAATATTTCCTGAGGGGCTTTGACGCCGATCACGGCACCGACGTGGCCTTCTTCGCCGACGGCGTCCCGCTCAACATGGTGAGCCACGGGCACGGCCAAGGCTACACCGACTTTCACTTCTTGATCCCCGAGCTCGTGGTCACGCTCGACGCGTACAAGGGGCCTTATTACGCGCAGCTCGGCGACTTTGCGACCGCGGGCGCGGTGAACCTCAAGCTCGCCGAGCGGTTCGAAGAGAGCTTTGCGCAGATCTCGGTCGGCCAATATGGCATCGTGCGGGGCGTCGTCATCGAGTCGCCCGACCTCGGCGACACGTGGCGCGCGGTCGCCGCGGCCGAGCTCTACAAGCAAGAAGGCCCGTTCAAAAACCCCGAGGGGCTCAAGCGCTTCAACGTGTTCTTGCGCGCGACGCACGACATCGGCAAGACGAGCAAGATCCAAATGACGTGGATGTCGTATGGGTCCTCGTGGAAGGCGTCGGGCCAAATCCCTGCGCGCGCCGTGTGCGGGGAGGGCGAAGCGGGCCTCGCCCCGCCCGCGGCGTTCGGCAAACCGTGCATCGACCGGTTCGGCTACGTGGACCCGACCGAGGGCGGCTCGACCCAACGGCACATGGCCACGGCCATGTTCTCGACCGCGTGGAGCAAGGCCGATTTGCAGGCGATGGCCTACTTCGCCAAAGTCAACTTCAGGCTCTATTCGAACTTCACCTTCTTCGCCGAGGACCCCCAGCGCGGCGACCAAATCGAGCAGACCGACGATCGCTTCATCGGCGGGCTCGACGCGCGCTTCCGCCGCCACGATCACCTGCTCGGCGCGCAGCTCACCACGTCGATCGGCCTCCAGGTGCGGTTCGACTCCATCGACAACGGGCTCTATCACGACGTGGCCCGCGAGCGCGTCGAAGACAAGGTGAGAGCGCACATCAACGAGGGTCAAATCGGCCTCTACATCGAGGAGGACGCGCGCATCCGCAAATGGCTCCGGTTCGTGCTGGGGCTCCGCGCGCAGCGCATCGACGTCAGCGCCGACGACGCGCTCGAAGATCGCAAATCCAACAAGAACGCGTCGAGCGGCCAAAAAGGCGCGATGCAGCTCTTGCCCAAGGCCATGGCCATCGTCTCTCCGATCCCTCAGCTCGATTTGTTCGGCGCCATCGGCAGGGGCTTTCACTCGAATGACGCGCGCGGCGTCGTGCTCGGCAAGAACGCGGCGACGCTCATCACGCCGGCCATGAGCTACGAGGCCGGCGTGCGCGTGACGCCGCTCAAAGACCTCACGCTGAGCGCGTCCGCGTTTCTGCTCGACCTCGACTCCGAGCTCGTGTGGTCGGGCGACGCGGGGAACACCGAGGCCTCCGGGCAGACGCGGCGCATGGGCGTCGAGCTCGACGCGCGTTATCGCATCAAGAATTGGCTCTTCGCCGACGTCGGCGCGACGTTCACCAAAGCCTCGTTCCGCGGCGCGAACAGCGCCGACGCCGTGCCGCTCGCGCCGACGCGCACCGTCTCGGCGGGCGTCTCGGCGCGGCCCACGTTCGGCGACTTCACCCCCTTTGCGTCGTTCCGTATCAAGCACCTCGGCGCGCGCCCCGCCAACGAAGATCGCTCGCTCGTCGCAGAGGGCTTCACCATCTTGGACGCCAACGCGGGGCTCCGCTGGAAGCGCTTCGAGGTCGGCGTCGACGTCCAGAACATGACCAACGCCACGTGGCGTGAGGTGCAGTTCGCGACCACCTCCAAGCTCAAATACGAGCCTTCGCCCGTCACCGGCATTCACTACACGCCGGGCTGGCCCATCACCGTGACGGGGCGCGCGGCCGTGTATTGGTGATGGGGCGAGCCGCTCCATAAATTTGGGGCAAGTTGACGTGCATTGCTATCGTGTCGAGGGTGAAGAGCGCGATCGCTCCCGTCCTCGCCGCGTCGCTCCTGACTCCTGTGCTCGCCCGCGCCGAGGACGACAAGCTCACGCCCGCCGAGCCGCTCGAGGTCATCGTCCAAGGCACGCCCAACGAGCCTGACACGTTCTCGTCCGCGCGCGCCGCGAGCCGCGTGACCGAGGGGGACATTCGCATGCTGCAGGCGGGGAGCATCGCGGACGCGCTGCGCGGCAGGGCGGGGGTGGGCGTTCAACAGACGACACCGGGACAAGGCACCATCTACGTACGTGGCCTGTCGAGCCGCGAGGTGCTCCACATGGTGGACGGCGTGCCGCTCAACGCCGCGATCTTCCGCGCGGGCAACAACCCTTATCTGGGCCTCATCGATCCTCTCGCGATCCGCGAGATCGAGATCATCCGCGGCTCCTCATCGGTCCTCCATTCGACGGACGCGCTCGGCGGCGTGGTCGCCGTGGCCACGGCGCTGCCCGGTTATTCGCTCGTCCCGGGCGGCGTGACGCGGGTGCGCGCGTTTCAAGGCTTCACGGTCAACCCCTTGGGATCGTCGTCGCGGGCGTCGATCGAGCACAGCGCGGCGCGGTGGGCGGCGTACGTCGGGCTATCGTACGTGCGCGCGGGCGACATCCGCCCGGGGGGAGGGGAGCCGACGCCCGTGCCGTCTTCGTATCTGGGCTTGGAGCGGGCGCCGGAGAGCACGTATGCTCCCCAAGTGTCCTCGCTGCAGCAGGGCACGGGGTTCGAGATGATCGCCGCCAACGTGGCCCTTCGGGCGAGGCTCTCGCGAAGGGCCGAGGTGGTGATTCGCGGGCAGCTCGGCGTGCGCCCCGAGCTCGTTCGTTATGACGAGGTGACGCCGCGCTTCAAGCTCGATTTCCCGACGCGCGCCGAGTCCTCCGTGGCCCCCATGGTGCGCGCGATGACGTCGGCGGTGCTCTCGTATCGCCCGTCGCCGGGCTCGATCGTGAGCGAGGTGATCGTCCAAGCCGCGTGGCAAAGGCTCCAGGAGGGCATCGCGCGGCGCAACCTGGGTGAGCAATGTTTTGAAGGGGGTTTGCCCTCGGACAACGACCCTTGCCGGGGTGTCCTTCGGCTCGTCCCCAAGAACGAGCGAGCGCTCGAGTCGAACCGATCCGACGCGCTCAGCGCGCGCGGCGAAGCGAGGCTCCGCGGCCGCATCTACGGTGTTCGCATCGGCGCCGAGGTGAGCCACGACATCGTGTCGAGCCGCGCCGAGACGCTCGACCTCTCCTCGTTTGAAAAGACCCCTGCGCCCGAGCGGTTCCCCGACGGATCGTCGATGACCCAAGCAGGCCTTTATGGGATGGCCGAGGTCACGCCCATCCCTGGGCTGAGGCTCTATGCCGGCGCGCGCGGCACGCTCTTTCATCTCGCCATCAAGGGGCGGGCGGTCGAGGATCCGGGCGGGAGCCCCGCCTTCACCCGCACGGTCTTTGACGTGGCGCTCAACGCGGGCGCCAAGATCGGGCTCTCTCCCCACGTCGCGATCGTGGCCAACGTAGGGCGCGGCGTGCGGGCGCCCAACGTACAAGACTTCTCCGGGCTCGGCGCGCGCGCCAAAGGCCGCTTTCAGCTCCCCAACCCCGCTGTCCGGCCCGAGCACACCCTCTCGCTCGACACCGGGATCAAGGCCAAAAAGGGGCTCTTCAGCGCGGAGGCGTACGTCTTTTATCTGCGCTACATGGACGCGATCACGCTCGCGCCCGCGACGTTGAACGGCGCGACCGAGACGCCCTCGGGCGAGCGCTACGAGCGGAGCGAGAACGCGGCGAGGGTCGATTACGTGGGCGTCGAGAGCATGTTCACCGTGCCTTTCGCGCGCTTTATCGGGATCGACGGTCACGCGCTCGCGATGATGGGCACGCAGCACAACGAGGAGAAGACGGGGTTGCCGCCCGTGACGCCCGCCGATCGCACGCCGCCCGTCACCGCCACGTTGGGCCTTTGGGCGGATCCGATTCCTACCCTGCGCATCGAGGCCATCGCGTATGGAAGGTTCGCGCAGCGCCGCCTCAACGACCCTACGAACCTCGACGATAACCGCATCCCCGCGGGCGGCACGCCCGGCTTCGTGTCGCTCCGCCTCCAAGGCACCTGGCACGTTCGGCAGAACATCACCGCTCGGGTCGCGGTCGATAACCTCACCGACACGCTCATCCTGGAGCACGGGAGCGGTTTTTACCGGCCCGGCATCAACGGATCCATGAGCCTCGACGCGACGTTTTGACGCGAGCCCGGGCTATGCGGAGCCCCGGCGCTCATGGTATGAGGGCGGGATGCGTTCCGTTCGTTCTGCCCTTCACACGGCCGTCGTCCTCTGTGTGATGATCGCGCTCCCCGCCTGCAAGAAGGGCGGGGACGGCAAAGCCGCGCCCCCGGCCAAGGTCGACAAACCGGCCAAAGAGGCCGACATCGGCGCCATCACGCTCACGGAAGAGGCCGAGCGGAGGCTCGGTGTCAAGACCGAAAAGGTCGAGAAAAAGGCCATGCCCCGCGCAAGGACGCTCGGCGGAGAGGCCATGGTGCCGAACGGCGCGCGCGCCGTGGTCGCCGCGCCGGTGAGCGGAACGCTCGCGCTCGCGGGCGAAGCGCCGAGGCCGGGCGCGGTGGTGGAGAAGGGCAAACCCCTCTTCGTGCTCTCGCTCACCAGCGCAGAGAAGGTGAGGTTCGCCGAGAGCAAAACAGCGCTCGCGAGCGCCCGCGCCGAGGCCGAGGCCGCGGTCGCGCGCGCCAAGGTCGAGGTCGAAGCCGCGAAGATCGCGCTCGATCGCGCCGAGCGCCTGGCGACCGAGCAGGTGGGCTCAACACAGCAGCTCGACAACGCGAGGGCGCAGGACAAGCTCGCGCGCGCGTCGCTCGCCGCGGCCGAGGCGAGGCGGAGCGCGTTCGCGCAGATCGGCGGGGATCCGGGCGCCGCGCCCATCGCCATCGACGCTCCGCTCGCGGGCGTGATCTTGAGTGTTCAAGCGCAGCCCGGGCAGGTGGTGCCCGCGGGCGCGCCGCTCGTCGAGATCGTCGAGACCAAACCCATCTGGATCCGCGTGCCTGTGTATGCCGGGGATCTCCCGAGCATCGACAGGACCAAAGATGCGTTGATCGAAGGGCTCGCCGAGGCCGCGGGCGAAGGCCCCAAAGCGGCGAAGCCCACCAACGGACCGCCGTCCGCGAGCCTCGCGTCGGCGAGCGTGGACCTCTATTATGAGCTCGCGAACGAGCGCGGCGAGGTGCGGCCGGGCCAAAACGTGAGCGTGATTGTGCCGCTCAAGAGCGAAGTGGAGTCGCTCGTCGTGCCCTGGGCCTCGGTGCTCCACGACATCCACGCTGGGACGTGGGTGTATGAGCAGACCGGGCCGCGCGCGTACATGCGCCGCCGCGTTCACGTGCGGTATGTGACAGGCGCGTTTGCGGTGCTCGCGAGCGGGCCAAAGCCCGGCGCCCTCGTGGTGACGGACGGCGCGGCCGAGCTGTTCGGCGCCGAGTTCGGCGTGGGGAAGTGAGGCGCGCATCATGAAATGGCTCGTCTCGACTGCGCTCCGGCTCCGCGTCCTCGTGCTCGCGGTAGCGCTCGTGGTGATGGTGCTCGGCGTCCGCGCCGCGCGCACCGCGCCGCTCGACGTGTTCCCCGAGTTCGCGCCGCCCAAGGTGGAGATTCAAACCGAAGCTCCCGGGCTCTCGACCGAAGAGGTGGAGAGCCTCGTCACCGTGCCTCTCGAAAATGCCTTGCACGGGACTCCATGGCTCAAGACGCTCCGGTCCAAATCGGTGCTCGGCCTCTCGTCGATCGTCTTGCTCTTCGACGAAGACACGGATTTGCTCCGCGCGCGGCAGCTCGTCCAAGAGAAGCTCGCGGCCGAGGCGGCGCACCTGCCTCAAGTGGCCAAAGCGCCTGTGGTGCTGCCTCCGCTCTCGTCGATGAGCCGCGCCATGAAGATCGGGTTGTGGTCCAAGACGCTCTCGCAAATGGAGATGTCCGAGCTCGCGCGGTGGACCATCCGGCCGAGGCTCATGGCCGTTCCGGGCGTCGCCAACGTAGCTATTTGGGGGCAAAAGGACAGGCAGGTTCAAGTGCTCGTCGACCCGGACAAGCTCCGCGCCCACGGCGTCACCGTGGCTGAGGTGGAGCGCGCGGCGGGGGACGCGGCGCTCGTGAGCGCAGGTGGCTTCGTCGACACACCGAATCAGCGCGTCGCGGTGAGGCACATCTCGTCGTTCGAAGATCCCGAGGCGCTCGCGAGGACGGTCGTGGCCGTGCGCAAAGGAGCTCCTTTGAGGCTCGGGGACGTCGCGACCATCACGGTCGGGCACGCGCCGCCCATCGGTGATGCGATTATCAACGACGTCCCGGGGATTTTGCTCATCGTCGAGAAGTATCCGTGGGGCAACACGCTCGACGTGAGCCGTGACGTCGAGACCGCGCTCGCGTCGCTCAAACCGGGTCTCGCGGGCGTCGAGGTGGACTCGACCGTGTTTCGGCCGGCCACGTTCATCGAGCGATCCCTCAAGAACTTGGGCTCTGCCATGGCGCTCGGGTGCGCGCTCGTCATCGCCGTGCTCTTCGCCTTTTTGCACGACATCCGCACGGCGATCATCAGCGCTTTGGCGATCCCTCTCTCGATCTTGACGGCGGCGGTGATCCTCCGCGCCTCCGGCGCTTCGCTCAACACGATGGTGCTCGCCGGGCTCGTCATCGCGGTGGGAGAGGTGGTGGACGACGCGATCATCGACGTCGAGAACATCGCGCGACGGCTACGCGAGAACAGGGCCTCTTCGTCGCCCAAGCCCGCGGGCATCGTGGTGCTCGACGCGTCGCTCGAAGTGCGGAGCTCCGTCGTGTTCGCGAGCCTCATCGTGGTGCTCGTGTTCTTGCCGGTGTTCTTCCTGGACGGGCTCTCGGGAACGTTCTTTAGGCCGCTCGCGATCGCCTACGTGCTCGCGATCATGGCGTCGCTCGCGGTCGCGCTCACCGTCACGCCCGCCCTCTCGCTCATCCTGCTCCCGAAGAGCCAGAGCGCTTTGGCCGAGAAGGGCGATGGGCCTTTGGTGCGCATGCTCAAGGCGCGGTATCGCGCGATCTTGCCGAACATCGTGCGTTCGCCCAAGAAGGCGATGATCGGGCTCGCCTCGGCGTTCGGCGTGGCGGCGTTGGGCTTTGGGCTCTTGGGCGAAGACTTTTTGCCGTCGTTCAAAGAGACCGACTTCTTGATGCACTTCGTCGAGAAGCCCGGCACGTCGATCGACGCCATGTCGCGCGTGACGGCGCAGGCGAGCAAGGAGCTCCGGGGCATCAAGGGGGTGCGTAACTTCGGATCGCACATCGGTCGCGCGACGGTGGCCGACGAGGTGGTGGGACCGAACTTCACCGAGCTTTGGATCAGCATCGACGACAAGGCCGACTACGACGCGACGGTCGCCAAGATCGATCAAGCCGTGATGGGGTATCCGGGCCTCCAGCGCGATCTGCTCACGTACCTCAAAGAGCGCATCAAAGAGGTGCTCTCGGGCGCGAGCGCGTCCATCGTGGTGCGGCTCTATGGCCCTGAATTGCGCGGCCTGCGCGACAAAGCGCAGGAGATCCAAAAGGTCTTGAGCGGCATCGAGGGCGTCGCGGATCTCAAGGTGGAGCAGCAGGTGCTCGTGCCGCAAATCGTGGTGAAGCTCAAGCCCGACGCGGCCGCGCGGTTCGGCCTCACGCCCGGCGACGTGCGGCGCGCGACGAGGACCTTGGTGCAAGGCAGCAAGGTGGGAGAGGTCTACGAAGAGCAGAAGATCATCGACGTGATGGTGTGGGGAGTGCCCGCGGTGCGCGCCGACGTGGGGGCTTTGCGGCGCTTGCCCATCGACACGCCCTCGGGCGCGCAGGTGCCGCTCGGCGACGTGGCGGACGTGGAGCTGTCTTCGGCGCCCAACGAGATCAAGCGCGAATCGGGCTCGCGGCGCATCGACGTGACGTGCAACGTCAAAGGCCGTGATTTGGGATCGGTCGCGCGGGAGGTCGAGCAGAAGGTCAAGGCGATGCCGTTCGAGCGCGGGTATCACCCCGAAATGCTCGGCGAGCACGCGGCGCGCGCGGCGTCCCAACGGCAGCTCCTGCTCCTCGCGGCGCTCTCGCTGATGGGCATCGTGCTGCTCCTCTACATCGACTTTCAATCGATCCGCCTCACGATGATCGTCTTCTTTTCGCTGCCTTTTGCGCTCATCGGCGGTGTGGCCGGCGCGTACCTCGGGGGAGGGAGCTTGTCGCTCGGATCGCTCGTGGGGTTCGTGACGGTGCTCGGGATCGCGGGTCGCAACGGCATTATGCTCATCTCGCACTATCGGCACTTGGAGGAGGCCGAGGGGATGCCGTTTGGGCCCGAGCTGGTGCTGCGCGGCGCCGAGGAGCGGCTCGCGCCCATCTTGATGACCGCGCTCTCGGCGGCGCTCGCGCTGGTGCCGCTCGTGGCGCGGGGGAATTTGCCCGGTCACGAGATTGAATATCCGATGGCGTGGGTGATCTTGGGAGGGCTCGTGTCGTCGACCGCGCTCAACCTGTTCGTGATGCCGGCGCTCTATGCGCGGTATGGCAAGGTGGAGGAGGCGGAGCCCGCGTAGGTCTCACCGGGCGACGTTACCCTCGACGCTTTGTTGGCCAAGGGGCGCTCCTCGTGCGAACCACGCGGCGAGCATGGAGAGCCTTCCGGTCGTGACCCCCAAGAGCGGCGATGTGATGGAGCGCGGCGTGCGCCTCTCGCGCTCGCAGATTTGGGCCATGATGCGCGCGTATTACGAGCGCGCGGGCGTCGAGGCGTGGCGCTTGGGCGAGGTGCCGCATTACGTGACCTCGAACGCGTTCATCGCGGAGGCGTACGCGCGGATCCTGGTGGGGTGGCTTCGCGATCGCGAGCGCGCGGGCAGGGCGGACGAGCCGCTCACGCTGCTCGAAGTGGGCGCGGGATCAGGGCGCTTCGCGTATCACCTCCTCTCGAAGCTCTTCGCCGAGCCCAGGTCGCCTGTCGCCGCCCGCGCGAAGATTCGTTATGTGATGACCGATGTTTGCCCGAAGAACATCGCGTTTTGGCGCGCCCATCCGAGGCTTTCGCGCTTCTTCGACGAAGGGGTGCTCGACGTCGCGCGCTTCGACGCGACCGCCGACACGGCGATGACGCTGGAGGTCTCGGGCGAGACCCTCGCGCCGGGCGCTCACCCAGGTGGGCGCGCGCTCGCGGTGATCGCCAACTACGTGTTCGACACGCTGCCGCAGGACGTGTATCGCCTGAAGGGCGGACAGCTCCATGAGTGCTTGGTGACGGTCACCGCGCCGCTGGGCGTCGATCCTGCGAGCGAAGGAGCGCTCCAGCACCTCCGGCTCGACTACGAGCCTGTCCCGGTCGAAGGGCCACTCGGCGCGAGCGACGATGTCGCTGCGCTGGTCGAGGAGTATCAAACGTTGCTCGACGATGGAGCGTTTGCGATCCCGTCGGGGGCGATCGCGTGCGTGCGCGCGCTCGCGGATCTCGCGGGCGGCGGCGGGCTGCTGCTCCTCTCGGCGGACAAGGGGACGTGCTTGGAGGAGGAGCTGCTCTATCGCGACGAGCCTACGCTCGCGGGGCACGGCTCGTTCTCGCTGCCTGTGGACTACCACGCGATCGGGCGCTTCGTGACGCGGCTCGGCGGGCGCGCGCTCTGCCCGGACCGCCCGGCGAAGAGCCTTTGCGCGTGCGCGTTTTGGCTCGACGCGCCCGCGGGCGGCGTCGAGACCGAGGCGGCGTTCGTGGCGGCGTGTGAGACGTTGGGGCCGGATGATTGGTTTACGCTCAAACGAGGGTTTGAGTCCGCGCGTGAACAGCTCGATTTGGATCAGCTCGTCGCGGCGGTGCGGCTCGGAGGATCGGACGGCAAGCTGTTGATGGATGTGTTTGATCGGCTCCTCGCGCTCGCGCCGGGCGCGGAGCCCGGCTCGCGGCGGAGCGCCATGCTCCTCGCCAGAAGGGTGTGGGAGCTTCACTACGAGATGGGCGAAGAGCGGGATCTCGCGTTTCATCTCGGGGTGTGGATGCGGGAGCTGGGGTATTGGGAAGAGGCGATTCGTTACTTCGAGCGCTCGCGGCAGAGCCGGGGGGAGACAGCGGTGACCGCGTTCAACCTCGCGTTTTGCCACCACGCGCTCGAACGGTACGGCGAAGCGGCGCGCTTCGCCGACGAGGCGATCGAAGCGACACCGAGCCTGCCCGGGGCGCGCGCGTTGCGCATCGAGATCCGGGCGGCCATGCGTCATGAGAGGGGGGTTAAGGTCGCGGCGTGAAGCCTCCGTTTGCAGGGTACTCGGCGAGCGCAGAGCGAGCAGCGCTGCGCACGCCGGGCGCGCTGCCGCCGCATCCGGCGACGGTGCAGCGGCGAGCGAGCGTGGACGGCGTCACGCCGTTACCGCCCCATCCGGCCACGGTCGCTCAGCCCAAAGCGATGTTTGGCGCGGTCGCGCCGTTGCCGCCGCACCCGGCGAAGG
>CAYTJL010000299.1:0-10792 GCA_964437785.1 uncultured Polyangiaceae bacterium
GTGGGCGCTCTTCGCGGTCGTGGCGCGACGAGCGAGGCGGCTCAACGAGGCTTGAATGGTCAATCGAGCGAAGCTCCGGTTTGCGCTCTTCGCCGCGGCACTGTTGGCCCCAGCGTGCGGCGGGCCGAGCACCCCTTCCCCTCCGGCGCAAGCGCTGTCGCAGCACGCTCCGCCGCCGCTCATCGTCGGGCGGCAACCCAAAGGCATCAAACGATGCGACGCACCTCCCTCCGATTATCCGGGCGAGGCAGGGCTCTCGGCACCTCCTCGTGTGCCGTTCGCGTCGCTCCCAAAGGATCCTGAGCTCATCGCCAAAGGGGTCTCGCTCATCACGTTTCGGAGCGCCGAGCTCGTCTTTCACATAAGCCCAGAGGTCGCCCCCGCCGTGGTCGATTGCACGGTCGCCGCCGCGGATGATGCCGTCGCGTTCGTGAACAGCGCGCTCGCGCTGCCGAGCTTCGACGATGGCGGCCCGACGAGGGAGGTGTTCCTCCTCAGCCCTGAGACCGCCGAAGAGACGCTCGAACGGCTCGACCCTGGACGCCGGTTGGGTGCCGGCAAAGACACGGGCCGTGTGTTCGTCGCGGCGCCCGATCGTTCGCGCTCACGGATCATCGTCCAATGGAAGGCGCTCCCGTTGAGCTACCTCGACATCGGGTTTGCGTACGCCCACGAGTGGACGCATGTGATTCAAGGGTACGCGCGCGGCGCGGCGCCCAAAGAGATGGACGTGGTCGTGGAGGGTGAAGCGAACCTGCTCGCCGCGCTCTTTCATGACTTCGTGTTGCCGGGCGCGGGGACCTTGTTTTGGGATCGCGACACCAAACGCTTGATGCGCTCGCGCGCCGAGCGGCCCGGGCTCTCCACGCAAGACCTCTTGCATCAGCGCCCCCACGAGCACCACGACGAGCTGTCGTTGTTCGGGTACATGGCCCGCGCCGTGCCGCCGCCGATGTTGGGGAAGGTGCGGCTCGTGGAGAAGAGCGAACGACTCGACTACGCGAGCGCTTGGCGACGTGTCGTCGGGCGCGACCTCGTAGATAACGGCATCGAGCAGGTGATCGCGTCTCCCGATCTTGCTCCCCGGCCGACGCTCTCGACCGACGGGCCCACGTTATCCGTGGCGCGGAGTGAAGGTGTCTTGTGGTTCGCAGGAGCGGGCTTTAAGCCCGGAGAGCAGCTCTCGCGCGTGGTGCGGGCGCCGAATGGGCACGCCGACACGACCTCGCTTCGCGCGGATAACCGAGGGGCCGTCGCGTGGACATGGAAGCTCCGGCCGGGACCGCGCTATCGTAGCCGGCTCATCGAGGTGCGCGGGGACTCTGCCGCCGTGCGCGTCGAATATTGGGACGGTGAGTGACCGCCCATCACCGCTTGTGAAAGAAGCCGGCCACGGAGATCCGAGCATGTTGCCCTGCGTTTGGATCGACACGGGTCACGAGATGTTGCACCGTGGGTGGCAAAAAGACGAGGCGATTGGGCTTCGCGAAGAACACGAGCCCATGCCCTGGGCACATGGCGCGCGCTGTCTCTTGGTCGTCGCTCAGGAAAGGGGGGCTCAGCTCGTCCGGTTCTTGTTGGCCCATGGGCGCGGTCGAAGGGTCGAGGATGATGAGCTGTCCTCCCCAATGAACGCGCCATTCGGGGTGAGCAAAGTACGTGAAGGCGCCTGTGTACAAATGACCATCTTGATGGAGCGACAAGCCCGAGCCCGGCGGATAGATCCAGGGCGCGAAGGACATCCGCCTCCAATCCGAGCCCGCGTCTCCGATGATGCTCGCGACGTCAGGTGTCTTGTCGAGGATCCAGGCGACGAGGTGATCGAGCGGGGTGCCCAGCGGATAAAGGAGATCGTTGGGCTTGCCCTCCGCTCCCGCGGTGAGGAACCAGCCCGCGCGCGACGTGAGCGGATTGCCATCATGAAGCCGCCACACCTTCCGCCACGATCGCGCATGAACCGAGTGCGCTTCGAGGGTGTTGAGGTGCCTCCACAAAGCGCGAAAGTCTCGCTCGGGGAGGACGTCGTCATAAACGATCGCCGCAGAGGAGCTGTACGTCAGCGTGCTCATTGGGCTGAAGCTCGGGGCATCTCGCGGAGCTCGCCCAAGAGGATGGCCGCCTCCGAGGCAACGATGGTAAAGCTCAGATGCGCGGGGAGCACCGCCAACGAGCGCCGAGGGAGCGTGACGGACATGACCTCTCCGCCCGGGCGCTGAACGTAGAGGGTCGCCGACGCAAACGACGTATGGATAAACCGAAGCTGCGACGGCTCGCGCGCAGAGGACGAATGAGAGAAGGCTCCACCAACGAGCGTATGCGCGCCGAGCGGGCGAAGCGTAGGCCGAAACAACCGTGCGAGGTTCGGGTGGCGTGCGCGCAGTGAGGGCAGCGCCCTGTCGAGCGCGAGGAGCGCGCTGGAGATCTCTTCATCGACGTCAGCGACATCAACGCCGCTCGTGATACGCGAGAGGAGGTGCTCGACCCCGACGACGGCATCCTCGATAATGATCAACCGATCGAGCCAATCAGCGAGGTTCGAGAGGAATTCAGGATCGGGGCCGGGATCGGGATCAGGTCCAGGATCGGGATCAGGGCCAGGATCAGGACCTGGACCTGGACCCGTATCGGAATCAGGGCCGGGGCCGGGATCTGGCCCGGGCCCAGGATCAGGGCCCGGGCCCAGGACCGAAATCGGGACCAGGCAAAGGATCGAGCCCGGGGTGAGGCCCGCTTCCAGGCGAACCGGAGCCGAGACCGGGATTGGGGCCAGAGCCAGGATTTGGGCCAGGGCTCGGGCCCGATCCAGGGTCTGGCCCAGGCCCGGGACCGGGGCCAAAGGTCGGGGTTCGCGCTGACCACCACGAAGTCTCTCCCCGGCCGCGCAGAGATCGCGGACTTTGCCGGAGGATCGGCCTCAACGAGCATGTTCCCTTCGGCCGGATCACCGCTGGGCGCCTGATTGACGATCGAGATCGAATAGGTCCCAGGCTTCAAGCCCGTCCAAAGCAGGGTGATCGTGCCTGTCCCGTTGACCAGCTTGGAGAGCTCGACGGCCTTTGGGAAGACGTCGCGCGTCAAGATAACCTTGAAGCCCGCTGGGTTGGTCGCGACGTTGAGCGTTATCCTCACCGCGTTGGCCGCCCCGCTCAACTTGAATTTGGGGCCGGTGCTAAAGGAAGAGACCTTGAAGTGCGACTCATAAATCTTCTTGTAAGACACGGCTCCTCCTCCCGGGCGGCTGAACAAGCCGGCGCGGCAAGGATAGGCCATGGAGGGCGCGTCGTGTCAAGGCCGTTTGTTTCCCCCTGACGCGATTGGATCGCCATGCCTCTGACGCTTCGGCCGCTGTTAAAAGAGCGCGGAGCGGATAGCGATCACCGACAGGGGGATCGTTTAATTGATCGCTGAGGTGAGGAGCTGATCAGGCAGGGAGAGAGGGCGTCGCACGCTCGGACTTCGAGAAGAGCGCGAGCGAGACTCCAACGAAGACGAGGACGATCGCTTGCGGCCACGCGCCCAGAGCGAGCAATGGGATCACCCCCAAGAGACAGAGCGCGCTGGGGACAGCCATCCAGAGGTTGACCTGGAGGGGTCGGCGCTTCATCGCCGCGGGAGCTCTCTTCATGTCGGCGACCGGCATGACATCGTATTGGGTCGGGATCTGCGCGACAACCGTCGGCTCGATGGGGGCGGGCTTGGTGAAGCGCTGCGTAATCGAATCCTCGTCGAAGAAGGTCGGCGCGAGCGCGAGCGTTTTAGCAGACGAGAACGACACGCCCGACTCAACCTCGTGGGTGAAAGGTTCGAGCGCCGCTGAGAGCTCCTGGATCGTCGCGTAGCGGTCCTCCGGCTTCGGCGAGATCGCTTTGGCGACGACACGGGTCAAGTCCGCGGGGATCGGGCGATCCGTCACGAGATCGGCCGGCTGACGCCTGCGTGCATAGAGCCTCGCGAGGTCGCGCTCGCGGTCGTAGGGTGTTCGGCCCGTGAGCATCTCCCAAAGCATGCAGCCCAGCGCGAAGATGTCCGTACGCGCGTCGGCCAGGGACGCGGTCAAGAAGAGCTCAGGCGGCATATACGGAGGTGTACCGAACACGCAATTCAACGAGAGCCCGAGCTCCAACGTCCCGGTCTCGGAGTAGTGAGGGATACGGACGAACTCGAGATCCAAGATCACCAAGCGGCCGTTATTGCCCATGAGCACGTGCTCGGGCTTGAGATCTCGGTGCGCGAGCCCGCGGTCGTGCATGGGTTGAAGGGCCTCGCAGATTCGCCTCATCAAGCTCGCGGCACGGTTCATGGGGAGGGGCCCCTGGCGCTCGATGAGTTTATCGAGCGTGGTGCCCTCGACCTTCTCCATGACCAGCATCGAAGCCCCATCGCGTTGGATCAGCTCGACGAATCGTGGATAATGGGGGCTCCCCTCCAGTTGTTTGAGCGCGTCCTTCTCTCGGGGGAGGCGCTGATGTTGCAGCTTGGGCGCGTCGTCGAGGAGGACCTTGAGGATCACGGCCATCGAGCACGGGATGTAGAACGCCTCGTAGATCCCCTTGGGCCCTCGCTGAGAGAGGCAGCGAAAGTTGAAGTACGAGCCCAGATCCCCCGCAAATACGGCGAGGGCGGGCGGCAGCTCCTCCGCACGGGTCATTGCGTCTTCTCCTTCTTGGTGCAGCCGGGGGCCTCCCCGCGGCCTTGGCAGATGCTCTCTTCGTTCGCGCCAGCTCCGGTGCCCGGACGTTGCGCCTTGTTGTCGAGCTCGTCGAACGCACCGCGGACAGAGGGCTTCTTTTGCTGTTTTTGCTGCTTCTTGAGCTCTTCGATCTTATGCCTGAGCTCGGCGGTCTGAGCGCGTGACTCCGCCAGAGCTCTTTGATCGATCTTTGCCTTGTCGAGCAGGACCTCAGCCTTCGTGAGCTCAGCCTCAGCCTTCGCGATCTCGGCTTCGAGCTTGGCGATCTGCTCGCGGAGCTGGGCGCTCTCCGCTTGACCTTGGGCGATCTGAGCCTTCAGCTCATTCTTCAACGCTTCGAGCTCCGCCCTAGCGGCCTTGTTCTCCGCTTGGACCTTCTCGATCTGCGACTCCAGCTTGCCGTTGACGCCATAGCTGTAAGTCACGATCGAGCTCGACGACATGAGCCCGGCGCTCAGGACAACAACCGCGGCCTTCATCAAGCGTTCATTCATACCCTCCTCCTCTCCACAGATCAGAAGCCATCTCGGAGCACGCTCGCGCCGAGGGCGAAGAGCGCGCGATGAGGGCACGCGCCGGTCCAACGGCCCCCGTCCTCATTGATGTGGTTGAGCACGTGCTCTGTCGCGTTGCGAAGGGTCGCGGCGTGCTCGACGTCCGAGAGGCGCGCTCCTTTGGGGAGCCCCACGACGTCACCGATCGGAGGGACCGGCGCCACGAAGGCCCCTTCAATGAGCAAGCCGTTCGTATTTTGGAAGCGATCGAGCCAACGGTCCTCCGGCGCCCCGGGGATCAAGTTCGCGGAGTGACCGTCAGTCCAGTCAGCCTTGGACCATCGCTTCTCCGCGCTGCGATAGTCTTTGACGAAGACGCTCGCGTCGTCCGCGACGAGCTCCACCTTAACGAGCGCGCGGCGAGAGAGTCGATAGATCGCGAACGGCGTCGCGACCGCCAGACATCGATCGTCCGCCCGCACCCATTGGGCCCCCTTCGGGGGAGGCTCGGCGCACCCAGTCGAGACCTCGGAGGGCACCGCCGAAGTCACCTTCTGGGGCGAAGCGGGAGGGGCGATGACCTCGCCCGAGCACGAGATGAGCAAGGACGAGATCAAGACGATCCAGAGGATGAGAGGCATCTTCAGCATAGGAGTCCTCCTTCAGCTTGGTGATACTTGAAGAGAGCGGAGATGATGTTCAGCGATTGTTCCTCCGACAAAGAACCCCGTCGGTGAGGCTCGACGAGGAGAGACAGAGGCCGTCCCCCTCGACCCCTCCGATATAGTAGTCAAAGTGACCGCCCTCCGCATCGAGGAGGCAACCCTTCCGCGCCTCGATCGCCGCCCACGGAGCGACCAGGAAGCAGCTTCGAAACCTCCCAGCCGGCCCGAACGCGCTGATCGGGATAGAGCGCGAGAAGACAGCACCCAGCCGTCGACAGGCTTGGGCAGGGGTCTCCCCCACCCCGCTGACGGTCACCTTGAATTCGTTTGGATCAGGCGTGAGCGTCGCGCAGCGCTCACCCATCACGCTTTGGCTGCGCTCGCGTGAATTCCACGAGATCGCGCCGCTCGCAGGCACCGAGAAGACGAAGAAAGAAAAGGCCGTGACCGCCACCATTTTGCTCATGTGGGCCTCCGTCTCGAAAGCTGGTTATATCGCCTAGTCGGTGGGATTAGCCGCTTGAGCGAGCGTGATACCTCGCGCGGCTAGTCGCCGGTGGCGCCGCGTCGTCCCATGAAGTGTAGCGTGGACTCTCATGCGCCGAGGCGCCTCGCTCGATATCAGCGGATGTCGACCTCCGCGAGCGCTCCCTTCGTCCTGTTAATTCTGCATAGTGGCGGGTGAGGATGTCAATGGGAGAAAATCTCCATGCCTCAAAATGTGGTTTGGCTCCACGACGATATGGTATGACACGGGCCTCTGACGCATCCATGAAGCGTTCAAAAGATATCTGAAGCATCCATGACACGTTCAAGAAGTCTTGACCCATCCATGACGCGTCCATGAGGTGTCAAAATATGGAGGAGCTCTCTTATCGATCGATCGTCGCGAGCACCCGCCTAGACTAAACGGAGGCTGGAGTGGGGGGCTGAGGTCCGAGCGCGCGGCGGATGTGCCTCGGCCGTCGCAGCAGCGGCGCGACGCGCCCGTGAGGCGTCCGTAACGCGTGATGCGTCATGATGCGTCAGCCGTCCGACGACGATGTCTCGCGGCTCTTTTGAAAGATCCCCTGGAGGCGAGCCAAAATAGTCTTGAGCTTTTGAGCAGCATCATCGCTGCCTTCGTTGAACCGAGATGCGGCGGGCAATCGCCTCCAAGAATCAGCGTGAGCGTCAAAAAGTGTGAGGACGCGGTCGATCGTGGACTCCGACACGCCCAGGTTCTGGGCACATCCCTTCTTGGTATCCCACGTAGCCTTTGCAGAGGCGAGCCACTGCACGAGCTCCTTGTGCGCAGCCTTGACGTCAGGGTCGGATCGATTAGCCTTCAAGATCTTCGAGATGTCATCCCAGGGCCCCCTTAAAGGCAAACCTTGCGAGACTTGGGAGTCAGCTTGATGTGTTATGGGTGAGGGAGTGACATCATTAGCGTTGGCGCTCAGCCGGATCCTGAGCAGCAAACAGAGCGAGCTGATCGCTGAATTCACGAAGCGGGGGAAGTTCCGTCGGCGCTCATTTGTCCAATCCTCGGTGCGCTCCGGTCGAACCTCAGCGGGCAACTCTGGAGGAACCCCCAAGATCGCGAGATCGTTCGAGGTTGAGATTTGAGCGAGGACGCAGTTCAGGCGCTCCTCTTTTCGGTAATAAATGAACCCCACGGAGAGCTCCAAGGCTGGTCTGGTGACCTTATCGCGGTGCTCGTCACGAAGCTCTCCTCCGCGCAATTGGTCGAGGATGAGCTGCTGAACCTCATTGTCCTCTGCGAAGCGCTCGTGCCAGGCTTGAGCTAGCACGCCAATGGGGGCTGACCGATCGAGGACAACGACGGCGGCAGCGTCTAACCTCTTGAGCAAGCCGCGAGAGACGTCGGTCATCTCGTCGGTAGCGATTGAGCTCGCGGCCTCATAAACGAAGTCCCGCGTCATACCTCGCTCATAGCTCCTGATCAAGCGATGGAACACGAGCGAGATGGTTCCCGCCCAGAGATGAAGACTCCTGAGCTCTTTTGGCGCAAAACGGGGCCGCGCTCCGGCTCGGTCAAGCTCCGATGGAATTCGGCCCTGAAGCTTGAGCACCCCAGCGGGCCGCACCTTCTCATCA
Source organism: uncultured Polyangiaceae bacterium (assembly GCA_964437785.1). Classification (GTDB taxonomy): domain Bacteria; phylum Myxococcota_A; class Polyangia; order Polyangiales; family Polyangiaceae; genus CAYTJL01. Next base: position 7,950 of record CAYTJL010000299.1, read on the forward strand.
GGCTCAAGGTGGTACTTGTCCTTCATCGACAGCGAGGTGCTCCCAACCGACGAGAGCCGCTCGTTCCAAAATGATTTGTCGAGGGGGACGTGAGCGTAGACCCAGGGCCCCTTGAGGACCCTGGGGCAGCGCTCTTTATCCACGCTCAGCTCGATATCATAGAGCTTCTGCAACAAGCGCTTGTCGGTATCTGAACGTGGCTCAGACTCGCGGGCGTTGTCGTTGAACCCCCTAATCCCAAAATCACGATAAGCCGCCTTGATCTCCCTCTGGGTAGCGAGCTGGAACGCCTCCTTGCTCGTCGTCACGGGATCGATCGTTAGGCAAAATAGATGCGTCATGCCCTCGTATTCTGGCGGGAACCGGAACGGCACCCCCGGCTCTTTATAGCCGATTTGGCCCACGAGCCCGATATTTCCAGAGGTGTCCGGGACGAGCAACGCGACGGAGGGGGTCTGAAAGGCGTGCCCCAAAGTACGGAGCAACGCGCTCACGTTACCGGAAACCCGCTGAAAGATCTGGTGGTAGTCACATGTCAAGTCGACGCTGGCCCCGACGTCCGGCGCCGGTGCGAACTTGTTGATCGCGCGGAGGAAAGCGGGGCCATGCACCTTATCCCAAAGGATCCAATACTGACGCACCGCAACGCGCGCGACCTCCCAAGCGGTCGCGATCGCGGCCTCAAACAGCGCCTTCGGCGCCGCATCTTGTACCCCTGCCTCGATCAACAGCGTACCCAAACAGAGCCCGCCCTCCCCCGTCTCCATATCAATCGCGATCCTTCGAGGGAGGCTGCTCGGATAATACGCGCGCCAAGCGACGACTACGCCGCTTGGTCTCTCGTCCGAGCGCGATCTCGCATATCCGGGATTGGAGATCCCCCTAAATTGGCTAATGCGTCCGTAGAAATTCGTCGCTGCACGAACGTAGCTGGATTTGCCCCTCACCCAATAATGAGCCTCACCCTGCCCAACAACACCATTGATTTGGGATGAAGGAACCGAACCGACTCTTGCCTTACACCACCACTCACGAAGCTCTTTAATCCGGCGCGAGTCCTGCTCCTTGAGCGCCGTCCAGCGTCGCGCTGGCAGCAACGGGTACTCCACAGCGCGCGTGGGGAGCGGGAGCGGATCCCCTTCGTGCTTTTTATCATGAAGCTTCGCCTCGTCGTGCCATTTGACGCCTGTCCGAACGTCCCGAAGCAGGAGCACCGCGAGGCCATCAGCTCCGAGGTATCGGCTTAGCCGCCTGGAGAGCGCGGCGGGAGGATGATACTTATCGGGAGGGGTCGCTGAGAGCGTCGCGAGAGCGCCCGCGAGCGCGAGCATGAGGCCGCAAGCTTTGTTCAGCTCCCCCTTCTCGCTCCTCTCGTCGAAGGGGGTGCCCTTCCCTCCTTCGCCTGTCGACCGCTTCGTCCCGCTCATGTCGCAGCGGGAGAGACTATCACAGGTTACTTTCGTAACGCACAGCGTCGCGCGAGCGCCGAGGGGCAGGCCGCGCACGCCTTCGGGCCAAGGCGCGAGCAATCCACGGAGGCGCCCCTGCGGTTGGCGATGCTCATGAAGAGGTAGATCGCCTGCTGCACCACCCGCGGGTTGCTGGCGTGGAGCCGACGATCCATCTCGCGCAGATCGATCCGCTCCGCGATCGCTCGCACGAAGGCGCGGCGCGCGTCGTAGCTCCTTCCGCCGCGATAGCCGATCGAGCCGAGGAACAGGTCGACGTTGCTGTCGATGATCACGAACCGCGTCCAGTCGATCCCGTGTGCCCACGGAGAGAGCCCCGGCGAGAGATCGGGGTTGGTCACCGCGGAGAGGAACATGCACGCGATCTTCTGGTGGATCCGCCACGCCTTGGTGAGCGCCTCTTCGAGCCGCTGAGCGCGTTCGGCGCCGCCTCGCACCTCCCGAAAGATCGCGTCACGCAACGCGGAGAGATCACGCGCGCCGGCCTCGCGCAACAGCAGCGCGGCTGACGTTGGCACCTTGCCGAAGTGCCCATACCGCTTCAACAGCACCGTGTGCTTCTTGAGGTGGCAACGCGCGCGCGGGTTCGCCTCGCAACACCCGAGCTTGGTCCTCGGGTCCTTCGTCAAGTCGCACTCGTTGATGAGCGCGTCGTTCGATCGCAGCAGGCGACACGGCGCCTGATCGACGAGGGACAGCAGCCTCCGCGCGCTCGTGAGCTCCAGCGCGTCGGAGCGCTTGATGCTGCGAAGGATGCGGAGGATCTGCGCGTCCTGCCGGCGCTGAAACATGGCGGTGACGACGAGCAGACGAAACAGCGCGGCGCCCTTGCCGGCGGCGAGCTCTTCGCGATCAATCGCGAACGCACCCACCTGCTCCCGCTCACAAAACCGCGCGGCGACACCCGGGTCATCGGCTGTCCCGTAGTACCGCTCCAAGTACCACCGAACGACCGCCGCGGTCGTCCTCACCTGCGCGGGCGAAGGGATGACGCGATCGCTCACGTTCGCGTTCGAGGGTTGGCGCGCTCGTGATGGGGCACGACCTTCACGAGCGTGTCGGACGGGTGCTGCTGGTTGCGGAAGAAGCCCTCGTACATCTGCAACGTGCCGACCTTCTTGAGGAGCCGCTGCGCCTCGACGCCGGTGTTCGTGCCGCAGAGGACGCGCACCACCGCTCTCCGATGATCTGGATCTTGATTCATCAAGAGGAGCTGCGTCGCCAGATTCCCCGCTAAATTCTCGTGCGTGTCGTCTGGGAACTGGCTGCCCACCGCGATCCCGACGCCGAACGCTCGGCCCTCCCGCGCGAGCTCTTGGAGGCGCTCGCTCTCTTGCACGCGCCACGCCTCATCGAACACGAGGAGCCGTCGCA
>CAYTJL010000300.1:0-10789 GCA_964437785.1 uncultured Polyangiaceae bacterium
AGCAGCTCCGGCAGCAGCTCCACGTCCACCAGCTCGGGCGCGGGCGGGATGGATGGCGGCTCCGGCAGCGGAGGCATGGGGAGCAGCGGCGTAGGCAGCAGCGGTGTGAGCAGCACCAGCTCGACGGGCGGCGGTGTCGGCGGCGGCGGTGTCGGCGGCGGCGGTGTCGGCGGCGGCGGTGTCGGCGGCGCAGGGGCGCACGATGCAGGCGTGGGCCTCGACGACGGCTATGCGTTCGGAGGCTGCGGCTGCCGCGTCGACGATCGATCGAGCGGAGCGCCGTCGGGCCTCGCGATCGGCGCGGCCGCGATCGCGGCGGCTTCGCGAAGGAGGCGCAACGGCCTGCTCTCGCGCCTCTTCAGCCTCTTCAAACGATCATGATCACGCGCGCGGGGCTCGCCGCACGAGCCCCTCGGTGACGTCCGCGATCGACGCGCAACCCGCGAGCGCCATCGCGGTCGACAGCTCGCCGCGGAGCAGCTCCAAGACGCGCAGCACGCCGGCTTCTCCCCCCGCCGCGAGCCCCCAAATCACAGGCCTCCCCACGAGCACCGCGCGCGCGCCGAGCGCGATCGCCTTGAGCACGTCGGTCCCCCAGCGGATCCCTCCATCCATCAACACGAGCCCGCGATCGCCGACCGCATCGCGCACACGCACGAGCGCGTCGAGCGACGCGGGCGAGCCGTCGAGCTGACGGCCGCCGTGGTTCGAAACGATGACGCCGTCCGCGCCCGAATCGAGCGCGCGCGCCGCGTCGTCGCCGCGCACCACGCCCTTCACGAGGAGCGGCATCGGCGCGATCGATCGGAGCGCGTCGAGATCGCGGAACGTGATCGATGCGTCGTGCCGCGCGGCCACGTAGCGCGCGAGCATCGATCGATCGACGTCGGGCCCCGAAGGAATGGCTTCGAGCAAGTTCGCCATCACGAGCCCCGGAGGGAGCGCGAAGCCGTTGCGCTCGTCCGCGAGACGACGACCCAAGAACGGCGCGTCCACCGTGAGCACCAAAGCCTTGTATCCCGCGGCGTGCGCGCGCTCGACGAGCGCCCGCGTGAAGCCGCGATCCTTGTGCACGTAGAGCTGAAACCACTTGGGCCCGCTCGACGCCGCGGCGACCTCTTCGAGCTTGGTCGTCGCCAGCGTCGAGACGACCATCAACGTGCCCGCCTTGGCCGCCGCGCGCGCGGTCCCCGCTTCGCCGTCCGGGTGCGCCATGCGGTGATACGCCGTCGGCGCGACCAAGATCGGAGACGCGAGCGACTCGCCCAAGATCGTCACCGACGTGTCGCGGTGCGCGACGTCCACGAGCACGCGATAGTCGATCTCCCAACGCCGAAACGCGCGGATGTTCTCGCGCAGCGTGCGCTCCGCGTCCGCGCCCGATCGGTAGTAGTCGTACGCCTGCTTGGGGAGCACCGCGCGCGCGATGCGCTCGGCGTCGCGCACCGTGAGCACGCGCTCGAGCCGCGTCACGAAGCGCGCCTCCACTCGTCCTCGAGCGCGCGCAGCGCGGTGAGGATCTCGTGGAGATCGTCGCGGCCGAGCCACTCGGGCGACGCGTCGACGATGCGCGCGCCGAGCTCGGTGAGCGTGCGGCCCGCGTCGATGAGGCGCATCACCCACTCGGTGTCGCGGTACGTGCTGCGCGCCTCGTGCGCGAGCGCGGCGCCCGCGTCCGCGAGCCTGCGGTGGACGATCATCGCGGGCTCCGCGCGCGACGCGACGGATCGGATCACCTCAGCGACGAGGCGCAAAACCAGCTCGAACGGCGGCCCGGGAGAGAACGGCGGGCGCCCGCGATCGCCGCGCGCGTCGAGGCCGTCGAGCTCGATCGTGTCGAGGTCGCGCGCGAACGACAGATCACGCAGCGCGAGGAAGTACCACGCGTGCGCGGGCATGAGCCGGTAGAGGTACTCGGCGCGGACCACGTCGGCCGCCTCCATCGCGACGCGCCACGCGCCCTCTTCATCGACGCTGTCGCGCTCCGCGGCGACGCCGTCGAGCCGCGCGATCGACGCGCTCTGCCCGATCGGATCGGCCCACCCCATCGTGAGCGCGCTCGTCACCGGCGAATACGTGCAGATGAGCTCGGCGCGCGCCTCGGCCGAGACGCGCCCCTCGGCGTCGATCCACACGAACCTGCCCGCGCTGAGATCGACGCGCACCTCGTCCTTCGTCGCGCCGTGCTCCGCGAGGCTCCGAAGGAGCGCGTCGCCTCGTTCGAGCCAGCGCTCCGCGAGCGTGCGACCGCGTCGCGTCGTCGGCTGCGGAGCGTCGTCGTCCCACGACAGCTCCATCACCGGACCCCACGAAAAATCCGGCGCGTCCTTCGCGGGCGTCCTGCGCGACGGGTGCGGCTCGACGATCGCGACCGTCTCGCCCGGCGCCTTCACGTCGCGCCCCTTGGGCGCTTCCACGCGCGGCGTGTGGTTGTTCTCGACGAGCGACGCGTGCGTCCTGCGCTTCGCCGATCGCGCGGCGACCTCGTCGTCGTGCGCTTGACGAGCGAGAGGAGAAGCGACGCGCGTGGCCACGCGCTCAGCGCGCTTCGGGCTTCGCTGCACCTTCTCTTCGGGCTGTTTACGACGGCTTCGCGTCGTTGCCATCTCTCGATCTCTATCACGGTGTCTCTCAAAAAAGAGAACGTGTCACCGCGGCACGAACGCACGTCTCCGCGTTTCCACACAGGCGCACGTCGTGCGCGCGCGGCGTGTGGTACGGGCGGAGAGGTTCACTCCTTCGACTCCACCTTTTCACCCTCAGCGCTCTCCGCAGCTCGTTGCTCCGCCGCGGCGCGCTCGGCGGCGGCCTTCTCTTCCAGCTTCTTTTGCCTTGCTTCGGCGAGCGCGGCGCGCTCTGCCGCGGCGTCCTGCGCCGCGCGGATCGCCGCGAGCGCGGCGCGCGCTTTGTTGCGCGTCTCGTCCGCCTCCGCCTCGGGGACGCTGCCCTCGACGACGCCTGCGCCCGCGGTGACGGTCCCTTCACCTTCGAAGAAGAACGCGGTGCGGATCGCGATCGCGAAATCGATGGATCCTCCTGGCAATGCGTACCCTACGGCGCCGCCGTACACGCCCCTCGAACGGGGCTCCAGCTCACGAATGATCTGCGCCGCGCGCACCTTGGGCGCGCCGGTGAGCGTGCCCGCGGGGAACGCCGCGGCGAAGGCATCCCCCGACGTTCGATCCGAAGCGAGCTTGCCGCGCACCTCGCTCACGATGTGCATCACGTGCGAGAAGCGCTCGATCTCCATGTTCGCGGTAAGCTCGACCGATCCGGGCTCGGCCACGCGACCCACGTCGTTGCGCGCGAGATCGATCAGCATCACGTGCTCCGCGCGCTCTTTGGGATCGGCGATCAGCGCCTCCGCGTGCGCACGATCTTCAGCGTCGTTCGCGCCGCGCGGCCTCGTCCCCGCGATGGGGCGGAGCGTGACCGTGCGATCCTCGACGCGCACCATCGTCTCGGGCGACGCGCCCGCGATCGCGATCCCGCGGCTGAGCGGCGTGTCGGGGAAGTCGACGTAGAAGAGGTAAGGCGACGGCGAGAGCACGCGGAGCGCGCGGTAGACGTCGAACGGATCGATGTCGCCCATCGGGACGGTGAACGATCGCGCGAGCACGATCTGAAACGCGTCGCCCGCCTCGATGTACTGCTTGGCGCGCGCGACCTTGGACGCGAAGACCTCGTCGCTCATCGACACGTCGGCGTTCTCGGGGGACGCCTTCGGATCGGGCGCCGCGAGCGGCATCAGCTCGGAGCCCGCGGGCGGGTGGGACATCTCCCAGATGCAGCGCTTGACCGCGCCGCGCGACGAGCCCGCGACGGTCACCGTCTGGCGGAGGTTGTCGAAGACCGCGACGGTCGCGCCGAACATCATCCTTCCGAGCGTGAGCACGTCGGGCCACGCCTCGACGCCGATGCTCGGATGGAGCGCGTCGTACGCGACGAAGCCGACCATCCCGTCCGCGAAGCTCGCCGCGAGCTCCGCCGCGGGCTCTTGCTTGGCGAGCGCGCGGAGATCGTCGGCGAGCACCGCGAGCCCGTCGAACGCGGGCGAGTAGAACGCGTCGCGCAGCGCGCGGTAACCGACGATCGAGTAGCGGCCCCAGCGCTCGCCCGGGAAGACCGATTCGAGCAAGAACGACGGCTGCTTGGGCGCGTGCGCGCGCATGGCGGCGTACGCGCCGACGGGCGTGATCAGATCGGCGGCGAGGGTCGTGACGAAGGGAGGCATTCGCGCGCCAGGATAGCGGAAATCACCGCGCTCAAATGCCGTATTGGCGGAGCTTCTTGTGGAGCCCTTCGCGCGTGATGCCGAGCGTCTTGGCCGCGTTGGTCTTGTTGTTGTTGTGCTCGCGGAGCGCCTCGATCAAAAAATATTTTTCGACCGCGTCCATCATCTCTTTGAGCGTGCCCTTGGGGACGCCCGCGCGCGTGACGAGCCCCTCGACCTGCCGGATGCGCGGCGAGAGCAGCTCGGGCGTCGCGAACGCGCCGGGCTCCAATTGGATGACGAGGCGCTGCACCTCGTTCTGCAGCTCGCGCACGTTGCCCGGCCAGTCGTAGCTCATCATGAGCTCCATCGCCTGCTGCGAGAAGCCGCCCGCGGGCTTGTTGATCTCGTCGGCGTAGCGGGCCAAAAAGTGCGCGCTGAGGAGCGGGATGTCGTCGCGACGCTCGCGGAGCGGCGGCAAGCGCAGCGGGAACACCTTGAGCCGATAGTAGAGATCCTCGCGGAAGCGGCCCTTCGCGACCTCCTCCTCCAAGTTGCGGTTGGTCGCCGCGACGATGCGCACGTTGACGTGCTTCGACGTCGTCGACCCCACCGATCGGATCTCGCCTTCTTGAAGCGCGCGCAGGAGCTTCGACTGGAGCGAGAGCGGCGTCTCGGTGATCTCGTCGAGGAAGAGCGTGCCGCCGTCGGCGATCTCGAAGAGGCCCTTCTTCTCGTCGACCGCGCCCGTGAACGCGCCCTTCTTGTGGCCGAACAGCTCGCTCTCTAGGAGCGTCTCGGCGAGCGCCGCGCAGTTCTGCGCGACGAAGAGCTTGTCGCGCCGCCGCGATCGGTAGTGCACCGCCGCCGCGATGAGCTCCTTGCCCGTGCCGGTCTCGCCCTCGATGAGCACGGTGACGCGCGTGTCGACGACCTTGTCGAGCTGCTCGATGACCTTCCGCATCGCCTCGCTCTTGCCGATGATCGCGACGTCACGGCCGCGCCGTTTGTCCTCTCGTCCTTTGAGGAAATTGTTCTCCTTTTGGAGCCGCTCCTCCGCCATCACGAGGCGCTTGATGAGGCGCGCGTTCGCGACCGCGAGCGACGCGTTCGACGCGAGCACGAGCAGCAGCTCGACGTCCTTCGCGTTGAGCGTGCCGGGCGCGTTGCGGTTGTCGGCCTGGAGCACGCCCAAGATCGCCTCGCCGCGCCAGAGCGGCACGCCGATGGTGCTGCGGATCGACGCGCCCATGATCGAGTCGGTGTGGCCGACCTCGGCGGGCGCGTCGGCGGCGAGCACCGCGGCGCGCTCCTTGACGACCCTGCGATAGATGCTGCGCGTGAGCGGCACGGGGCCCGTGGGCGGCGCGGCCGATCCGCTCGGCGATCGGACGCGCGTCATCACGGGCACGAAGGCCGCGGCGTTGTCCGCGTCGCTCTGCTCGTCGTCGCGCAGCACCACGGTGACGTGCGTCGCGCTCGGCACGAGGAAGAGGACCGCGTCGGCGACCTCGATGAGGACCTGATCGAGATCGGTCGCGCCCGTGATGCGCTTCTGCGCGGCGTACAGCTTGGAGAGCGCGCTCGGATCGCGCTCGATCTGCGCGACCGCGGGGCCGACCTCGTCGAGCCTGCGCATCGAGACGATGTGCGCGGGATCGGCGTCCTCCGCGATGGTCACGCGGATCGCGGTGACGTCCTCGCCGGTGCCCAGCTCGATGACGTCGCCGGTCTCCAGATCGACGGGGCCGCTGTCGCCGAAGAGCCTCCGCCGCTCGACGCCGCGCACGATGGTGGTGCCGTTCGTCGATCGCAGATCGCGCACGCTCACGTGGCCGGGCTGCAGCACGATGGTCGCGTGCTCGCCGGAGACGTGCATGTCCTCGAGCACCACGTCGTTCGACGGAGCGCGGCCGATCCGCACCACCTCGGCCGTGAGCTCGAAGGTGCGGCCCGCGGCGAGGCCCTGCGTGACCTCGAGGAGGAGCATCTCGATAGGGCTTTACTGCGCCCGCGCGTTCAAGCGGTAGATGACCGTCTTGAAGGGCTGGTTGAGCTTCATCTTGGTCTGATCCTTCTTCTCGACGGCCTCGTCGACGATCTTCTGCAGCTCGCCCGCGAGCGCCGCGTCGCCCTTGGGCGAGAGCGAGTCGAGGACGCTGACCGCCGCGAAGCGCACGGCGGGGTGCGAGATCTTGGGCATCGACGCCATGATCTTGGCGCGCGCGGCGGGGTTGCCGATGACGCCGATCATGTACGCGCTCTTGATGCCCTGGAGCTGCTTGCCGTCGGTGTTGGAGTCGATCTCGCCGAGCTTCGCGGCGTAGCAGTCGGGGTTGTCGCCGCAGGCGTTGAGCACCTCTTTGACGAGCTTGATCTCTTTGTCGAAGCTCTTGCCCACGGTGCCGTCGCCGCTCTTCATGCCCGCGAGATCGTCGAGGACCTTGATCTGCTCCTTGGTGACGATCTTGAGCATCGCGGCGAGCGCGGCCTCGCGGATGGGCGCGAGATCGCTCTCGTCGCCCTTCATCTTCTTCACGGTGTCGAGCATCCACGGCACGAAGCTCGCGTCGAAGAAGTTGGCCGCCGAGTCGTAGAGCACCTCGCGCGCGCCGCCGCGCGAGTTGGGGATCGAGAGCGCGATCGGGAGCTTCTCGAACGTCTCTTGGAACGCCTTCATGGTCTGCGGGCTCTTCGGCACCTTGGTGAGCTCGCGCGCCATGATCGCCTTCGCGACGTTGTCGTCGCTCTTGCTCAGCGCCTCGAGCAGCGGCGCGACGGCCTCCTCGCGGCCGATGGTGGCGAGGATGAGCGCGGCGGCGCCGATGTGCGCGGATCCGGCTGCTTTCTCGGCGTTTTTGTCGCCCGCTGCGGCGCGGAGGACCTCGCCCTTGGAGTAGTCGACGAGGTCTTTGTCCTCGCCCTTGAGCAGCGCGGCTGCGGGCCCGATCGCGGGCTTGCCGATCTTGACGAGCGCGAGGATCGAGTCGGTCTGGCCCGCGACCTTGGGCGGCGAGAGCAGCATCTTGATGAGCGGCTTGACCGCGTTCGCCGCCTTCATGTGCCCGAGGAGCTCGGCCGCGGTGATCTGCCAGAACATCTCGTCGGTGAGCTTCGCCTGATCCTTTTGATCGACCGCGTGATCGAGGTACCCGGTGAGCTCCTTCTCCCAGCTCGGATCGGCGATCGCGATCATCGCGTCGTGGACGTCGCGGTAGGCGGTGCTGCCCTTGGGCTTGGACGCGTGGATCTTCTTGAAGACGTCCATGAGCGGCGCGGCGGCCGACTTGAGCTTCGTCATCTTGACGTAGCGGCTCGCGGATCGGACGTCCTCCTCGGTGCCCTCGGGCTTGTAGTCCTTGAGGGTCTTGAGGATGCAGGGCTCAGCCTTGGGATCGTAGGTGTCGGCGAGGAACTTGATGAGCTTCGTGGTGGTGCGCTCGTCGAGGTCGCCGGCGACGCACGTCTCGGCCATGGGCTGCACGATCGTCTCGAGCAGCGGCTTGACGTTGGGGCCGTTCCGGTCGCCCTTGTCCTGCGTCATCTTGTCTTCGAAGAACTGGATCAGCCGGTTGACGGCCGCGGGCCGCGTCGCGCGATCCGAGAGGCGTTTGACGTGCGTGGCCGGGTCGGCTTCGTCGGAGCAGCCGGCGATCGCGCTACCGGCGATCGCTACGGTGGACGTCATCGCGGCCCCCAGAAGGAGCGATCGCAGGAGCGGAGCGATGCGGCGAGCGGTGCGGAACATGGTTTCCTCCGAGATCCGTAGAGCTTTTATGGTTGGTCCCGCGCCCCACGCAGCGGGGACGGGGCGCGCGGCCCCCGGCCAGTACCGCGCGACGGTATTCGCCGCGGCCTACGCTGTCAACGTGAGCGCGGGAGCTGCATCAAGCGACGGATGCCGCTCGCGAACAGCCGGTCAGGAACCATGCGCCGCAACGTGACGAGGGTGCGCGCGTCCATGCCCACCAGCGTCCGAAACCGTGGGGACGGCTCGATCACCAACCTCGCCACGGCTTTGGCGACGGCGTCAGGCGGGGGGGCTTTGGCCGCGTCTTCGAGGATGAGGCGCTGGACGGTCTCGTTGATGGCGGCGTAAGGCCCGGCTTCGGACACGTGCTCACCGCGCCTTTGGTTGTCGAAGAAGATGGGCGTTTTGAAGGTGCCCGGCTCGACGAGGCACACGTCGATGCCAAACGGCTCGAGCTCCCACCGGAGGGCCTCGCTGAAGCCCTCGACCGCGTGCTTGGTGGCCGCGTACGCCGAGAGCAGGGGGAAGGCGACGCGGCCGGAGAGGCTCGAAATGTTGATGATTCGGCCCCTGCCCGCGGCGCGCATCGAGGGCAGAACGGCGCGCGTCACGGCCATCAAGCCAAAGACGTTGGTCTCGAATTGCTCGCGCAGATCGGCCTCGGACTGCTCTTCGAACGCCCCGCCGATGGCGATGCCTGCGTTGTTGACCAGCGCGAAGAGCGGGCCGTACTTGAGGATGAGCTCTTTGATCTTGCCGCTCGCGCCCTCGCTCGTGACGTCGAGCTGCTCGACGTCGAGCGTGACCCCGCGCGCGGCGGCGGCCTCGTCGAGGGCAGCGCGCTTTGCGAGGTTGCGCATGGTCGCCACCACGCGATGCCCCGCCGCCGCGCACTCGACGGCAGACGAGAGCCCGATACCGCTGGAGGTGCCTGTGATGAGGACGAGCTCGCCCACGTGGTTATCGGACGATGGTAGCGACAAAAAAACGAGACCGGAAGAACCCAACGTCGATCGTTTGACGCGCCGGGCCTTCCGGTCTCTTGTTGTCGCCTGCACGGACAGTCCGCAACAGGCCTCCTGAGGAGGGGTGTCACGAACGATATCGACACAGCCTTACCTGCGCGGCAGGCTAAGGCTCGAATGCACATGCGATTTGGATGAGTGTCGGCGTTTGCTTGCGCTGCCGGACACACCATCATCCATAAGAGAGCAGCCTCCTCTTGTCAACGGGGTCAACGGGACATCGCCGAAGTTTTTTGAGGGTGCTCCGGCGTTAAAGGGTGAGGGCGCCGGTGCGAATCAGGTACGCAAACTTACGGCGCTGTTCTTGGGTGAGCAGGGCATGGATGCGGCCCAGCGCTTTGACCACCGCGTCACGGAGCTTCTCCGCGGACTTGACGCGATCGGTCGCGACGGAGCCTGCTTTGGCCTCGTCGAAGCTCTCGGCGGAGACGGCCTCTGCGAGACCGGAGAGCGCGCGGCGATTGTCCACCGCGGCTTGCGCGCGCTCGGTCTTGAGGGCTTGGATGATGTCGGCGAGCTCGGTGACCTGACGTTCGTCGAGCTCGAGCTTGGAGGCGAGGAAGCGAAGGGGCCTTCGGACGCCGAACGCGCCCGCCCCGAAATCGTCCCCATCACCCCCGTTGAAGCCATGGAAGGCGGCCTCGTGCGTGCCATACCAGGGCGGGTGTCCTTCGTGCGGGCCGCCGTCCACACCGCCGCAGTGACCGCCGTGTCCACCGTGGCCAGCATGTCGTGCGTGCCCTTCGCCGCCGCAGCCGTCATGATGATGACGGCGCTTCCACCAAGCGATCATTCCAGGATACATGATGTGTCCTCCACTGCCGGAGCGCGGGTCGCGTCCAGCGGGCTTTCGAATCACGCGGGCCCGATGCCTCGCGTGGTAAAGGCCATCGTTGCCTCCGGCCCGCCGGTTGTCAATCACGGGGCGCCGGGGGGCGGGCCGCCTTCAAATTACTTTATAGTCCGCGCGCGGCCGAGCTTTGCGGGCGTGGGGCGAGCTGTTACGGTGGGCGGACCATGGCAGCCCCGGTCTTCACCCCGCAACGAACGCAACAATCCCCCATCAAAATCATCACCAAGGAGGCCTATTACAGCCCTGACCTCGCGCCGTTGGTCTTTCGCTATCAAAAGGTCTCAGGCCGGCTCAAAGGCCACGACCTCATCCTCGATCGCGACGGCCCGCCGTGTTTTTGCGTATTCGAAGGGATGGATTGCCGGCTGCTCAAGCTCCACTTCCACGCGCCGGCGGAGCACCGTATCGACGGCCCAGCGCAGAATTTGGAGCTTCATCTCGTCCACGAGATCACGGAGTACCCGGATCAATACCCCTCTGCGTACCTGGTCGTGGGTATCCTCCTCCACCCGACGTGCCACTCCGCGCCGCGCCCCGAGCCCCTCTCGCTGACCCCTTGGCTCGCGGAGCACGTCAAAACGTCACGCGGCAAAGGGGGAGAGATCTCGCTCGATCCCAGCGTGTATTTGCCGGACGATCAGGCCTATTTCCGGTACGAGGGCTCGCTCACGACGGGGGACTTCGACGAGCTCGTCGCGTGGGTCGTCCTCCGCGACGTCAAAGAGATCCGCACCGCCTCACCGCTCGAGCTGGATCCAGAGGCCGCTCGGCTGGTCCAGCCGATCGCGCGGCGCTTCGTGCTGAAGAGCTTTTAGTCGAAAAGCGAAGGGGGGCTCGTCGCTCGCTTGGGAACGGCGAGGGGGTCATCGCCTCACGGGCTCCGTGGGACCCGGTCGCTCGCACGGGGGGCCCGTCTTGTCCCTCACGTGGACTCGCATCACATGGAG
>CAYTJL010000301.1:0-10787 GCA_964437785.1 uncultured Polyangiaceae bacterium
ACGCGTGAAGCGCGCGGGTTTCCATAAGCTCTCTCGGGCGGGTGGATATCACATCGCGGAGAGCGTTGCTTCACCCAAGGGAGGGCATCACGTGGGATCATGCGAGCGCGGCGCGCGCATCGCCCGCGAGCGCGGAAGCGAGCGCGGCGCCCTTGTCGGCCCATGCCTCGCTCGCGTGCGCCTCGCAGATGGTGAGCGCCTCGGGCGCATGGTCCAGCACACCGTCGGGATCCGCGAGCGCGGCGAGGAGCGAGGCGATGAGCAAGAGCGCGAACGCGCGCCAAGGCGCGGGAAGTGGAGTGCGGTTGGGCCATCGCTCCATCCTGAGGAGACCAAGGAGCATCTCTCCAAGATCAAAAACGGTGGGTCGCTCGAGCGACACCAGATGATTGAACCACCTCAAATATTCCCTCTTCAAAAGGGTTTCAGCGCTGCCCACCGTGGGCATCGCTTCGATGATGCCACGAAGAGCGCCCTTATTGATCCTCTGAGGCTCGGCGATTTTAGCCAACGACGCGGCCGCGGCGTTTCCTGCGGCGCGCGCCCATGCGCCCGCGACGCGCAGATCACCTGTCGCCCGGAGGAGCGGGCCCAGGCGAAGGTCGCCCAGGATGCGGTGAGCGAGCCCCGCGCGCTCAAAGCTCTCTTCGGTGACGGGCTCCGACGGGATATCCTCGCGGGCAACGAGCTTCGCGGTGATTTTATCCCCCGCCGCCATATACAAGCTCTGCACATAAGCACGCTCGCTCAACCCGTGGTTTGCGTTCGAGAGCCGATGTTCAATCGCAGCTTCGAGGAGATGGAGAAGCTCCACTGGGCTCGCGGTGAGCGCGGCCGCGTCGACGACAGGCAACCGCTCAATATGAATGGACGCGAGCGGGTGATTGGCAGAAGACACCCAGTCGAGGAGCGCCCGCATGAGCGGCGCTTTGACGAACCGTTCGAGCCAGCCGTATCCCTCGGGGAGCGGCTCAGGCCACTTGAGAAGCACAAACGGCGCTCTCAGCCCGCGCGCCAAAGCCTCCATCTCTTCGACGCGCCCCTCCGCTCGTCGCACGTCGAGGACGATGAGCACATCAGGGAACACCAAGCCTTGATCGATGGCCGCGGTGAGGGCGCGCTCATTCATCGAGAGGATGGTGCTGATCTTAACCCCGCATGCCACCATCGAGGAGAGCTCGCGCAGCTCCTCCTTCCCCATGTGCCACGGCACGAAATACACGCCTGGCAAAAGCGTAATAGCAAATGAATCACGGGAGGGCGCCCACATCTTACATGAGCCGGCTGCGTACGCTCGGCAACAGCAGAAAGAGCGCCGGGTCGAGCCGATAGCGCGTCGGGTTCCAGAGGTTGTTGGGGAGCACCGCGTACGCGTCGATGATTGCCACGATCTCGCTCTCGCGACCACCACACGCGCGGAGCAGCTCGTCGCGATCGAGCTCGTGGTTGGTGTCCATCTCCCGGCCGAGCTGTTCGAGCACGGAGAATACAAGCCCCGTCTGCTCCGCCTCGACGAAGCGCTGGATCGCCTTTGCGCGGCGCTGTTTGTCAAACGCCTTCTCGCGACAGAAAAACTCGAGCCAATCGAGGTAGGCGAGCGGCGTAGGCGCGACGCCGGCCAGCATGTGCGCAAGCGAATTCACCTCATTGGATCCAAACCATGTTTGAACATTCGACGGTTCCTCCTTCGCGCGTCGCTCCGCGATCGCGAGGAGGACATTCGAAGGCAGCGCGTCGAGGTGCCATTTTTTGCCGATGTCGCGCGCCACATCGGCGAAGTAGGTCCGCATGCACGCGATCATCAAGACCGGCGACTGCCGAAGCTCCAGCACCCACATGGCCTCTTCGCGCGCCGTGTCGCGCTGGGCGGGCAATCGGTAATCGGGCCTCATCTCATCGAGGTTGTCCACGATCAAAACGATGTTGATCCCCTCGCGCCGAATGTCGTGAAAGAGCGCGTTGAGCAACGACCCGAGCTTGCGTTCGTCGATACGAATCGAGCCCGTGAGCTGCGAAATCTGCCGATCCGATCGTTCGAACGAGACCCCGAGCTGACTCTTGAGCTGCCCGAGCAAGGCCGCGTCCACGCTCAACCCAGCCGCAGCCTTGAATTGGATGATGTGCTCATGTGCCTTCTTCAGCTCCACGTCATCGAAGGTAGCAAGCGCGCTCACCGCACGTGCGGCGTCGACGAGCGCAGGTCGCATCCCTGTACCTGCCTTGAGCAGCCGATCGAGCTCGGCCACGGTCGCGTCCGCGATGCGCTGGAGCACGCGCCGGCTCGTACCGCTCATCCGGCAGTCGACGTTCACGTAGAGCGCCGTTGGATACGCTGCTTGAACCTTCTGGATCACGTGGCGGAGGAAGATCGTCTTGCCCGAGCCTTTTTCGCCGGTGATCCGGATGGCCATCGACGTGCTTGGATCGTCCACCGACAGGTGCGCGTCGAGCTGCTCCGCGAGCGTGTCGACGTCATGAGATCGGTTGATGAAGAGGCGGGGATCGGTGCTCCGGGAGTCGAGCCGCGTGAACATTGGGGTCACGCTACGCCCCGCCGCAACAGCCGTCAAATCGACGGAGGTTGCCCCTTGATGGCTTCGAGCGCGCGCTTGAAGACGTACCTCTCTCGCCTGAGCCCCGTGAGCATGAGCGCCGTTTGGAGCCACTCCGCCATGGCTCCCATGTTGTTGAGAGCCCTCAGATCTTCGAAAATTTGAGCGGCAGGATTGGGAGCGCGCGGCAAGCCCGCGACAACGCCGCGATCCACGCTCATCAGCAGCGCTTCGCGCGCGTCCGCGAGGCCAGCCGACATGGCTGCCTTGTGGACCTCAACCAACTGCTCATGAGCGAGAGAGGGCATCGAACGCGCTGATGATCTAACGGGCGCGCCCCGCGCGCAACGATCGGCGCTCTTACCCGAGCAGGATCTTGTTCCCCTGCACGACCATGTTGTTGGTCGTCGCCTTGAGGGTGAGCTTGCCCGCCTCGACCGAGACCTCGCCCGCGCCGACGAGCACCTCCGCGCCCGCGGCGCTCCTGTCGCGCACCATCACGCCGCCCGCGTTCATCTTCACGTGAACGTCGTCGCTCCCGAGCATGGCCTCGTTGTCTTTGACCTCCAACGACCACGGCAACGCCGGGTCTTTGAGGGTCACTTCGTTCATGGCGCCGTCGATCTCGAGCGCCCACGTGCCCGCGGAGAGCGTGGCCTTCTTGGCTTTGTCGAGCTCGATCTTGGCCTGCCCCGGCGCCGCCGCGCCCGCGGTCGCGACGACGGTCTTCTCGGCGGACAGATCGATCTTGCTCCCGGCGAACGGCGCGTCGGCGAGGATGTCGCCCTCGTTCGAGGTGATGGTGATGTCGCTCTTGGCGATCGCGGTGATCGTGCCCGTCCCCTGCGAGACCGCGCGGGGCTCGGCGTGGAGCTTGATCTCGTCGCCGGCGCGCACGTTCACCTTCTTCGCGGTCAGGAACAAATCGCGTTTGGCGGCGATCTCCGCGTGCTTCTTGGAGAGCAGGTGGAGGCTGTCCTTGCCGATGACGGCCATCGAGTCCTTGCCGTAGATCGTGGCGCTGCCACCCCAGATGAAGCAGTTGTTCTCGCCGTAGACGAGCATGTCGCTCTTGGATCCGAGCGTGTGGCGGACAGGGAACAGCGCGTCCACGCGCGGCGCGAAGATCGTGGGCACCTTGCGCGCGGTGCTGTCCAACGACGCCAGCTCGGCTTCGAGCTTCTGCTCCATCTCTTCGACCTTCTCTTTGAGCTCCTTGATGATCGCGTAGAGCTGCATCGCTTGGCAGAAGAGCGCCTTGGCCGCCGAGATGGTCGCGAGCGTGTTCTGCGTGGCCTTGAGGTTCTGCCCGTCGGTGCCGAGCTCGCGATCGGCGACCGCGTCGTCGTACTTCTTCTTCTTGGCGCGCGCGTCGGCCCAGAGCGCCTCGGACGAGGTGTCCGCGATCTGCTCGGCGGCGACCGCGGTCCCGTAGTCGCTCTGCGCGGTCTGGAGGTCGGCCGGCGTCGCGAATTTGGGTGCGTTCGCGACGTTGGTCCGCGCCGTGTTGAGCGCGGTGAGCGCCGCGGCGAGCCTCGCTTGATCGGCCGCGACGGCCTGCTCGTACGACTTGACCTCGGCGGTGTACGTGCCCGACGCGTTGCCCTTCTTGGCGTCGCGCAAGAACTCCTCGTTGGTGCGGAGCGAGAGCTGCGCGGCCTCGTACTCCTTGAGCGCGGTCTCGTACGCGTCCATCTCGTTGATGCGCGCCTGCGCGGCGGTCTTGTCGGCTTGGGACTTGGTCGGATCGTTGATGATCGCGTTGAGCTTGGCGCGGAGCGCCGTGTCTTTGGCGCGCGCGTTGGTGCGCGCGGTGATCGTCGCGTTCCACTGGTTCTTGGCTTTGACCTGCGCGTCGATCGAGTCTTTCTTCAGGCCGTTGAGGTGCGCGTCCCACCCCGCGGCGACGGCGTCCGCGCCCGCCTTGGCGGCCTCGACCGCCGCGCCGATGATCTCGGCGACGCCCGACACGGTCGCGAACGCGTCCGGCTTCTCGGCGATGGTGGTGATGCTGCCGCCCTTCTTGAACGACTTGATCGCGTTGAGCGACGCGTTGAAGCTCGTGAACGCGGCGGTGCCGGAGAGCGCGGACGTCGACGACGATCCCCACGTCTCGAGCATCGCGCCGTTCTCGGGCGAGTTGGGTGATCCGAGCTGAAACGTCGTGTTTTTGTGCGGCGTCGAGATCTTGATGCGCTGGTTGTCCTTGCTGTCGTCGATGTTGATCTCGTTGCCGCTGCCCGTGCGGATCACGTTGCGTGGCGCGTTGCCGCTCGTGACGGGGCTCGCGGTGAGCGGGTTCGGGACCGTGGCCGCGATGATGGGCCGATCGGGATCGCCGTCCACGAACGTGATGATCACCTCGATGCCGGGGCGCAGCGGGAAGTGCATGCCGTAGCCGGGGCCGGCGTGGGGCTGCGCCATGCGGATGGGGCGTGAGCCCTTGCCTTTGTCGGGCCCGGTGGTGTCGAACAAGAACCGCACGCGATAGCGGCCTTGATCGTCGACCTCGGCGTATTCGGCGCCCTCGGTCTCGGCGTCGATCACGCCCGTCACGACGCCGTGGACGCGCGGCTTGGGCGTGACGCGCGGCGGCCGGTACGTGCGCGACGACGGGATCGCGCGGAGCTCGTTGTCGTAGCCGCCTTGGCCTGATCCGCCGAGGAGCGCGGGGCTCTCGTAGCGGTGGCGGACCTCGACGATCGTGAGCTCGACGTCGCCGCGCGGGTGGCCTTCGATGCGCGCGATCATCCCCGCGCCGAGCCGCGCGACGTCGCTCTTGCCATGAAAGACGCGGCGGGACGCGACGCGCTCCTGCGCGCGGATCCGCGCGAGCTTGGACGCCTCTTCGGGCGTCTTCACGTGCGCGCCGTATTCGACCACGCCGCCCACGCCCGCGGGCACGTCGGCGCGGCCGGTGAGCGCGACCTGCGGCGTGCGGTAGTTGTAGTCCTGCACGAGGTAGCGGCCGGGGATCATCTTCACCGCCTCTTCGAGCTCGAAGAGGTCGCGTCGTTCGCCGCGCGATCGGAAGGGGATCTCGGCGCCGCCCGGCGTGATGGGGAAGCCGCCTTGCGCGTCGGTGAAGACGATCACGTCGCGATCGCTGCGCTGCTCGAAGAAGAAGCTCATGCCCACGTGCTCGGTGAGCCGAGAAAGAAAGGCCACGTCCGTCTCTTTGTATTGGACGATGAAGTCGCGCCGCTCGTACGTCTCGTAGAGGCGCAGCTCGACGTCCTGCGGCTCGGTGAGCCCGATCTCGCCGAGCTTCATGCGGATGACCTCGGGCAAGCTCATGTCGAGGTACGCGTCGCACGTCTCGACGAGCGTGAGCAGGTGGGCGCGCGGCGCGACCGTGATCGCGTACGTGGCGTGCGCGCTCTCGACCTCCATGCGATCGCGCGCGGACGCGATGACGCCGTGGATCGTGCGCAGCTCCTCGCCCCCACGTTCGAAGATCACGGCGACGCGGCTGCCGACCAGCGCCTCGATGTCGAGCCCGTCGTTGTCTTTGCAAACGAGCAAGAGGTCGAGCTCGTACAAACGCGAGATCGCTTCGCTCCCCGTGAGCTTCGCGACCTCGACGCGCGATCCGTCGAGCGCCTCGCCTTCGATCCGAACGTGGTGTGCTTCGCGCATCGTGCCTCCGCGATCGACTTTACGATCAACGGATGCGCGGCTCTATGTGACGAATTCGATGGGGCTTTGCCGCGGCGCCGTGAGCCTGCACCACGTCGGGCAGCAGCACTCAGTCGAGCGTGAGTCCGAGGAGCTCGTCGAGCGCCAAAAGGAAAACCTGTGCGTTAGCCATGGTGCCATACGTGAAGCTGAAGATCCCGCTCGAGCTGAACCATCCGTCGCTCGCATTCCTCAGCTTGATGGTGAACACTCCGTCAGCGACCGAGACCTTGGCGATGTCGGCCGCCGCGCAGTGCTCCGTGTGGCCCTTGAGGTGGAGGTCCAGGAACCCGGGCCTGATCCTGATCCACTCACCCAAGCCTACGTTGAAATCGATCGCGCCTGTCCGCTTGAGCTCGGTCTTCAGCCTGCGGAGGAGGTGGTTGCTCCAAGCGGCCTCCGCCGCCAATGCATATTGGTAACGGCTGCTGGGCTGCGGGGCCTTGTCCGTCGAGTCATAGAGGTCGGCGATCGTGTAGAGCTTCTCGTCCGCATCATTGAACCATGAGAAGTCAAAGCGGGTCCCCATGTATTGGCCGTTCATGAGGTGGCGCGTTCTGCTCGTCCTGAGCTCGGTGGCATGCTTGAAGAGGAAGAGCTCGGTCCGCGTAATCCGCTCTCGCGTGCCGATCATGGTGAAGGTGGCGACGCCGCGCTTCCCAACGTACGTGAGCGTGTGCGAGAAACCGATCGAGAGCCATCTAATCAGCGCGGCGATCGCCCCGAGCCCGAGCGGGACCACGAACGAACCGGGGCCATCGATCGCGATGCCGATGCCGACCTCGACCAAGAGCCCGATGCCGGTCACGATGCCGGCGATGATCACGGTGCTCGCGACCCGTGTCGAGAGCGAACGCTGTTGATCGGTCTTCTTGAGCGAGGAGCCGAGGCTCAGGACTGGGCCGATCTCGGGCGGTGCCGCGGCGAAGATGTCGGCCGCGGATTTGAGAGCATTTCCACAATGGTCAGTGAGCTCGGGGGAGTTATCGGACACTGGACTCTCCTGCGGAGTCCGGCGAGCCTGATGGCCCACTACGCCCTCCGACCGTCAAATCTGCTTTCGGATATTTCTCGATCAGACTGCGTACATCTTCGATTTTGTCGTCTTGGCCCCCGTACGGGCGCCCGCGGCGAGCGCACATCTTCGGCCGATAGCGCGCCTCACGCGTCAAGGAGGAGCTCCGTGCACTGGTCGAGTTGCTGCGCCAGCAACCCAAGGGTGCCGTCCACATGCACATGCCCCGGAACCAGATCGTCGAGACGGTCGTCGTCCAGAACAACAACCGCTTCGCAGGGTACAGAAAGGTGTTCAAGATAGGCGAGGATCTCGCGTGCGCGGAGCGGCCTCGTTGGGTCATGCTGGGTGACCCGAGGAGTCACGGCGACAGCACGGAACGTTGCTCCCCGCGCCGCCAGCATGGCGTTCAACTCGTCGAGCGAGTACTGAAGGCGCCACGAGGAACTGATGACAACCGATAGATCGAACATCTCGACAAGGCCGTTCAGCAGGGTGACCTTGGCGGCGTCCAGGTGGTATTCGCGGTTGAGCAACATCACCTCGGCATCCGACATCTCTTTCGTAACGGCCACGAACCCCGGCGAGGCGAAGTAGGCGTCACTGTTCAAGACGCCGTCAAAGTCGAGAAACAAGAGCCGCATCAGGTTCGAGGATAGCTGATGATTGCTAAGTTGCCGATGAGAAAACGCGGCCTGCCTTGGCGGGAGGCGTCTCGGCAGGCGACCTCGCGTGCGTCCTGCCTTGCGTGGCCCCGATCGATCGCCTGCGCCCAACGGCCAGACGTTGGGCCGTGCGCTCGGCTCCCACTCCCATGCACGAGAGGTTCCCACACTCCTACGAACGAGACCGTTCCCGCGTTCCCACGAACGATGCAAGACTCTGCACCTCTGCACCGCCGGATGAGCAGCCGACTTCGACTCCGTGCTAGGGTGAATGTTGGTGAACCCGCCGGCGACGAACGAGCGAGCCTGCCAGCGCAGATGTTCCGCTGCGGAAGTGACGAATTGAATTGGCTATCTGTTGCCGGCGCAACGGAACCCGAGCGCGCTGTCGCGGGCGTCGGGCGCAAAAAAGTTGCGATTCGCACCGCGCAGGTTGGCGGGATGATAGTCGTGGTCCCACGACCCGCCGCGGGCGACGCGGGACGAGCCCGTAGATGGACCGGCATTCGTGCTTGTCGTGCTCGGATAGGGTGCATACCAGTCCGAGACCCACTCCCACACGTTGCCAGCCATCCCGTGAAGCTCAAAGGTGGCTGCGGGATGAGCCTTCACCGGACACGTTGCGAGCTTCTTATCCCAGTGGATCCAGCATGCCAGCGCGTCCGTCGGCGAGGTGTCCCCCCACGGCCACGTCAAGCCCTTCTTCCCACCTCGCGCGGCAAACTCCCACTCTGCCTCCGTCGGCAGCCGCTTGTTCGCCCACCTGCAGAACGCGACCGCGTCGTCCCACGACACACAGTTCTGCGGATGATCCTCCTTCCCGGCTCCCGCCGCGTTGCAGTAGCCGCCTGTCTTAGGTGCTCGGCAGGTCGCTCGCGGACACTGGGCGTACGCTGCCACCGTGACTTCGGTCTCGTCCAGGCAGTACGAGCTCAGCGTCACCTCATGCACCGGCTTCTCGTCGGCGTCGCCGTCCGTCGACCCCATCGAGAACGTTCCACCCGGGATCTCCCGCATGCCCGCTGGGCATGCACGCGAGCTCGCTGTCACGGCAGCTGGCTTCCTCTCCTCGCCGCCCCGAAGGCCGAGCGCCACCAACACGACCACCGCCCCAGCACCGAGCACCCCGGCAATGACCTTCCCCGATACGGCCGCTGTCCGAGGAGCCCGTGGCGGAGGTGGCGGCACCCTCACCGCCTTCTGAACCATCCGATCCGATTTGGTCATGTCTTTCCCTCGTCGGATTCTAGGCTCAAGATACGGGCTGTGTCTGGCCTACCGTTGTGACACGCCTCGCCGGCCCCAACGGCTGCGGGTGTGCTGCGGGGCGGTCTCAGGCAGCACGCTTTGCGCCCTTACGGCGGCTGCTAGGAGGCGCGATGAGGATCTCGGCCGGGATCTGCATCACCGCGTGAACCTTACGAATCATCATCAAGGTGAGCGGGCGCTTGCCTCCCAAAATCGAACGCGGCGCGCTTCGCCCACCACTCGCGGGTCACCGCTTGGTGCGCTGCGAGCACCAGGTCTCGCTTCGGCCAGGCCGTCAGGTAGCTGACGATGCTGGTCTCCACGTAGATGCTCGTTTTCATAACTGATACCCAGGGTGGTCGACCGAAGAGGCCGCCGGGCGGTGCGTCTCCGCGAGCACGGAGCGTACCGGTCGCCGCCGGGGCCGGCAACGGCCAACCGGGACGACGCTTGGAAATTGCGAGCCTCGTACTTTCTCGGAAAAGTAGGCGCCCTCAGCGGCGACGAGGGATCGCTTGTCGGCGAGCCTCTTGCGGCGACGCCGAACGGAAGGATCGATGTAGGATGATGAATGATTCCATGAAACTCGCGTGGCAAGCAGGACCCATAGAGCAACGTTGGGGACATCGACGCGAGTCGCCGAACGTTGGCAATCAGCCGCGCGTGCGCTGGCGAGCACTGCGAGCCTGCGCACGCGTCGGCTGCATTGCTTTGTTAGCCCGCGCGGTCCCCTTCGCGAGCTTCTTGTATCCCTCTGGAAGCTCGTCCCCCGCCGTCGGCGGTACGTCTGGAATCTTCGCGAGGACGGCCTCGAACTTCTCCTCGCTCGCCCGCTTTCCGCGGTCACGGAGGTAGTCCTCCGTCATGAGCGCCGCCAGCTTCTCGGCGACGGCTGAGCTGATAAGCTGGTTCATGGAGACGCCCTCCCGCTCAGCAACCTCGCTGAGTTTTCGATGAATTGACTCCGGGAGCCTGAGACTAAGCGTGCTCATTTTCCACCTCTGACCGTCAGCAGCAATTCGGCTGGTGTGAAGACGCGCAACCCGAGTTTCTCGACTCCCGCGAAATCACGAACATTGTGTGTCACGATACCACGGCACTGAGCGGCCACGGCTAGTTCCACGAGCATGTCGTCGTCGGGGTCTCGTAGAAACGGTCGCCAGAGAAAGAAGATGTCCTGGTTTCTCGCGATGCGACACAGGTAGTCGACGAAGGCTTCGACATCGCCTGCTCGCTGCCCACTGTGCAGGTGCCGTAGGAGGACCGCCTCGTACTCGACCACCAGCGGAACCGAGAGCGCGATCTCGAAATCGCCGGCACGGAGGTGTCCGAGAAGCGCGAAGGACGCCCCGTTCCGCGACTTCCACGCGGAAACGAGTACCGATGTGTCCAGAACGACGCGCACGACTAGACGGTATCACGGGTGATACCGGAACGCAAGGGGGTTTACACAGGTAGGTGGCTGCCACAACCGCGATGGCTTCGCCCGGCGGGCTAACGTTATAGCGTTTTCGCGGCGGCGAAGGGGTGCTCGCGGAGCGAGCGCCCCGAGACCGGCGTTAAAACGCTATAACGTTGGCCAGCAACCGTGGCGAGCAACTACGGCACCTCGGGATTCACGACGCGTTT
>CAYTJL010000302.1:0-10703 GCA_964437785.1 uncultured Polyangiaceae bacterium
TGTCGCTGTCGGCGATCGCGAGGACGATGCGACCATCCTCGATGAGCTGCTGGAGAGCCTGCGCCGTCGTGTCTCCGCCCCCTTGTTGTAGGCCAAAGACAACGCGTTCCCTCCACCGTTTGCCGGCGACGAACGCTTCGGCCATCAGCCGATAGAGCTCTGCGTCCCTGAGGTTTTCGCCGAGGAGCACGGTGCTCCCGGCGCGCTCGAAGTCTTCGAAATCGAGGAGATTCGCCTGGATGATCTCCCGCCCGTGGAGGTTCGTCGACTGGCCATTGAAAGTCGGGCCGAGACCCACGCACATGGACCATCGCACGCGGTTCAGGAGCCCGCGAATCTCGGTGCTTTCCGCGCGAATTGCCAGAAGTGCGCCACGCGCCCGCGTCGAGATCTCCCCCTCGATCGGCTGAAGTGAGCCGGGCTCGATCCAAATGACGTGCTTTCTGTGGTAGTGCGCGAGCAACAAATTTTCGATGGAAGCGCGCGAACGCGCGGACGTCGCGCCCGCGCCGAGCGCGTCCTCCACCGCGGAGCCGTCGATGCGGATCAACATCGATCAATCGTCCTCGACAGGGGCGAAGAAGCCAAAGGGCCAATCGTCGTTCAGCGCCCCTTCTTCGGTGTACCCCGCGAGCTTCACGGTGGTTTGGCGCGTCTCCCGATCTTGATCGAAGAGGACGAGCTGGACGTCGGAGGCGCGGAGCGAGCCCTTTTGGATCAGCTCGCCAAGCCCGTTGACGATCCCTTCGCTGTGGGTCTCGATCATGAGCTTGACCTCGCGGCCCGCGTCGAGGCTCGCGCGCCATGCGCCTGCGAGGACCTTTGCGAGCTTGACCTGATGAGCTGGGTGCAGGTGCAGCTCGGGCTGCTCGACCGCGAGGAGCGACGTGGGGCGGCCGCCCTCCCGAGGCCCACGGCAGCAGGTAGACCAGAGGATAGCCATGAACGGCAGCACCTCGGTGTAACCGAACCCGATGTCGACGAGGTTGATGAAGCGATCGCCCCGAGGCTCTTTGACGAGGATCTCGGCGTTGATGCTGTCGCCGCCGATTTTGGTCTCGAACCCGAGGTGCTCCCGCGTAAAGGACGCGAAGCTCTGAAGCTCGTCTTGCGAGAGCGAGCGAATGAACATCGCGAGGTTGTTGCCGTCGGGGCTCACGTCCCCCACGGACAAGTCTTGTGTTCGATACGAGCGCTCGGCCATCGCCCGAAGAGGCTTCAAGTAGGCGATCCGTGAGGCGAAGTCCGCGACCTCTTGATCGGCCGCGTCGAGGATCCAAGGGAGCATGCGCGCGAATGTGACGAGCATGATCTCGTCGATCTCATCGGAGCTGCGGAGCTGATCCCATTTAGCTTTTCGATTCCCCAGCTCGTTTTTGAGCTGTTCGCGCATGGCCGAAGGCGTGCCGAGCTTGAGCTCATCCGCGATGCTGATCAGAGTGTCGTCCGAGGTCAATCCATGCAGGAGAGGTCTGAGAACCTCTCTGAGCAAATCGAGCCAGGGCTCCCCATCCCGGTGTGGCACGCGGAACCGCGGCGGATCCAGCGCAAGCGGTTGATCGACAGGCTTGTACGTGACCTTGAGATGATCCCCTTGCTTGAGCGTTGGGAGCAGGTACGCCGCTCCACCGAGGGACATCTCGCTCAATTGTCGGGTGAGGTCCTCCCCGTTGATGCGGAATTCGAGGATATGCCCCATCGGCGAGAAGCGCAGCTCCGCGGTCCACCCCTCGCACGAGATGTCATATCCTTTGACGTAAGCGCCTTGGGAGGCCGCGCCCTCGGCTACGGTCAGCGCGATTCGAAACTCTGGGATACCCAGGGTGATCTCCGTCTTCGGTGACAGCGTGACGGTGAATTCGAATGTCACGCTGCGCTCGGCCGCCCGGTCGTAGATCGCGTCTTTGATGGTCCCAAAATCGACGTACCGCGGGTGATACCAGAGGATCGGGCTCTCCGTCGCCGTCTCGACGCTCTGGCGGAGCAGCGGAAATGCGCGCAAAAAGGTGCTCTTCCCGGAGCTGTTGCGCCCGATGAGCACGGTGATTGGGCGGATGGGGATCCGCGGCGTGTCCGGGATGCAACGCAGGTTCTGGATGCGGAGCGCGTCGAAGCTCACGGCGCCGGAGACTACTCGCTCCAGCCAAGCGGCGCGAACAGATTTCACACACGCACCGCGCCCTCGGTTATCCTCGCGCCGATGGATGTCGTCTCCACGTGCCCGCTCCGCGTCGGGTCGATCCTCTGGAGGGCCGGCGACGGCACCACGTTCTTCTCGTTCGTCTGCAAGGCCACGTTCGACCTGATGCCGCTCGAATCCCCGCTCGCCGAAGAGCAGGACGAGCCCAACGAGACCGACAGCCACTGGGACGACGACGAGACCAAGAGCCTCTACTCCGCGAGCGATCTCGCGCCGTTCAAGCAGCGCGCCGACGTGATCGTCACCGGCAACGTTTACGCCCCCGAGGGCCGGCCGGTCACGT
This sequence comes from uncultured Polyangiaceae bacterium, assembly GCA_964437785.1. GTDB lineage: Bacteria > Myxococcota_A > Polyangia > Polyangiales > Polyangiaceae > CAYTJL01. The sequence goes on from CAYTJL010000302.1 coordinate 2,484, forward strand.
CGCTCGTCGCGGGCGTCGTCGTCGGTTCGGTCGACAAATCGATCGAGGTGGTGGGCGACCGCTTCCTGCTCCCCAACGGCGAAATCCGCGGGCCCGCCGCGTTCACCAGGATGCCAATCCGCTGGGAGCGCGCCGCGGGCGGCCCCGGCACCGCCAACCCCGTGGGCATTCGGCCGGACGCTCCATCCGACATGTACGGCGCGCGGATGCTCCCCAACTTCCAAGCTCCCGGTCTCTACGTCACGGGCCAAAACACCTTCCTTCAACCCGTCGGCTTCGGCCCCATCGCGCCTTCCTGGCCGGCCCGCGAGGGCAAGCTCTATCACCACGCGCCATCGTTCTCCCACCGCGCGTGGAACGAGCGCCCTTTGCCCGAGATCGATTATCGGTACTTCAACGCGGCTCCGCCCGATCAGCAGCTCGACGAGCTGCGCGGCGACGAGCGCTTGATTTTGGAGCACCTGCACCCGCAGCACAGGCGCCTCGCGACCAGCCTCCGCGCGGTCAATCCATGGGCCTTGGTCGAGCAGGGCGGCGATCGAAGGATGATCAGCGTGCGGTGTGACACGCTCACCATCGACACCAACCGCAAGGTGGCGACGCTCACGTGGCGTGGACGTGTGATGTTGAGCCACGCGGGCGAGATGGGCCGCGTGACGATTGGCATGCTCGGGTATGAGATGCGCGCGCCCCAGCACAACGTCGACACCGCACAACCGCCCGCCGCGCCGCCGCAAAAGCCCCGTCGCGAGCGGACTGCCACCGTGGAGCTGCCGCCGCCCGCCGGGAGCGTCAAGACGAGTGACACGAGCCCCATGGCCGAGCGGCCCGCTTGGGGGGAGCCCCCAGGTGAGCCGCGACCGCTCCGCATCCGAAGCGCCGTCCTCGACGCGGTGCCGCCCAAGCGCCCCGTCTTGCCGTTCTCGCCGGCTCCGGCCGACATCAAAGAGGACTCGACCGTCTCGTGGTCCGCCGGGCCCGCGCGCAGGGTCATTGACGATCTCACCACCACGCACGCGACCGAGCCGGGCGCCGACATGCGCGACGCGCTGCCTTTCTTGCCCGCGGCCGAGGTGCGTGAAGCGCTGCCGTTCCTGCCCGCGGCCGAGGTGCCCTCCAAGCTCCACGAGGGGGCCCCGCAAAGGCCCAAGCGCACCAAGACCTTTGTCCCGGAGCTCATCGACGATCCCTCGACCACCCAAAGGATCATGGGGCCGGTCGTCGAGGTGCCCGCGCTCCCCTTCGAAGCGAAGAAAGGGGTCCAAGGGCTCTTGGGCGGTCCCTTGGGAGGGCCAAAGAAGCCCGAGATCGCGGCGCCCGACACCGCCGTTGACGAAGAGCCGAAGACCTTGCCCCCGCCGCCCCCCGCGCCGGTCGACGCGCCTCCGCCCCTTCGCATCGCGGCCCCTCCGTTGATCAGCGCTCCTCCGTTGATCAGCGCTCCTCCGCTCGTCGCCCCGCCGCCCATGCTCATGGAGGCTCCGGCGCCGCCGCCCGAGGCCAAACCGCCCTCGGCGCCGCCTAAACCACCTATGCTGGAGCCGGTCAAACCACCTATGCTGGAGCCGGCCAAACCGCTCATGATGGAGCCGCTCAAGCCACCCTCGGCGGCGCCGCCCAAACCATCCATGCTGGAGCCGGTCAAGCCGCTCATGATGGAGCCGCTCAAGCCGCTCATGATGGAGCCGCTTACTAAACCACCCTCGGCGGCGCCGCCCAAACCATCCTCCCCCGAGCCGAGCTACGGAGGATCGAGCGCGCCCTCCTCCCTCAAACCGCTCTCCGAGGCCGCGCCAAAAGCATCTCCTCCCAAGCCGGCGGAGCCCCCCAAACCCCCCTCTCCGAGCGCGGCCAACGTCGCGTCGATGTCACCGCAGCGCGCCGAGGTCGTCAGCAAGCTCGCGAGCGGAGCTCCGCTGCGGGGGCTCGATCTCGCGGGCGCGGACCTCGAAGGCCTCGACTTCAGCGAGAAGTCTCTCGCCGGCGCGATCCTGCGGGGCGCGCGGCTCACGCGATCGGCGCTGCGCCGCACCGACCTCACGGGCGCGATCCTCGAAGGCGCCGATCTCTCGGGCTGCGATCTCCGCAGCGCCACGCTGACGGGCGCCGATTTGGGAGGCGCGAACGTGAGCCGCGCGATCTTCGAAGGCGCGCTCCTCGACAACGCGTCGTTCGCGGGCGCAAAAGGAGAAGGCGCGGTGTTCTCGTCGGCGCGCGGCAAGCGCGTGAGCTTCGTCGAGGGCGAGTGGAGCGAGGCCGATTTCTCCGGCGCGCAGATCGAGGCGGCCGACTACTCGTCGTCCACGATCGACGGCGCGGTGTTCGCGGACGCGGTCCTCCCGCGCGTGAGCTTCGAAGAGGCGAGGGGCAAGGATGTGGTCCTCACGGGCGCGCAGCTCCCCAAGGCGCGCGCCGCGGGCGCGATCCTCGAGGGCTGCGACCTCGACGACGCGAGCGCGCAGGGATCCGTGTGGGAGCGCGCCACGCTCACGAGCTGCTCGTTCCAGCGCGTCGATCTGCGCGGCGCGAGCTTCGCGGGCGCGTCGAGCAAAGACGTTTCGTTCGAAGGCGCCGATCTGCGCGACGCGCGGCTCACCGGCGCCTCGCTCGACGGGGCGCGCTTCGGTCGCGCCAACGTGGAGAGCGCGCGGCTCGATCGCACGACGGGCGAGGGCGTGGATCTCTCGGGCGCGCGGCTCGACACGGCCGATCTGCGCGAGGCGAAGCTCGCCGGCGCCAAGCTCAACGAGGCGTCGGCCCGCTACATGCGCGCCGATCGCGCGGACCTCTCGGGCGCCACGTTCTCGCGCGCGGATCTGCGCGACGCGAGCCTGCGCGGCGCGAAGCTCGGCAAGGCCGATCTGTCGAGCGCGCAGCTCTCGAACGCGGATCTGCGCGACGCCGATCTCGACGGCGCGAACCTCGATCGCGCGGTGAAGATGCGCGCGCGCACGGGCGCGGCGTCACGTTTGGGGGGACCTCCCCTCAAACCCCCCACGTGAGCCTCCGCGGTCAGGGCGTCAGGGCGCGAGGATGATGACCTTGATCTGACTCGGGACGATCCGCATCCCGGGGCTGTTGAAGAGGTTCTGGATGTTGATGCTCGTCATGCGCGTGGCGGGCAGCCCGCCGACGAGCACCGTGAAGCTGCCGGTGATCGGGCGCGACGTGAACATCACGGTCTGCGAGATGAGCCCGAGCACGATGCCGGGTGTGTCGCCGAACGTGATCACGATCGTCGTGAGCAGGTTGTGGGCCGGCGTCGCCATGAACAAAATGTTGTAAGCGGCGGGGACGCCGAGCGGACCGAGCCCGATGTCCGGGAACGGGAACGGGATGAACGGCGGGATCTTGCAGATGTCGGGGAAGCCGAGGTCCATGCCTCCCATCTGGGTGTTCGCGAACATGGCGCTCTCCTCTCAGCCGAGATGGATCTGCTCGCCGTCGACCTTGACCAGCTCCTCGGCGGTGACGACCGCGTTGCCGCCGTTCAAGAAGAGGTTCTCTTTGGCGGTGTAGTGGATCTCCTTCGCGCGGACGTGATCGATCTCCTCGACCGTGCGGTAGGAGCGCTTCACGCGCTGCGAGAAGCGATCGAGCACCGCGTCGAGCGCGCCGGCGATGGTCTTCACGCTCTCGATCTCGGATCGCAGGAGCGTCCCCACGTACGAGAGCTTCTGGATCGCCATCTCGCCGGCGAGCGCGCGCACGCTGATCTCGCCCGACGACAGATCGATGGCCTTGCCCGACATGATGCGCACGCCGCGCGCCGCCTTCACCCCGAAGCTGCCCTTCTTGAGCTCGAGGTCGAGGTCGCCGTCGACGACCATGCGCGCCTTCGCGCCCTCCTCGCGCGTGAGCACCGCGGTGATGTACGCGCGCCCGTCGCCGAGCACCTTGACGACGACCTCGTCGTGCATGTCCGGCTCGATCAAGCAGCTCACGGCGCGCTGCGCGTCGATCTCGCCGTCGCTCGTGCGGACGAAGAACCGGCCGTCGCTCGCGCGCACGACGGTCCCCGCGGCCTCGTAGACCTCGTCCCGTTGGATCTTCTTCGCCAAGTTGTTCATGCGTATTGCCTCCGCGATCCAGCGTGGATCAGTCGACAGGTTTGAAGTCTTCGGCTTCGGCGAGGTCGGGCTCGTCGCCGTTCGCCGCGGATCGGTTGGTGAGCCCCCACGTCGTGCCTTTGTCGTTCACGCGGTGGAGCCGCGTGCGCAAGAGATCGGCGCCCTTGAGCGTCGCGTTCGAGAGATCCGCGTGGCTCATGTCCGAGAAGCTCAGGTCCGTGTCCTCGAACCGCGCGCTCTCGCACACCGCGCGGATGAAGACCGACTCGGACGCGTCGGCGCTCGTGAGGTCCGCGCCGCGCAGATCCGCGCTCGGGAAGAGCGTGCGCTTCAGCACCGCGCGGCGGAAGCTCGCGCGATCGAGCTTGGCCTCGACGAAGATCGCCATGTTCGCCTTCGCGTCGTCGAAGCGCGCGCCCGAGAGGTTCGCGCCCTTGAAGCTCGTCTGCACGAGCGTCGCGCCGGTGAAGTCCGCGCCTTCGAGGTCCGCGTCGATGAACTGCGTGAGCGTGAGGTCCTTGCCCGCGAGCACTTGGCCGCGCAGGCTCGCGCCCACGAGCACCGCGTGATCGAAGCGCGTCTCGCGCAGATCCACGCCCGTGAGGTTGGCCTTGTAGAGCACCGTGAGCCGCAGCACCGTGCCGTTGAGCCCGACGCCCGCGAGCGTCGAGTCGAGGAAGCTCGCGCGATCGAGGTCCGCGCCGCCGAGGTCCGCGCCGTCGAGGTCGGCCTGGTGGAACGCGGCCGCGATCAGGCGCGCGCGGTTGAGCTTCGCGCCCGCCAAGTTGGTCTCGGTCACCTTGAGCGAGACGAGCTCGGACTCCGACAAATCCGCGCCTTCGAGATCGCACTGGTGGAGCACGGCGTGGCGCAAGTTCGCGCCGCTCATGCGCGCCTCGCGCAGATCACACTCGGAGAGGAGCGACTCCTTGAAGCTCGCGCCCGTGAGGTTCGCGCCGCGGAACGAGACCTTTTCGAAGATCCCGCCCGAGAGATCCGCGCCCGCGAGATCGAGGCCCGAGAGATCCACCTTGCTCTGCGGCTCGCCCCTGCGGATGAGCGCCTCGAGATCCTGCTTCGAGATACCGACGGTCATGCCTCAACCCCTCCGCTGGATCGCGCGCACGTTCTTGACGTTCGCCCGTTCCATGCTGGTGCGCGAGTCGCCCTCCACGCGGAACAGATCCGCGCGGAACAGGTTCGCGCCTTTGAAGCTCGCGCCCGCGAGCTTGGCCTTCTGCAAGATCGCTTCGAGGAGGTTCGCCCCCGTGAGGTTCGCGTCGGTGAGGTTCGTCCTCGCGAACATCGCGCCCTTCGCGACCGCGCGATAGAGCTTCGCGCCCGTCATGTCGGCGCTCGAAAAATCGGCTTGATTCGCGCTCGCCATGGAGAGGTCGGCGCCCGCCATCGCGGTGCCGCGGAAGTTGGTCCGGTCCGCGGTGATGCCGCGGAGATCCGCGCCTACGAGCGTCGAGTCGTGCACGATGCGCGCGTTGTCGAACGCGGCGTTCACGAGGACCATCTTCTCACCGTTGACCGTGACGAGCGTCGCGCCCGTGAGCTTCGCCGACGTGAGGTCCGCGCCCGCGAGGTTCGCCTCGACGAAGATCGCATGGGAGAGGTCCGCCTCGCCGAGCTTCGTCTCGCGCAGATCGTTGCGGAGGAAGAGCGCCTCGGAGATGTCCGCGCCGCGCATGTCCGCGCCCGCGAGCTTGGCTTCCATCATGTCGGCCTTGCGCATCTTCGCGCGCCGCATGTCCGCGCCGCTGAGGTCGGCCTTCATGAGCACCGCCTCTTCGAGCAGCGCGCCCTCCCCGAGCTTCGCGCCCGTGAGCTTGGCCTCGCCGAGGTTCGCTTTGGTGAGGTTCGCCTTGGCGAGATCCGCGCCGCCGAGGTCCGCGCGGGCGAGCACGGCGCCCGAGAAATCGGCCTCGGTGAGCTTGGCGCCGCGCAGATCGGCGCCCTCCAGGAACGCGCCTTGGAAGTTGCCGACCGACAGATCGAGCCCCGAGAGATCGGCGCCCGTGAGATCGTGGCCGACGAAGCTCTCGCCGGACGCGTAGGCCTCGGCGACGCGCCTTCGGACCTCGTCTTTGTCCGCGCCTTCGAGCCGGAGCGCGGGCGGGAAGAAATGCGCGTAGCGCCGGTACACCTCGCGCATCTCGCGCTCGGCCTTCTCGAGGCGCGCGCGCAGCTCGGGATCTTCGAGCGCGGCGTCGAGCTCGGGCGTGTCGACGCCGCCGTTCTTCGCCAGCTCTTGGATGCCCTTGAGCCGCTCGATCTCGGCCTCGGCGGAGAACTTGGGCGGGCCGGCGTTGCGCTTCTTCGCGTCCGCCATGACCGCGTCGTAGTCGAGCCCGCTGTCCGCGTACGAGGCGCGCGCCTGGAGCTCGATCTCGGCCTGCTGCCGCTCGACGTCCTTCTTTTGCTGCTCCGCCATGGCCTCGATGCGGTCGACGAAGTCAGCCATCTGCTCGAGCTCGGGCACGGGCTCGTCGGGCGGCAGCTCGGGCGCCTTCACGTCGTCGGGATCGCCGCCCGCCTCGCGCACCGCCTCGCGCGCCTTCTCGACCTCGATCGCGGCGCGCGCGCGGAGGTTCCTCTTGAGCAGGCCCTCCGTCTCGACGATCGCCTCCGGCGAGCGCTCATCTCGCGCGACCTTCTTCTTGCCGCTCGCGCGCGCGGGCATGAGGTCGCTGTCGCGCAGCGCGTGGAGCGCGCCGCGGCGCTTCTCCATGCGCTTGGCGCGCACGGCTTGGTAGTGCTCGACGGGCTTGGGATCGCCGATGTCCTCGCACGCGCCCAGCACGTCGAGGATGTCGGCCGCGTCGTCCTCGGTCGCGTGCGAGAGCCCGCGGAACGCGAGCACCATCCGCTCTTTGTGCGGCAAGAAGCGGACGGTGTCGAGCTCGAGCGGGATCTCTTCGAAGCGCTCCTCGCCTTTGCGCGTGATGAAGCACCGCCCCTTGATCCCCGGAAGGCGCCCCTCGATCCGCGCGATCGACGGGTGCATGTTCTCGATCACGAAGGCCTCGTCGCCCCTCCAAAACCCTTCGATCTGTTGATCGTCGGGCGCGGTGTTGAACATCGACAGGTCGATGTCGGGCGCGAACCCGGGCGCGTATTTCTCGACCCACGCCATGTCGTAGCTGCCGATCTTGGACCAGCGCTGCGGCCACTGCAGATCGATGGGCTCGAAGCTCGCGGGCGCGGGCCTGTCCCCGCGCGACTTGATGAGGTGCTTCGGGTCCTCGACGTTGGGGAGGCGGTTCGGGCCTCCGCTCTTCGAGGGCATGCCGCGGCCGAGCGGGTTGTGCGGCTCGCCTTCACCGCCGAACGCGTGCGTCCAGCCGACGGGCATCTCGGTGAACGGCTCGGGGAGCGACATCGCGCCGTGCCACTCCCACACGCGATCGCCGAAGACGTAGAGCGTCTTGTCGACCGTCCCGATCTTGATGCGCACGCTCGACCCCTGCACGGAAGCGCCCTTCGGCGTGAAGCAGCGGCCGTTCGCGATCATCTCGCCGCGCTTCTTGGGCATGCACTCGTCGAGCATCGTCTCTTTGCCGAGCTCTTCGCCCGAGAGCTTCCAGAGGTCGACCTCGCCGTAAAATCCAGGCTCTTGGTCGAGGTCGACCATCACGAGCAAGACGACGCTGAAGTACGTCTTGTTGTGGAGATCGAACGTCTTCCACACCAGGCTCAGCTTGTTGGGCTTGAAGGTCTTCAAGAGATCTCCGCTCCGCCTCAGATGAAGATGAAGATGCTCGTCACCGAGATCCGCACGGCGCCGAGGCGGATCTTGATGGTCGGGATCTTGATGGTGGGGCCGCCGCCCTCGATGCCCGGCGCCTTGTTCTTGAGCTCGAGCGCCGACGGCAGCGTGAAGCTCAGGCCCGTGGCCGAGAGGCTGATGCCCGTGATCGAGAAGCTGAACGCGCTCGCCGCGGCCTTGACGAGGTAGATCGACGCGTCGAGCCCGTAGACGCGCAGCCGGAGCGGCGTGTTGATGGTGTACGAGGGCGCGAGGTGCGTGATGCCGCCGAGCGCCGCGGTGAGCTGGATGCCGCCTACGTTGCGCGTGAGCGGGCCGCCGTACGTGTCGGTCACGTCGCCCGTCACGAGCGTGCCCCAGAGCCCGTTCACCGTG
>CAYTJL010000303.1:0-10594 GCA_964437785.1 uncultured Polyangiaceae bacterium
GATCAAAAGGGCTTCTCGGCCGTGGACAACACGAGCACGACCGTGCTCGATTCGCTCCGCGAGATCGACGGGTTCGAGGCGATGTTCGGCTCGCTCTCGTTTTGCCGGTGCGATCGGTGCCAATCCATCTTTGGGCCCGCGGCCTACTTTGCCGATTTGATGGCCTTCGTCGAAGAGAAGGTGGAACAACGTTGGTTCTCGGGAGCCAAGCGTAGCCACCCCTTGAACCTGAGGACGCGTAGGCCCGATCTGTGGGAGATTGAGCTTTCGTGCGAGAACACGAGCCACATCCTCCCAACGCTCGACATCGTATGTGAAGCGCTCGAAGGGCATCTCGCGCGCTTGCACGGATACGAGGGAGACCTCCGCGAGAGAGCCGGTGTCGAGACGTTTGTGTATCGTGATGTCTTGGCCCGCGCCGCGACGTCGTTTCGTGTGCCGTTCTCGCGCGCCGCGACGGCGCTCGCGGGCCTGCTTGCCCATCTCGGCACGAGCCGCGGAGAGATCGCGCGCGATGCCAAAGTCGCTGAGCCCGTGGCGACCCGCGCGGAGCTTGGCCTCTCGCCGCTCGACGACGCCCTCATCACCACGCCGGATCCCTCGATTGCGACGCAACGCCGGCTCTACGCCACCCACTTCGTGCTCCACGGCGAGCACGTTGAGCCGTTTGACGCGTCCTCCTTGCTCGCGCCTTCGGGGCTCTCGCGCGCCGAGCTTGACGATCTGCTCTCGTCACGCTTCGTCCGTAACGGCGCCGCGGGACCAACCATCCTTGCGGAGAAGCTCGACGCGAAGAGCATCGGCGCCGACGTCGAGCGTATCCACGGGCTCTCCCTCGCACACCTCGATCGCGCTCATCGGTTCGTCAGGCTCGCAAAGAAGCTCGGCATCTCGTTAAGAGAGCTGGACGTGATGTTGCACGCCCTCGGAAAAAGCGAGATCGACAGGGCAGCGCTCTTCCAGGTGGCGACGGTAAAGCGGGTGATGAGGCGCCTCAACGTCTCTCTTGAAGAGGCGTGCTCCCTCTTTGCGCCCCTCGGCAACGACGTTGTAGAGAGCGATCGCGCACCCCTCTTTGAGCGCATCTTTAACGCTCCTTCCCTCGTCACAGCAGGAGGTCCATTACCACAAGACACGGTGCGCTTTCTTCATCCCGCGTTTGCGCCAAACGGTGGTGGGGACTCCCTCATGGCGGGTCGGCTCGCCGCGGCGCTCGGGCTCTCGATCGATGAGCTTGCGGAGCTGCTCCGCCACCTCGCGCCGCGCCTCGGGTTCTCGGAGACGGCAGAGAACGCGCTCGATCGCGGCCTCTTGCTCACGCGGGACCATCTCTCGTTGGTCTATCGGATGGCGAGGCTCGCGCAGCTTCTTGGGCTCACCCTTCATGGGCTTCTCACATCGCTCACCGCCCCTGATTGGAGCACTCCGCTCATTACCTCTCTCGCGGATCTCGACACGATCCTCACGCTCTTCACCACACAAGACACCTCATCATGGGAAGAGCAGCTCGGGGTGAGCAGAGAGGTGATCGCCTGGATCGTCTCGGAGGACTACGACGATCACGCGCGGGCCGCGGGCGCGTTGCTCGCCGAGGTTCATCGCCGCACGACGAACCAAGAGGAGCGCGATCGCGTGCTCGAAACCATCGAAGAGCCGCAACGCGCCGCGCGCCGCGAAGCGCTGATGGAAGCCATCGTGTTTGGCCCGTCCTCTACGCTCCGCGACCGAAGTGATTTGTATCCGTATTTTCTGCTCGACGTGGAGGCGGGCGGATGCGCCACCACATCGCGGATCGCCGCCGCGATCGGGAGCGTGCAGCTCTACATCCATCGTGTGCTCATGGGGTTGGAGCAAGACAATCGCTCTCCCGATGACCCTCTGCACGTTCACGTCGAGCTTGACGAAGGCGCGCGCGAGGAGTGGGCTTGGCGGCGGAGCTACCGCACGTGGGAGGCAAACCGAAGGGTGTTTGTCTACCCCGAGAGTTTTTTGGAGCCGGACCTCCGCGACGACAAGACCCCGCTCTTCGAGGCCCTGGAACAAGCGCTGCTCCGCGGCGACCCGAGCGATCAAACCGTGCTCGACGCCTATGCCGCGTACATCAAAGGGTTTGAAGAGCTGGGCAGCTTGACCCTTGCAGGCGCTTATCATGACGTCCGCGACGACGGCGACGTGCTCCATCTCTTCGGTGTCGCGCCGGGCGACCCACCCACGTTTTATCACCGCACCGCGGAGGGGCTCAACGTCGCGCTCACCCGCTTTGGCCAAGCGGTGTCGTGGTCGCCTTGGCGCAAGGTGAGCGCGCCGATCACGGGCCGGCGCGTCTCTCCGGTGGTTCACCGGGGCAGGCTCTACGTGTTTTGGACGGACATCCGCACACGGAGCATCCAAACCATTCAAGACAGCTCCTCTCGCTTCGACGGCTATCAGCACACGATGCGCCTCAAGTACACGACGCTCGAACCGGACGGCCGGTGGGGCGTCGTCCAAGAGATCGCGCTCCCCTCGGGTGGCTCGTTCAGCACGGGCGCGGGCACCCTCACCGACATCGTCGACGCCCTGCTTCACGATCCCAAGCTCTCGTTCCCAGGCTTGCCGCACCTCGCCGCGGTGGACGATTATACGCTCAAGGGGCCGAGCTGGGATTGGATGTGGATCGAGCCCGGGAGCGCCGAACGGCTCAACGTGCATGGGCGTAACTTCATGTTTCGGGGGACGATCGACCTTTATCGCCGAAAGGCCGAACATGTCTTGAACGTGGACGCGCCTTGGCCCCCGCCCGAGCTTCTGTGCGTCAAGAGTGGCACCCTCTACACGGGCTTCCCCGCGCCGACGATCAAGCTCCCGTTGCCCGGCCCGGTGCAATCCATCTCCATCACTTGGTCGCTCGGAGCGCTCGCCAACCTGATCCTCGACCCAACGCGCCTCGCCCTCGTGGACCGGGAAAAGAAGGGGATGCGCGATTGGTTCACGAAGGGTCTCTATCAAGACAAGATCGCGACGCTCCCGGCCGGCGTTGAGCTTTTGGCCGTCCCGGGCTCACCCCAAGACGTGATCGTGACCCAAGGCGCCGACATGCTCTTGATCCAGCGCTCCACCCGGGACGATGGGCGCTACTGGATGAGGCGCCTCGGGACCACGCTCGCCGAGGAGATCGGACGGCGCTTCTTCCTCGACGGCGTCGACGGCCTCTTGGACATCGCGACCCAACGCGTGCTCGGCGAGGCAAAGGCCCCGATCAAGCCGGCCGGCGGGAGGATCATCGATCATGTCCGTCAAGGCAAGCTCGACTTCAAAGGCCCTTATGGCGTCTACCTGCGCGAGCTGTTCTTGCACATCCCGCTCCTCATCGCACGTCACCTGAGCGCGGCTCAACGCTACGCCGAGGCGCAGCGGTGGGTTCACGTGATCTTCGATCCAACGGCGACCGAGACCATCGCCGTTCCCCAAGGCGCTTCCGCCGAAGAGCGCGCGCGCCGAAGGGCCGATCGGGTGTGGCGTTATCTCGAATTCCGCGGCAAAACCCCTGAGGTGCTCCGCGACGCGCTCACCGACCCGGACGCCGCGGCGGCGTATGAGCGGGATCCGTTCAACCCTCATGCGATCGCGCGCCTGCGCCTCTCGGCCTACCAAAAGGCCGTCGTCATGGCCTATGTCGAAAACCTCCTCGCTTGGGCGGACCATCTCTTTACGCAGTTCACCCGTGAGTCCGTGGGCGAGGCGATGTCGCTCTACACCCTCGCGGCCGATGTCTTGGGCCCTCGGCCAAAGGAGCTTGGAGCATGCAGTGATGGCGCTCCAAAGACGTTCGCGCAGATCGCCTCGACCCTGCAAGGGACCCCCGGGCTCTTGATCGAGATGGAGAGTTGGCGCAACGGCGCCTTCTTCTCGCGAGCACGGGGAGACGCGCTCGGGACCTCGCTCGCGCGCGAGGTGAGCGCCTCTGCCGTGGAGCGCGCCAAACGGACGGTGAGGCTCGCGCCTTCGCTCAGGGAGGGCAAGCGCTATCGCGCCTATTCCTCGAACCAGCCCACACGCGGGCTTTGGACGGCGCACCAAAGCGCGGGGGCCCGGTCCGGCGCGGGCGCGCTCGACAAGCTCTCGGGACACGCCATTGCCGACACCGCGCCCGCGTTCCTTCGCAGCTTGCTCCGCTCCATCTCTCCCGTGTTCTGCGTGCCGCCGAACGAAAAGCTCTTTGCCTATTGGGACCGCATCGACGATCGGCGCTTCAAAATCCGGCATTGCCTCGACATCACGGGCGCTCGCCGGGAGCTGCCGCTCTTCTCGCCCGAGATCGATCAAGAGCTGCTCGCCCGCGCAAAGGCCGAGGGGCTCTCGGCGACCGACGTGCTCCCGAGCGTGGGGGACGCGCTGCCGCCGTACCGGTTCACGTTCTTGATCGAGCGCGCCAAAGCGTTCACGACGACGGTGCAGTCGTTTGGCCAAGCGCTCCTCTCCGCGATGGAGAAGAAGGACGGCGAAGCGCTCTCGCATCTTCGTTTGGTTCATCAACAAGACATGAACCACATGACCACGCAAATGCGGGAGTGGGAGGTGGATTCAGCCAAAGCTTCGCTCGAATCTTTGGAGCGCGAGCGCGAGGCCGCGCAATACCGGCGCGATTATTACAATGCCCTCCTGATCCAAGACAGGACATCGAGCGAGGTGCTCCAACAAGCCGCGCGCGAGATGGCCGGGATGCTCTACAACTACGAAGCGTCCTTGCAGATCGTGTCGAGCATCGTCGCGTATACGCCGCAAGTTGGCTCTCCCATGGCCATGAAGTACGGCGGCGCCGAGATTTCGAGCGCGATCAGCCATTTTGCGACCAACGTGGGCGTGCTCGGCAAAGCGGCCGATTCCATGTCTTCTACCGCCGGGCTTGAAGCGAGCTTTGAACGGCGGCGCGAGGGGTGGCTCCATCAAAAGGAGCTTGCGGCCTTTGACCTCATGAGGATCGATCGCCAGCTCGCCGCCGCCCGGCTCCGCGTCAAGATCAGCGAGCGCGGGCTCGCCCTGCACCAAGCGTCCATCGCCCAGCAAACCGAGCTGCTCGACTTCTCTCGCGACAAGTTCACGAGCCTTGGCCTTTACACGTTTTTGGCCGGCAAGATTCACGAGCTTTATCGCGCCGCGTACCGGAGCGCGCTCGCGATGGCTCGCCTCGCCGAGCAGGCGTATCACTTCGAGCGCGGGGACGTGACCGGCGTCGCGCTCGCCGAGACGTATTGGGATGACGGGCGCGCGGGGCTCCTCGCGGGCGAGCGTTTGCTCCTGGATCTTCATGCCATGGAGCGGCGATTCTTGATCACCAACACCCGCACCATCGAGATCGAACAAGCCTTCTCGCTCATGCAGATTGACCCCGCGGCGTTGCTCGCGCTCCGCGCGTCCGGGCGCGCAGAGGTGACCATCCCCGAGGTGTTCTTCGACCTCGTGTATCCGGGTCACTACAAGCGCCGGCTCAAGGCCGTCCGCATGAGCATCCCGTGTGTCGTTGGGCCCTTTACCAACGTGGGCGCGACCTTGCGGCTCCTCGGGAGCAAGCTTCGGAGCACGCCATCGGCGGCGACCGGCGCGCTCCTCTCCGTTCCGCTCGTCGGCGCCACGTCGATGGCAACCAGCTCCGCGCATGGGGACGCGGGGATGTTCGAGGTGTCGTTCCGCGATGAACGATACCTGCCCTTCGAGGGAGCCGGCGCGGTGGAGAGCCGTTGGGCGATCGAGCTCCCGACGTCGATCCGCCCGTTCGATTACCAAGCCATTCAAGACGTCGTTCTCACGCTGAGCTACACGGCCGAAGAAGACTTGGCGCTCCGAAACGTCGTCGAGTCCAAGAGCGCCGCCGTCCAAGGGAGCCTCGCCGCGTATTGGCAAGCTCACCCGATTCGTCGGATGTTCAGCCTTCGGCGAGAATTTCCTACCCCGTATCAACGGCTCATCAGCGAGACCTTGGGGACGACGATCCCGATCGAGCTTTTGGATCGGCACTTCCCCTTCTTCGTCAAAGACCGCTCCATCGACATGGTGAGCGGGCGCGTGCTCCTCTTGACCGAGGGCGGGGCGCTCGGACAGGGCGCGGCCCTCAACGTGGATGGCGAGGCCGTCAGCGGGTTCGCGCCGGACGCCGCGTTCTTCGGGCTCCCCGCTGCGCCGCTCCCCCTTGGCTTCACCTCGGCGGTGCGTAAAAGCCATCTCGTGTCCATCACGGCGCCGGGCGACCTCGCGACGTAATCCCAAGAAGAGCCCAGCTCCATCGACGCGGACAAGCTCGTCGATGTGCTCTTGTACCTCGAATTCCGGCTGGTGTGAGGGGCATCATGCAAAGCGATGACCCCCGCCGCGCGCCTCCTCCTACCAAAGCCTCCCAAGAGTCCGCGCCGCTCGGGAGTGGCACAGGCGGTGTCAAGCTCGGCGACGTCGGCGCCGTCCCCACGTTGCCCAAAGGGGGCGGCGCGATCCGCGCCATCGGAGAGACCTTTTCGGTGAGCCCTTCCACCGGGACAGCCTCTCTCTCCATCCCGCTCGGCGCGAGCCCCGGGCGCAGAGGGGCGCCGGATCTCGTGCTCCGGTATGACTCCGGCGCTGGCAACGGCCCCTTTGGGCTCGGGTTTCATCTGTCAGTGCCGGCCATCGCGCGCAGGACCGAAAAGAGGATCCCGACCTACGCAGGCGATCAAGACACGTTTGTGCTCGCGGGCGCGGAAGAGCTGGTGCCTATCGGCGAGCCCAAAGCACGTGACGGCTTTCGCGTCCAGCGGTATCGGCCGCGGATCGAAGGGCTCTTTGCACGCATCGAGCGCTGGACGCGGAGCGATGGTGATGCCCATTGGGTCGTGACGAGCCGCGACAACGTGAAGAGCATCTATGGAGACAGCGAGGCTTGCCGCATCGCCGATCCGAGCGATCCTACGCGAGTCTTTTCGTGGTTGCTCTCCCGCGTGGAAGACCCCTTTGGAGACGTCGTGGTGTACGTCTACAAGGCCGAAGATCGCGCGGGTGTCGGTGATGGGGTGTCCGAGGCGCACCGCGGCGAACAAGCTGTGACCGCGCAGCGCTATCTCAAGCGGGTACGCTACGGCAACAAGGTGCCGTTTGATTCATCACCCCTGCTCGGCTCCGCGTCCTTCGAGATGGTCTTCGACTACGGCGAGCACGACGCGGATGACCCATCACCGCTCGAAGAGGGACCTTGGCCTTGTCGCGCCGACCCGTTCTCTACGTATCGAAGTGGGTTCGAGGTGAGGACGTACCGCCTTTGCCGGCGCGCGCTCATGTTCCATCACTTCGCGGAGCTGGGCGAAGCGCCGTACCTCGTGCGCTCCACCAACTTTGCGTATCAAGAGGACAAAGCACTTACCAAGCTCAGCACGGTGACGCAGATCGGCGTTGAGCGTCACGCGGACGGGTCGTTGACCAAAGCAGAGCTGCCGCCGCTCTCGCTCGGTTATACCGAGGTTGCTTTCCCGGAGCACGCGAAGATCCGCGAGATCAACTTGCCCGCCGGGGGCCGCCCGCCCGTGTCGGCGCCGTGGGTGGACCTCGACAGCGAGGGGTTGCCCGGGGTGCTCTTCGAGCGTAACCACGCGCTCTATTACGCCAAGAACCTTGGCCATGGCCGGCTCGGCGCCATGAATTACCTCGACTCCCGGCCTTCGTTCTCGGGCGGCCAAGTCACCGACATCGACGGCGACGGGCGCAAAGAGATGGTGTTCTTCGAGCCCCACATCAAAGGTTTCTTTCGCCGGGCCGACGAGATTGGATGGGAGCCGTTTCGCTATTTCAGCGCGGCGCCGAACATCAACGTCAAGAACGCGCGCGTCCACTTCGCGGATCTCAACGGGGATGGGATTGACGATCTGCTCCTCACCCTGCACGGCGAGATTCTGTGGTATCCCTCGATCCGCGGGCGGCGCGGAGAGGGGTTGGTCGGCTATGAGCACCCTCGTTCGGTGACGCTGCCCGACGACGACAACCACACCCCGCCCTCGCTCGTATCGAGCGATCCGCGGGTGGCCGTGCTCCTCGCCGACATGAGCGGAGATGGGCTCGCGGACATCGTGCGCATCCAAAACGGCGAGGTGTGTTATTGGCCAAACCTCGGTCATGGCCGCTTCGGCGCAAAGGTCGTGATGGAGAACGCGCCGTTTATCGACCACCCCGAGCTGTTCGACGCGCGCCGCATCCGCCTCGGCGACGCGGACGGCTCGGGCACCACGGATCTCTTTTACGCGGGCCGGCGCGCGGTCCACGTGTGGCGCAACCTTGCTGGGAATTCGTTCTCGAAGGCTCACAAGGTGCTCTTGTGGTACAGCGAAGAGGAGCTTGGCTCGCTCACCGTCATGGATCTGCTCGGCACCGGCACAGCGTGTTTGGTGTGGGCCGGTGAAAAGTCGCCTGAAGCGAGCGGACCGCCCATTTGGTGCGCGGACCTCTTGGACAGCAAAAAGCCTCACTTGCTCGCGACCATCACCAACAACCTCGGGGCGGAGACCAAGCTCACGCACCTTCCTTCGACCCACTTTTATCTGGACGACCAATCGAAGGGCCATTGGTGCGCGTCGAGGCTTCCTTTCCCGGTCCAGGTGCTCGCCAAGGTCGAGGCGCACGACGCGATCACAGGGCGCTCCATCGTCACGACCTACACGTATCACCATGGCCATTACGACGGTGAAGAGCGCGAATTTCGGGGCTTTGGCAGGGTGGACCAGCGGGACGCCGAGACGTTCAAAGGGCCAACGTCGGCGCTCCGCGTGCCCCCGGTGCTCATCAAGACGTGGTTTCACACCGGAGCCGTGCGCGGCAGGCAATTGACCGCGTTCGAGGTGGAGGGGAATGGGGCATGGTCCCTCCTGCCTCGCGAAGAGCTTCCGAGTCACGTCACCGGGGACGACATCGGCGAGGCGTACCGCGCGCTCAAGGGGCAAGTCGTGCGGAGAGAGGTTTATACGGACGACGGGGCGTTTCCAAACAGGCCCCATCTGGTCACCGAAATTCGCTACGCGGTGCGGCGCCATGAGCCGGTGATCGGGGAGCGTCACGGCGTCTTCTCGTCGGTGCCTATCGAGACCATCGAGCTTCACTCCGAGCGTGTCTTGACCGACCCTCGGATCACACACTCTCTCTCGATCGAAGTAGACACGTTTGGGGTGGTGAGGAAGAGCGTCCACATTGGGTATCCGCGCCGGGCGAACGCTGTTACAGAGGCGCAGAGTCGCAGCGTCGCCACGCTCACCGAGGTGGACGTGGCGCACCACGCCGAGGACGAAGGGTGGTATCGGGTGGGCCTGCCCGTGGAGACACGCTCGTACGAGCTTACGGGCATGTTGTTTGAAGCGCCGGTGTTCCGCCGATGGGATGATTGGGTCCCGATGGGAGCGCCTCCCACGACGACCAAGAATCCACCCATCACCATGGACGCGGCGCGGGCGTGGGCCAACGCAGCGGCGGAGATCCCTTACGAGGCGACACCGAGCGGGGCGGCGGAGAAACGCCTCTTGTCGCAGCATCGCACGCTGTATCAAGCGAATGACGGCTCGGGCCCGCTCCCGCTCGGGGTGGTCGAGTCGCTCGCGCTCCCGTACCAACGTTATGAAAAAGCCTTGACGCCGGGGCTGCTCGCGGATGTGTTCGGCGATCGCGTAAGCGATGCCATGGTGGAGAGCGGTGGATACGTGCGCTTGGGGGATGACCCGGCGTGGTGGGCGCCTTCGGCGCGGCAAGTGTTCTCCGGGGAGATGTTTTATTTGCCCGTCGCGGCCATCGATCCGTTTGGGGCCGTCACGAGCTTTGTTGTTGACGAGGCGCGGCTCTTTCCTGTCCAGGTCACGGATCCGCTCGAAAACGTCACGTCGGCGCTCTACGATTATCGCGTTCTTGCGCCCAAGCTCATCGTCGATCCCAATCAGAACCGGAGCGCCGCGCGCTTTGACGCGCTCGGCCGCGTGATCGCCTTGGCAACAATGGGCAAAGAGGGTGCCGGAGAGGGGGACACGCTCGATGACCCGACCTCGACCTATACGGTGGATCTCGATCGGTATCGGCTGGCAGGCAAGCCGGCGCGGGTCCACGTGCGCGCGCGGGAGAGGCACGGGCAGAGCGATACGCGATGGCAAGAGAGCTACGTTTATGCGGACGGCTTTCTTCGTGAGGTGATGAAGAAGATCCAGGCCGAGCCGGGCGAGGACGGAGCGCCGCGATGGGTCGGGACCGGGCGCACGGTGTGGAACAACAAGGGGCAGCCCATCCAACAGTACGAGCCTTATTTCAGCGCGACGCCTGAATATGAAGACGACGTAGGCCCCGAAGGCGTCTCACCGATCTTGTGGTACGACGCGCTCGACAGGCTCATCCGAACCGATCTCCCGAATGGCACTTTCTCGAAGGTGGTCTTTGATGCGTGGCGCTCTGCGTCGCACGACCCGAATGACACGGTGATCGAGAGCGCTTGGTACGAAGAGCGGTTAAAGCTCCCCGCGGGCGACCCGGAGAGGCGTGCGGCGGAGCTTGCCGCCGCGCACGCGGGCACGCCCCGTGTCACCCATCTCGACGCGCTCGGACGGGTGTTCCAAACCATCGACGACAATGGGCC
>CAYTJL010000304.1:0-10493 GCA_964437785.1 uncultured Polyangiaceae bacterium
GTGAGCCGACCCTACCGCGCGAGCGGTTCGAGCAGCGCGGTAACGCGCTCTTTGGGGCGCCCTACGATGGCTTTGTGCTCCGTCACCACGATGGGCCGTTGGAGGAGCGCTTTGTGCTTGACGAGGAGCGCCACCACCTGATCCGGCGTGGCCACGTCGGCCTCGGTGAGCTCGAGCTTTTGAAACAGGCTGTCGCGCCGCACGAGGGCGGTGACGGGATCTTCCAGCTTGCTGATGATTCCCCGGAGCGTCGCCGCGTCGGGCGGCGTCTTCATGTAAAGGATGGTCTCTGCCTCCACGCCGAGATCGCTCGCAATGCGGACCGCATTGCTCGATGAGTTTCAATGGGGGTTATGATAAATGGTGACCTTTTCCATACCGCCCCTCGTACACGAGCGTTGAGCGGGCCACAACCCGATTCGCCCGCGTCCCCCCGTTCGGAGGTAAACCCGCGCACCTTTCGCGGCGGGAGCGCGCTCGCGCCTCGTAAGCGGCGCGAGCGACGTTGAAGAAGAGAGATGCGAACCGGGCGGATCTATGGCATCGTCGGCCCCGTGATGCTCGAATTCAACACCACCGGCCCTTGCTTCCCGGACCAGCACTACATGCTGCCCCCCGAGCGGCGGCTCGGCCGGGTGATGGAGCTCATTGGGCGTGGCAAATGCTTTACGCTGCACGCCGGCCGGCAAACAGGCAAGACGACCTCGGCGCAATGGCTCGTGGAGCACTACAACGCGGGCGCCGACGCGTGCGCGATCTGGGTCGACCTCCAAGTCGCCTGCGACAAGCCGGAGCCTGCAAAGGCCTTTATCCCGGTGCTCACCAAGCTCGACTTGGCCGTCAAGCAGCAGCTCCCGGCGCTCGGGGCGCCCGCGGATCGCCCTCATTTTCTGGCGGATCCCGACACCGCGATCGTCCAGTACCTCTCGGACCTCACGGCGCGCGCGCCTCGTCCCTTCGTTGTCTTCTTCGACGAGGCCGATTGTCTGGTCGGCGCGGCGATGGTCTCGTTCTTGACCCAGCTCCGCGATGGCTACATCGGACGTCGCAACACACCTTTCCCCCACAGCGTCGTGCTCGTGGGCCAGCGAAACGTACGCGATTATGTGGTGACTCAAGAGGAGCGAACGGCCGTCGCGTGGCTCGGCTCGGCGTCTCCGTTCAACATCACCGCCGAGGCGACCACGATTGGCCCGTTCACGGAGCCCGAGGTGGCGGAGCTCTATGAGCAACACACCAAGGCAACGGGACAACGCTTCTTGCCCGAAGCGGTGGCCAAAGCGGCCGAGCTCTCTCAAGGGCACCCGTGGCTCGTCAACGCGCTCGCGGATCAAGTGGTGGATCGAGACCTCCGCGACAGGACCGTCCCCATCACGGCCGCGCACGTCGAAGCCGCCAAAGAGACCATCATCTTGGAGCGGCGCACGCACATCGACTCGCTCATCCACAAGCTCCGCGACCCGCGGGTCAAGAAGCTCCTCGATCCCATGCTCGTCGGAGAGCGCTTGAGCGACGACGCGCTCGAAGACGACGCGGCGTACGTGCTGGGCCTCGGGCTCGTCCGGGTGCACCGCGGCGAGCTCGTGATCGCGAACCCCATTTATCGCGAGGTGATCCCACGCGCGCTGGGCTGGATCCGGCAGGTGAGCATGCACCAACCGACCGAGTGGTACCTCACGCCGGAAGGCGCGCTCGACATGGACAAGCTCATGGCGGGCTGGCAGGTGTTTTGGCGCGAGGACGGCCACCTTTCGACAGAGGGGTTTGGTTACCGCGAGTCCGGGCCTCACCTCATGTTGATGGCGTTTCTGCAACGCGTGGTGAACGGCGGCGGCCGGATCGAACGTGAATATGGGCTCGGCCGCGGCGCTTTGGATCTGCTCGTCGAGTGGCAGGGCGCGCGGTACGCCATCGAGGTGAAGCTCCGCCGGGATACGCACACGGAGGAGCGCGCGCTCGAGCAGGTGAGCCGGTATCTCGACGCCGCCGGGCTCGCCGAGGGCTGGCTCGTGATGTTCGACCTGCGCTCGACCGTGCCTTGGGAGCAGAAGCTCACGACGCGCGTCGTGGAGTCGCACCGCAAGCGCATTCACATCGTGGGGTGCTGAGCAGTCCGCGATCGACGCGCGGGATCGCCCTGATCGCGCCGCATCGCCCGCGCCGTGCCCCCTTGACTTCCGGCCGGAACTTGGGTTTTCGTGCCCGCCATGTCGAGGCTCACCATCATCGCCGGGCTCGTCGCCGCGAGCGCCCTCTCCCCCTTCGCCTTCGCCGGGTGCTCCGGCAACGAAGCCCTCTATCCCCCGAGGCCGCCCGAAGGAGGCGCCGAGCCCATCGCGGACCCGACGCCGTCGCGCATCGTCATGCACGCCACGGTCACGGGCGCAGGGCTCAAAAAGGCCGTCAACGAGAACCTCCCGCCCACGGGCGAAGGCACGTTCCCCATGCTCGGCAAAGAGCGCAAGTTCACGTGGAAGCGCGGCGACGTGAGCGTCAAATTCGGCCAAGGCCGCGTCGAGCTCTCGCTCCACGTGGACGCGAACGCCGATATGCCCGTGTCGAGCCTCGATATCCCGCTCGACTTCGAGATCAAGGCAGAGCCCGTCATCACGTCGGGATACGTGGCCAAGTTCCAATCGCTCGAGCTCAACGTCACCTCGGGCAGCCGTGTCATCAAGTTCGCCGACACGATCGCCGACGTGCTCCAAAAGATCAAAAAGCAGGTCCAAGGCAAGCTCGAAGACTTCGCGTACGACCTCAAACCCCTCGTGAGCGAGGCCCACCAGCGCGTCGCCAAGCCCATCGACCTGCCTTTGGGCGAGGCGAGCGGCTGCGCCACGCTCAAGGTGCTCGGCGTCGAGGCGGGGCCCACCGTGCTCGCCGACGGCATCGAGAAGGACCTCGCGCTCGTCATCGCCCCTTCGGTCACCATCCCTTGCTCGGGCGAGGGCTCCGGCCCGCTGCCGCCGCTCGCCAACGTGGCCACCATCCAACCCGGCCCGTTCACCGTCACCGTGCCCATCGCCGCCAAGTACGATGAGCTGGCCAAAGCCATGTCGCTCGCCTTCACCGACGGCAAGCTCCACTTCTCCAAAGAGATCCCCACGATCTACATGGAAAAGCCCGAGATTTACGCCATCAAAGACCAGCTCGTCCTCAAGCTGCACCTGGCCGGCCCGGTCGAAAAAGGCGGCATCAGCATGACGCTCGACGGCGACATCTACATGGCAGGCCACCCCGAGGTCAAAGACAACGAGCTCACCATCCCCGACCTCCAACCCACCATCGAGACCAAGAACTTCCTCCTCAAGCTCAAGGCCGCGATGGACGCCGACACCATCCGCGATCAGGCCCGCGCCGCGCTCAAGCTCGACATCGGCCAACGGCTCAAGTCGGTGCGCGACAAGCTCTCCACCGATTTGAGCTTCGGCGGCGGCCAAGGCTGCGTCAAGGCCGCGGTCGACAAGATCGAGGTGGGCGGCGTCCACGTCCACGCGCACTACATGCGTGTCTACGTGACGAGCACCGCCCGCGCGTCGGTCTATCTGCCCTGCCCGGGGTGAGCATCGTTTGACGAAAGGCATCTCCGATGGCCAACAAACCTCACCAAGACTGGATCCTCCGCAAGGCCCAGCCCGCCAAGAAGAAGCTCCGGCTCTTCTGCTTCCCGTACTCCGGCGGCGGTCCATCGGCCTTTCGCGGCTGGGCCGAGGCCCTGCCCGCGCTCGACGTGTGCCTCGTGCAAGCGCCCGGCCGCGAGGCGAGGATGCGTGAGGCGCCGCTCACGGCCATGAGCGCGTTCGTGGACTCCCTCCTTCCTTCGCTCAAACCGCACCTGGATCTGCCCTTCATCTTCTTCGGCCACAGCTTGGGAGGTCTCATGATCTTCGAGGTGGCCCGCCGGCTCCGGCGGGAGGGGCTGCCCATGCCCGCGCACCTCTTCCCGAGCGCTTCCCCCGCGCCGCACCTGAGCCGGGTCGAGAACCCGATTCACCACCTCCCGGACGACGCGCTCCGCCAAAAGCTCATCAACTACCAAGGCACGCCCAAAGAGATCTTGGAGCACGAGGAGCTGATGCAGCTCGTCTTGCCCGTGATCCGCGCCGACTTCACCATCTGGGAGACGTACGCCGCCGCCGACGAGCCCCCGCTCGACGTGCCCGTCACCGCCTTTGGCGGGCTCACCGACGCGGAGGTCACGCGCGACGAGGTCGACGCGTGGAGGAGCGTGACCACGCAGAAGTTCAACCTCCGTATGCTCCCCGGCAATCACTTCTTCTTGCACAGCGACCGTTCGAGCCTGCTCGGCGCGCTCCTGCAAGACGTCGCGTCTCTCTTGTAACGAGCTCCCATGGGCCTCCGTCCAATCGCGTCGCTCAATGACATCGATTGGGATTCATGGGTCCCAACCGACGTCGCTGTCCTGCTCTTTGTCGTCCGCGGCGGCGAGGTGCTCTTGATCCGCAAGAAGCGCGGCCTCGGCGCCGGGAAGATCAACGCTCCCGGCGGGCGCATCGAGCCGGGCGAGACGCCGGAGGAGGCCGCGTTGCGCGAGGCGCACGAGGAGGTCTGTGTCCGCGCCTCTCCGCCCGATCGGCGCGGGCGCCTCCGTTTTCAATTCACCGATGGATATGGCCTCGAATGCCACGTGCTCTCCTCCACATCGTGTGAAGGTGAAGCCACGGAGACCGACGAGGCCGTGCCGCTCTGGACCCCGCTCGACGCGATCCCGTTCGACGCGATGTGGGAGGACGATCGCCTCTGGATCCCGCTCATGCTGGCGGAGAGGCCGTTTGACGGGAGGTTCATCTTCGACGGAGATCGCATGATCGATCACGTGATCGTCGCGACCTCCGAGAGATCCGGAATTTGACGCAAAGGCGCAAAGACGCAAAGACGCCAAGAGAAGGAGAGGGGGTGGCCTCCTCGCGGCGAGAGCCCGCGGGCGCCTACGGCAAGAGCAGCTTGAGATAATGAATCAGCGGCCCACGGAAGGTGTACGCGGCCACCAAGAGGAGCACCACGATGAGCAGGATCACCCAGCCGCTCATCCCCTCTTCGTCCTCGTCGCGTTCGAGGCTCGGCACGAGATCGGATCTGTCGACCGTGGATCCGGCCGGCCGCGGCGGCTTGCGCGTGAAGAGCCGGCCGAGCCTGCGCGTGAGGAGCAAGCGATCGTTGAGCGCCCAACCCGCGCCTTCGAGCACGATGGCCAGGTTGCGCCGGCGGAGCTTGAGCCAACCGAGCAAGGCCGAAGGCGCCATGATGAGGAGCATGATCGCGATGGTCGCGCGGAGGATGTCGAGCGCGCTGAGCGCCCGGAGCTGATTCATAATCACCGCGACCGCCGAGCCGATGGCCGCGAGCGCGACGCCGCCCGCCGCGATGGTGCCGCCGAGGGGGCTCTGCGCGGGCGCAGGGGGCGCGGCCGGCGCGGCCGGAGCAGCCGGAGCAGCCGGAGCAGGGGGCGCGGCGGGAGCAGCCTTTTCGGCCGCCGCGACCGCCGCGTCCATCGACTTGTCGCCGCTCTCGCCGAGCGCTTGGAGCTTGGTCGAGATGAACTTGGCGATCTTCGAAAACGGCGCGGTCGCGGCCTCCCAGAGCGAGACAGGCTGCTTGATGATCTGCGTGATGATCGCGTCGTACTCCTTGCCGTTCGTGTCGCGGAACACGCCGCGTTTGCCCGGCACGATGCCCACGCTGTTGCCGTAGGTCACGGGGACCACGACCTCGAAGCTCTCGTTCGGCGCGTCGACCTTCACGTACGCGAGGAACATCGTGCCCTCGGCCGCCGCCGCCGCGTGCGCCGCGCGATCGGGCACGAGCACCGCGAGCGTGAAGAGCCGGCCCGCGAGCACCAGGTCGCCGCGCTCGAAGAGCGCCCGCTTCTTCATGTTGTAGAGGTCGGGCATGCTGATGAAGTTGTTCGCGAACGCGAGGATCCACCGCTGGTAGAGCACGAGCTGCTCGAGCGGCGCGATCGCGTCGAGCTTCTCTTTTTCAGCCAGATCCGCGTCGCAAAGCGCCTCGATCGCGCTGAGCTTCGCGTCGTCGACGTCGCGCAGCGCGTCGCCGAGCGCCACGACCTTGTCGGTCTCGGCCGCGTCGTAATAGGCGAAGATCGCGCCCGCCTTGGCCGCCAAATCGCGGAACTCCGTCTCCGTCACGTGATCGCGCTCGCCGAGCGCGGGCACGAGCACCTCCTTGCGGAAGGCGTCGATGAATTCGGCGTACGCTCCTCGGTACATCTCCGCGAAGCGCAGCGTGCCCTCCGGGTTCGGCGGCGCGATGGGCAGCGCCACCGCCGCGCGCACGAGCGCGTCGCGATCGCCGAGCGCGGCCGCCACGCGCTCGGCGCCGAGCTTGAGCTGCGAAGCGGCCTCGGGCTGCGCCGCGACGATGCGGCACTGCACGAAGTACTCGTCGAGCCGCGGCGCCGCCGTGCGCAGCGTCTTCGCGCGATCGAGGCTCGCCTCGCCCCACACGAGCGTCGCCTCGCGCGCGTCGAGCCTCGCGATCCCCTTGACCTTGCCCTCGCGGAACGCCGCGATCATCTCCTTGTTCACGCCCTCTTTGTCCGCGCGGTTCTTGAGGGGCGGGGCGCAGGCCATGATCGTCCGCATCACCTTGGCGAGCTCTTCGTCCGGGGCCGTCTCGGGCGCGACGATGCCGTCGCCGTTGATGCCCGCGGCGCGGAGCGCGGCGTCGCTCTCGCGGATCTGCGCGAGCGAGATCGACTGCTTCTTCTTCACGCCGAGGACCTTCAAGATCATCTCGGCCGTCTTGCGCAGCGTCGCCGCCTTCTCCGAGAGGTGATCGAGCACCAGCGTGTCGCTCGCCTTGTCGCACCCGTCGCGCTTGTCGAGCATCTCGGCGGTCCACCGCACGGCGCTCTTGATCTCGTCGATGCGGATGCGCTCGTTCTTGTCGGTGTCGAGGAAGGTGAGGAGCTTGGGATCACACGAGAGCCCGGTCATCGGGCACGCCGTCGCGACCCAGAGGGGCTCGGCGACGTCGAGCGCAGCGATCAACCCGGCAAAATCATCGATGGTGACTTGAAGAGATCCGCCGTACCGGCGGAACACGTGAGGGCTGCTCATGGCCGGGAGCCTACCCGCAAAGGCCGCCTCCACGACACCGGAGGATTCCTCGATCCCCATGAAGGGTGCGCCCGATCGGGTATTGATGTAAAGGCGAGCGCCTGTGAAGCTCTCCTCGGATCACCCCGGCAAGCGCGCGGCCGAGCGCCTCTATCTGCTCTACACGCCTGTCTGGGGCCTCGCCGCGGGGCTCGTGATGGTGACGGGGCTCGGGTCGAGATGGGGTGACGGCCCGCTCCTCGCGCTCGGGTTCGGGCTCTGGATCATCCTCCTCGGTTTGGGCCTCGCGCTCGCGCCCGAGGAGGAGCGCAAACGGCCCTTTTTCCGCCGCTACCACGTCAAGCTCCAGGCCTTCGTGGCGCTCCTCTCGTTCTTCGGCAACTACTTCGGGACTCGTTACTTCTACGAGATCCTCGACATGAATTACGGCTTTAAGACGAGCGTCGTTTGGAACGACGTGCCGCTCTTCTTGTACCCGCTCACGGCCGTTTATTTCACGACCTACGCGGTGCTGCTCAACGTGGTTGTCCGCGCGGTGGGCGCGCGCCGGGGCCGGCCGCCGGGCTCGGTCGATCCGCTCGCGCTCGCCGTCGCGTCGTTCGCGCTCGCGTTCCTGGAGACGCTCCTGAACGACAACCCCTTCTTGCGAGATGCCTTTTGCTACGGCAACAAAGGCCTCGCGCTGAGCCTCGGGACGGCGCTCTACGGGGTTCACTTCGTCTTCGCAGGGCCGCTCTGGTTCGTCATGGACGAGCGGCCCGAGGACGACTCTCCCATGCGCAACGCCCTCTTGGGCCCGGCCGCCGCGTTCGCCCTTTGCCTCGTGAGCGACGAGATCGTCAAATACCATATCGCGCCGAGGTTCACGACCGTGGTCGAGGGGCGCGTCGGGCTCTATGGCAAGCACCCGGGCCCGACCTGCCTCCGGGGCCGTTGATCGCAGGCCGCTCGCGCTATTTGACGTCGTCGTCGCCGGCCGGAGCGCTCAGGTCGATGAGCACAACGCCGATGGGATCGAGCGAGAAGCTCTTGGCCACGTCGACGCGATCCTGCGCAGGGCCCGCGTACTCCGCCGCGGCGATGGATTCGATGGTCGCGTAATCGGGGTCGAGCGGCAAGAGCCCCTTCATGACCTCATGGCACGAGACAGACGCGCTCCCCACATCACAGCTCGCCGTGCCGGGCGCCCCCGTGAGGCTCGCCGCGGCCCCCTCGAGTGGCCCGGTGAACCGCACGTTCACCTTCTTTCCGACGAGCCCCATCGGAAGATCGTAGTCGAGCGTCACCGTGTCTCCGTCGACGCGCCACTCCACCTCGGGCACGTCGTACGTCGCCGCCGCGGTGAGCTCGGGCCCCACGATCGGCACCGTGTAGGTGCCGCGGAAGCGCGCGGCGCCGCCGCCGTCGTCGCACCCCGTGCCGAGCGTGAGGAGGATTGCGCCGAAACAAGCGGTCATCGCGGTTCGATGTCGTCTCATGGAAGGTGCCTCTCGATGCCTCTTTACGTAGCGCCGCGCAGGAGAGCGAGCACGCCGCGATCAGCCGTGGCCGCCGCCGTCGCCGCCCTTGCCGCTGCTGCCGCCGTGGGGCTTGCAGTAGGTCAGCCCGTGCTCGACCTCGAGCTCGTAGCCCGCAGGGCACGCGCCGCTCTCGGCCTCGTGATCCACGCAGTAGCTCGCCTCGGTCCCGTGCTCGACCTCGGTCTCGCATTCGTAGCCCGCCGGGCAATCGGCGTCGGCGCCGCAGCGCACGTCGAGCACCACGCCCTGCGTGGCAGTGCCCGTGCCGTCGCCCGCGCAGCCGGCGAAGATCACGACGAGGGACGCGAGGATGCTGATGGTCTTGCTCATGAACGTTGCTCCTTCGGGGGCGCGGCGGTCACCGCGCTCGGTGACCAAGACATGCGTCGGGCCTCCCTCCGGCGCGAGTTTCGGGGCGTGACGCCGTGACGGGATTCGGTGACGGGATTCTCCTTTCAATCGAGAAAAACCGATGGATAATCCCGTCACGTGGCGACGCGAAGGACCCTCCTCCCCGGCGACGGGCCGATCGCGAAGGACTTCTTCGCGGGCCGCTACGCGAAGGTGATCGCGGCGACCTTCGACGATCCCGCCGCCGAGATCCGCGACGAGGACACGGCGTTCGTGGTCGGCGCGCTCACGTTCGTCGGCCGGATCGACGACGCCGAGGGCTGCTTCGAAGAGTGGCGCGCGCGCGGCGGGCGCGACGCGCGCACCGTCGCGGCGTCGCGCTTCTTCCTCGGGGTCGCGCGCGCGAGGGCGGGGGACTTCGATCGATCGCACGAGCTGCTCGTGGCGCGCGCCCATGCCCGCGCCAAGGCCCCGGATCCGTGGGCGCTCGCGTTCGTGTTCCAAGGGCTCGCCTGCCATCGCTACTTCACCGGGCGCTACCGGGCCGCCGCGCGGCACGCGCTCCGCGCCCTGCGCGCGGCGATCGGCGCGAAGCTCCCGTACGCGCAGATGCTCTCCACCGATCTGCGCGGCCACGCGCTCGTGCAGATCGGCAAGCTGCAAGCGGGGCTCGCGCTCCTGGAGCGCGCGAAGGGCTACGCCGAGCGGCTCGGCTTGGACTTGAACGCGTACGCGATCGCGTGCTCGATGGTGGTCTACCGCGCGTCGTTCAAGGTCGGCCCCGAGGCGCTGCGCGACCTCGAAGCGCAGATCGCCGAGCGATCGCACGACTCGTATTCGCGGCGCTCGCTCCTCACGCAGGCCGCGATCGCCTACGCGATCCGAGGGCGCGGGACCGACGCGGAGCGCGCGCTCGACGAGGCCTCGCGCGACGCGCTCCGCATGGACGCGCGCCGCGCCAAGGCGGCGACGCTGATCGCGCGGCTGCACGTCACGCGGTGGCGGTCCGGCGCGCTCGCGGGCGCCGCGCTGCTCGACGACGCGTCGTCGCTCCTCGCCGAGAGCGAGGTCGGCGTCCGCGCGGAGCTGTTCGCGTTCGAAGCGCTCGTCGGCCGCGCGATCGGCGACGCGGATCGCGCGGCCCGGGCGCTCGCCGCGCTCCGTGATTTGGCGGCGCGCGCCGAGCACCGCGCGCCGAGGGCCGCGCTGGATCTCTTCGAAGGCGACGGGCCGCGCGCGTTCGCCGAGGACGAGCTCACGCCGCTCCTGCGCGCGGCGGCGCAGCGCGACGAGCGGGCGTTGCCGCGCGCGCTCGCGCTCGGCCTCCTGGGCCTCGTGCCCGAGATCGCGGGGCTCGTCCCCGGCCGCCGCGTCCTCCTGCTCCCGGCCGAGGACGCGGTGATCCTCGAAGATCGAGGCGATCTCCAGCTCCGCTCGGGCGTGCCCCGCTGGGCGCCTCCGCTCTTGTCGCTGCTCGCGGGCGGCGCGTCCAAAGAGGCGATCGTGGCGAAGCTCTGGGGCC
>CAYTJL010000305.1:0-10487 GCA_964437785.1 uncultured Polyangiaceae bacterium
CGCCGGAATGATCCCCGCGATCGAAGAGGACAGAGCAACCAACGCCGAACAACACACAATCACGATCGCCCGAGCGCGATCGTGACCGCGCGCCGCTCGGCGTTGGTCGCTCTGTCCCCTTCGATCGCGGGGATCACCCCGGCGCGGAGGAGCGACGATTTGCCTGCGCCCGAGTCCCCCGCGACGATCACGAGCGGCTCGTGATCGAGGCGCGCGACGATCGCGCGCACGTCGGCCTCGCGCCCGAAGAACAACGATCGACGCTCCGGCCCGAACGCGGCGAGCCCCGGGTATGGCTCGACGTCCGCGTGATCGCCCGTCGAAGGACGCCTCGGATCCTCCGCGGCGATCACGTCGAGCGCCTCGCGCAGCGCCTCGCCCGACGACGGCCGGCGCATGGGATCGCGACCGAGCGCGCGCGTGATCAACGCGGCGATCGCAGGGTGGATCGAGGGCTCGATCGCCCTTGGATCGGGCGCGTCCTCCGACGGCACGTCGCGCGCGAGCGCGGCGATCGAACGACCCGCGAAGGGCGCGCGACCCGTCGCGAGCTCGAAGAGCAGGGCCCCGAACGAATACACGTCCGAGCGCGGCGTCGGAGGCTCACCGCGCCACAGCTCGGGCGCGAGGTAGAGCGGCGTGCCCGTGATGCGCGGCGCCTGCGGCGCTTCGATCGCGCGCTCGTTCGGCGCCTCGATCGCCGTCTTCGTCGCGCCCTCGCCGAGCGTCGCCGTCGCGGCCCCGTCCTCGCCCGCGTCGGTCACCGTCGCGCCGCGCGCCTCGATCGCGGGCGCCTCGTCCATCAGCTTCGCGAGGCCGAAGTCGAGGATCTTCACCTCGCCGTCGTCGGATCGGATCGCGTTCGCGGGCTTGATGTCGCGGTGGAGCACGCCCCGCCGGTGCGCGGCCGCGAGCCCGCGCGCGAGCCCGCGCGCGATCGCGAGGAGATCGTCGTTCGGGACGGGCTTGTCGATCCGATCGAGGCTCGTGCCGCGCACGTATTCGGACACGAGGAACGGCCGCTCCTTCGCCTCGCCCACGCGGAACACCGCGACGACGTTGGGGTGCGAGAGGCGCGCGATCGCGCGCGCCTCGTTGAAGAAGCGCGCCCTCGCCGCGTCCGAAGGCGCGCGCGCGGCGATGAGCTTGATGGCCACGAGCCTGTCGAGCAGCGTGTCCTCCGCGAGGTACACCTCGCCCATCGCGCCGCGGCCGAGCAAGCGAAGGATTTTGTACTCCTCGATCGCCGCGGGCGGGCTCATCACGCGCGGCGACGCGCCTCGCGCCCCTCGATCCCGTATTGGCGGCACTTGAAGACGAACGTGCGCAGCGGCATCCCGATGAGGTCCGCCGCGCGCGTCCGCACGTAGCCCGCGGCCTCGAGCGCCTCGATCATGCGGCCCCGTTCGAGCTCGCGGATCTCCTCGGCGATGGGGCGGAAGCTCGTCTTCGGCGCGGTCTCCTCGGCGGGCGGCGGCGTGGAGAGGGGCGCGCTCGGCTCGTCTCCGCGCCCGGCGACGCGCGCGGGCAGATCCGCGACCGTGACCGACGATCCGCTCATGGTCGCCGCCGCGTACTCCATCGCGTTCTTGAGCTCGCGCACGTTGCCCGGCCACGCGTAGCCCGCGAGCTTGAGGAGCGCGGCGTCGCTGATCGACGCCGCGTCGCGATCGAGCTTCGCGCGCGCGTCCGCGAAGAAGCGGCGGGCCAAGATCCCGATCTCGCGCGGCCTCATGCGGAGCGGCGGCAGCTCGACGATCGCCGCGCTGAGCCGGTAGAGCAGGTCGCGGCGGAAGCGGCCCGCGGTGACCTCGGCCTCCAGATCGCGGTTGGTCGCGGCGACCACGCGCAGATCGATCGCGCGCTCGCGCGTGTCGCCGAGCCTCGTGATGTGCCGCGTTTCGAGGGCGCGGAGCAGCTTCGACTGGACCGCGGAGGAGAGCTCGCCGACCTCGTCCAAGAACACGGTGCCGCCGTTCGCGCGCTCGAAGAGGCCCATTTTCCCGGTGATCGCGCCGGAGAACGCGCCCCTCTCGAACCCGAACAGCTCGCTCTCGACGAGGCTCTCGGGCAGCGCCGCGCAGTTGATCGAGACAAAGGGTTTGGCAGCGCGCGGCGAAAATCCATGGACCGCCGCGGCCGCGTGCTCTTTGCCCGCGCCCGTCTCGCCGAGCACCAGCACCGGGAGGTCCGAGGCGGCGAGCTTGCGGATCAGGTCGTAGAGCCGAATCATCGACGGATCGGCCACGATCACGCGCCGGTCGCCGATCACGTGATCGATCGCCGTCTCCGCGGCGCGCGCGACGCCGCCCTCCGCCGCCGTCGCGACCGCCGCGCGCGCCGACGAGAGCAGCGTGTCCGCGTCGCAGCCGTCGCCCGGGCTCGCCGCGACGCCCGCGCGCGCGCCGTCGCCGAGCATGCGGACCAGATCCGCCGCTGTCGCGGAGGCCGCGTCGAGCCCGAGCTCGGGCGCGATCACGACGAGCTCGCCGCCGTCCGTCCACCCGATCACGTCCGATCGTTCGAGGCCCTCGGCCGCGCGATCAGCCTTGGTTTCGAGGCCCGATCCCTCGATCACGATCAGGCCGAGCGATCGCCCCACGTCGAGCGCGCGATCGACCTCCTCGGCGAGCCGCCGCCGGAGGAGCGCGGGATCCGCGATCGCGCGCGCGGATCGATCGCGCGCGAGGCGGAGGACGAGCGTCACCTCGCCGATGGTGACCACGTCGCCCGCGGTGATCGATCGCGCGCCGTCGATGCGCGCCCCGTTCACGCGGACGCCGTTGTGGCTGCCGAGGTCGGTGACCGTGAAGCCCTCGGGCGAGGCGGTGATGCGCGCGTGCTTGCGCGACACCGAGGCGCCGTCGATGCGCACGTCCGCCTCGGGCGAGCGGCCGATGAGCACGATGCCCGCGAGCGGCAGCGCGAAGGTCGAGGTCTTGGTCTCTTCGACGACGAAGAGCGAAGCCCGTCGCCCCGAAGGGACAGCCTCGTGATCGAAGGTGTGGGTCTCTCGCTCGGGCTCGGCCATGGAGGCGACCATGGAGTCTAGAGCGACGGCGGGGTGAAGCCCTCATAAACACGTTTGTCACACTGGACCGCGGGGGCCGGAGCGCGTAGGCGGCCGCGCTGGAGGCACTCGTGAAAGAAGGCATTCGATCACCTTTGTTCGTTGCGGCGACCGCGCTCTCTCTCGCGATCATGACCGCGTGTGGATCCGGCGGCGATCCGAGCTCATCGTCGTCGGGGACGGGCGCGAGCGGCGGCAGCGGCGGAGCGGGCGGCGCTCCTCCCGCGGATCCGCTGGCCAAGCTCGCCGGGTATCTGCGCGGCGACTTCGACAACAAGGCCCAACACGACATGGGCTTTGGCAAGCTCGTCGAGCGCCACGTGTGCAACGTCCCCGGTCGCGACGCCGATCCTCAGGTGGTGTGGGTCTACGTCGAGCAGGTGGACGACACGACTGGGCAGCGCGACGCCTATTACACGCGGATCAACGAGATCCGCGTGGTCAACGGCAACCCGGTCGCGCGCATTTACAAGTTCGTCGACACGCACCCGCTCGCGACCGATCCCTTCTCGTTCAACGGCACGCGCGACGGCTGCGAGCAGCCCGACGTCCTTCAAGCGATCATGGATTCGGACCTGATTTACCGCGACGGCTGCGACGTCACCTTCGTCGAGGACGGCGATCTCTTCCACGCGAGCACCACGGGCACGAGCTGCACGTTCCCGGGCGGGTACATCCAGACCAAGGCCGAGGTGTTCGCCGACGGGATGGACAACACCGATACGGCCGTCGCGGGAGGCCAGATGATCGGGGAAGAGTTCAACTTCCGCCGCGTGATGCCATAAGGCACCATCAAGGCTCTTTGGCCCGCTGCCGGAAGCGGAGTAGCCTCCCGCGCGAGACGCCGAGCGCCTCGGCGGCGGCGGTCACGTTGCCGCCGTGGGCGGCGATCGCGGCCTCCACCATCTCTTCGGTGAGCGCGTTCGGCCGCTCGGTCGCCTCGCCCATCACCTCTTCGATGGACCAGAGCCGGATCCCCGGCAGCGGATCGAGCCTGTGCGCCGACGCCAAACACGCATCGAGCTGGCGCACGTTCGCAGGCCAAGGCGCGAGGAGCAGGCGCTCCATGGCCTCGACCTCCACGTCCTCGGCGCGGAGCTCGCCCCCCGCGCGGCGGGAGAGCTCTTGGGCGACGGCGAAGATATCCTCTCTCCGGGCGCGGAGCGGCGGCACGTGGACGACGGCCATGGCGAGCCTCGCCAAGAGATCACGCCGGAACTTGCCCTCTTCGACCAGGCCCTCCAAATCGCGGTTGGTCGCCGCGACGACGAGCACATCCACCTTGACCGGGCGCGCGGCGCCCACGGGGAGGACCTCGCGGTTCTCCAGGAGGCGGAGCAGCTTGACCTGCAAATCCAGGTCGAGCTCGCCGATCTCGTCGAGGAACAACGTGCCTCCCTCGTGCGCCGCCACGATGCCGGGAGAGGCGCTCTTCGCGTCGGAAAAGGCGCCTGCGACGTGCCCGAACATCTGCGATTCGAAGACCCCTTTGGCCATCCCTGCTACGTTGATGGCGGCGAAGGGGGTTGTCCGGCCGAGGCCGAGCGAGGAGGCGACCGCGCGCGCGATGAGCTCTTTGCCCACGCCCGTCTCGCCTTGGATGAGCACGTTGGAGGGCCGGCCCTTCGAGAGCCCTGCGATGGTCTCGGTGACGGCGCGGAGCCCAAACGGCCCTGCGAGCCCCATGAGCGGGGGGGAGGGATCGAAGGGGCCTTTGAGCCCGCTGCGATAGACGAAGAGCGTGCGGCCGATGCGGATCACCGCGCCGTCGTCGAGCGGGGTGAGGTCTTTGGGGGAGAGCCGCGCGCCGTTCACCCAGGTGCCGTTGCGCGAGCCCGCGTCGGCGACGCGCACGCCGCCGCCCGCGCGGTCGAACTTGAGGTGTTTGCCGGAGACCTCGGTGTCGGCGAGCCCGCGCTCGGCGAGCCAGGCGCGGCCGATGACTTGGCCCGAGTCGGGCAGGGCGACGGCGAGCGGGGTGGGGAAGGCGCACACGAGCGCTTGCCTGCGCCGCCCCGCTTCGGGGGCGACAGGGCCTTTGTGCTCGCTCGTGCTCGGGGCTTCTTTGGCCATCGCCGTCGTTGGCCCGAGGGTGCCATGGTTGGGCGAAGAGCGATAGCCTGTTTGGGAGGTTTGGTTATTTCTTAAAAGAGGGGTTTGCCGTCGAGGCCGCAGCCGGGATCACCGGGTTGGCAGACGCCGGCGGTCTTCTTGTTGTTGTCGGCCACGGCGATCGCGCCGCTCGCCGCCTTGGCCCCTTGGCCGAGCTCGCGCCGCGCGCCGTCGAGCGCGCGCTCATACGCCGCGATGGCCGCGACGTCCGTGGTGGCTTTGGCGCGCTTGCCCGCCTCTTCGGCCTCGCTGAGCACGCTCTGTTTGCGCTGCTGCGCGGCCCACACGCCGAGATCCACATACCGCCTGTCGAGCGCGGTGATCTTCTCGCGCGCCTCGATCTTGGCTTGCAGCGCGTCGAGCGCCTCCCCGAAGGTCCTCATCCGGTGGTGGTCGAGGGCCTTGGGATCGATGGCGGCGCGCGCGGCCTCGGCCACCGTCAACGCCACCTCGCTCTTGTTCTCACCGAGCCTACTGCGGAGCGTGGCAAAGCGCTTGTCGAGCGAGGCGAGCTCCGTGCTGCGGGCTTGCTCGCGCTCGCGGGACAAGGCCGATCGGCCCTCGTCGAGCCGCTCGGCGCGCGCCTCCATCTCGGCGAGCTTCTGCTTGGTTTGGAATCCAAACACACCTCCGCCGAGGATGGAGAGGCCGAGCGCGACCGCGAGGCCGATGACGGCGCGGCCTTTGTTCGCTTCGGTCTTCACGCGGAGCAAGGCGAGCTCGTGCGCGCGCGCCGCGTTCTCCGCGTCGAGCCGCGCCTTGGACGCGGCCTCGATGCGCGCGATCTCCGCGGCGGCTTGCTCACGCGCCTCGGCGCGGGCCTTGGCCTCGGCCTCTTCGCGCCTTCGTTTGGCCTGCGCCTCGGCCTGCGCGGCCACCTCGGCGGCCTCGGCCGCGCGGCGCTTCTCCTCGGCGTCGCGCTTCTCGCGGGCGTCCCGCTCACGGGAACGCATCCGCTTTTGCTCCTCCTCACGGACGCGCTCCTCTTCGATCTTCGCGAGCTCGGCGAGGGAGAACGTGACGGAGGTCTCGGATGTGTCGCGGGTCGTCGTCGTCATGGGCGGGCTCCTTGTTCGGAGGAGCCCAGTTGCAGCCCGCGTGCCGGGTTATGGCATCTCGAATTTGCCTTGTTTTGAAGGAGATCCAGGGGAGGGGAGGCGATCGCGATCGCGCCGATCGCCCGCGAGCGCGATCGCGATCACGTCTTGACCTCGATCGGGGGCATGCGCGTCTCGAGCGACCGGGCCAAGCGGTGAAAGTCGCTCCCGCGCTCGATGAACCGCACCTCGGTCTTGAGCGTCTCGGGGTTGACCAGCTCGCGGAAGGGCACGTAACGCAGGTCGAGCTGGCCCGCGACGCTCACCATGTGACCGTCGAGCCCCTCGTCGACGAGGGCGCGATACGCGCCGAGCCCGAGCTGACAGCCGAGCATCACGTCGAACGCGTGCGGCTCGCTGCACCGCGACTCGTAGCCGAGCTGAACCCCGTTGAGCTTCTTGCTCTTGCCCGTGCGCGCCTCGTAACGATCACCCGCCATTTTGGCCACGAGCTTGCCGATATCCAATTTGCCGAGGCTCACGTGGCCGTGCTCGTCGCGCGCGATGCCTTTGAGGAACGACGTGGGCAAGAGCTCGGCGAGCCCCTCGGCGAGCACCACGGTGCCATAGTGCTTGCCGCGCTTCTCGCGCGTGATGACGAGATCGGCGATGCGCTCGGCGAGCGCCTCCAAGTTGAGCCGGGTCTCTTTTTTGACCTTCCCCGTGGCCTCGTCTTTGACCTCCTCCTCGACGGCGAGCGCGCCCACCACGTCCTCGACGCCGATCACCATGTGCGCTTCGCCCGCGATGGCCACGCCGTAGGCGAGCCAACCCGCTTTGCGGCCCATGGTCTCGATGATGAAGTATCCTTGGGTGGCCTTGGCGTCGGCGCGCAAATTCAACAGCTCGCGCGCCATCACGTCGACCGCGGTGAAGAACCCGAAGGTGAAGTCGATGCCGCGATAATCGTTGTCGATGGTCTTGGGCACGTGGACGATACGCACCTTGGGCGAGCCCTCGGGGAGCCGCTTTTGCACCTCGTAAAAGAAGTTGGCGGTCTTCAGCGTGTCGTCGCCGCCGATGGAGACGAGCGCCTCGACCCCGAGATCCACGAGGCCGCGATAGACGCGCATGAGCGGCGCCGTGCGCTCCGGGTCGTCGAGGTCTTTGGGGCCGCGGACCTTCTTTCCCGGGTTCGCGCGCGAGGTGCCGATGAAGATGCCGCGCGTGCCCCGGAGCCCTTGGAGATCGCGATCGGTGAAGACGTGATAATCCTTCTCGGCGACGAGCGGGCGGCTCACCGCGTCATAGTCGGTGAGCCCGGAGTAGCCGTGGAGGAAGCCCACCATCTCGACGCCCGCGCGGCGGAACGAGGACGCCGCCGCGGAGATAACCGCGTTGGCCGCGGGCGCCGGCCCGCCGGAGAAGAGGACTCCCACCTTCTTGGGCGCAAATTTGCTGTCTGCCATGACGCGCTCTTTAACACCCAAACACAGCTCTGTTCAAGGTCCTTTTGCGCAGCGGAACCCGATGCTCCACCCCCGCGCGGACGGCGCGCTCGGCCGCCTGTGCGCGGCGCGGACGAACTGGCTGTCGACGGTGTCCCACCCGCCGCCGCGCAGCACGCGCCGCGAGTCGTCGCAGTCGTCTTTGGGATAAGGGCAATAGTGGCCGTCCGTCCACTCCCACACGTTGCCCGCCAAATCGAGCACGCCTTGGGGCGTCGCGCCGTGCGGATAACGGCCCACGGGCGCGGTGAACGGCGCGCCGTCGTCGTCGACGTGCATGCCGGGCCAAGGGTCTTTATCCATCTTCTGAAAGCGCTCGGTGAGGGCCTTTTGGCACTCGGCGCCGCACGCGTTGAGCCGCTCGGCCGAGGGGGGCGCCTGCCCCCACGGATAGGCCTTTTGGCTCGTGCCGCGGGCGGCGAGCTCCCACTCGCTCTCCGTCGGGAGCCGCTTGCCCACCGAGGCGCAATACGCCTTGGCGTCGTACCAGCTCACGCAGTTGATGGGGTGATTGGGCGCGTCGGGGCGGTTGCAGTAATCGCCCCAGAACGAGAGGGCGTTGGGCGTGAGCCCCTCGATTTGAACGGTCAACGTGGGTTTTTCGCACGACGTGCAGGCCATGTACGCCGCGACGGTCACCTCGGTCTTGTCGATGCAAAACGAAGGGACCTTGACGGTGTGGAGCGGCGTCTCGTCGCTCGGCGTCTCGCCCTCGGCGAGCGAGCCCATCCAAAACGTCGTCCCGTCGATGAGCGCCATGTCGCTCGGGCACGCGCGCGCGCCCCCCGGCGATCGGAGCCTCGGCGGGAGGATCGCGGCGGCGCCGATCGCGACCGCCAAGACACCTCCGGCGAGCGCCCCCCGCCGCCTCCACCAAGGGGGTTGGGAGATGGGGTTCGGAGGTGCCTTTACAGCGGGCGCCGGCTCGGCGAGGATCAACGGCAGCGACGGCGCGCGCGGGGGCGCGGTCTCGACCTCGACCGCGTTGATCGAGGGCCTCGCCAAGACCTCTTCGGTGGTCGCGAATTCGGGCGCCGAGGGCGGGTCGCGCCCCGCGTCGATCGGGGCCTCGGGCTCGGCCTGCGTCGCTTGATCGGGGAAGGCGTCGATCATCAGGCGCGCGGAGGCGAAGCGGCCTTCGGGGTCGAGGCAGAGGGCTTTGGCGAACCAATCGTCGATGGCCGAAGGGAGGTTTGGCCGGAGCGCGGTGGCGGGCGTGTAACGGCCCTTGAGGACGGCCGCGCCGATGGTGACGAACGAGCTGCCGCGGAAGGGCTGAGCGCCCGTGAGCGCCTCGTACACGATGACCGCGAAGGACCAGAGATCCGAGCGGAGGTCCACGTCTTTGCGGCCTTCGAGCTGCTCGGGGCTCATGTAAGGCGCCGACCCGATGACCACGCCCGTTTGGGTGAGCACCGTGCTCGGCCCCTCGGCGCCGGCCATCTTGGCGACGCCGAAATCGAGCACCTTGACCAAGAGGGGATATTCCTTGTTGCCTTGCGTGATGAACACGTTATGAGGTTTGATGTCGCGGTGGACGACGCCCTCGTCGTGGGCGGCCTCGAGCGCGCTGCCGAGCTGCCGGACGAGCGAACGCGCGGTGGCGAAGCTCAGCCTGCCGCCGCGCTCGATGAGCTCGGCGAGCGTGAAGCCCCGGAGCAGCTCCATCACGAGGTACGGGACTGGGCTCTTTTGGTCTTCGATGGTTCCATAGTCCATCACCTTGACCACGTGCGGATGGGCGATGCGCGCGGTGGCCTTCGCCTCGCGCTCGAAGCGGGCGACGAGCCCCGGATCGAGGAGCGCGCGCTCGGGCCGAATCAGCTTGACCGCGACGTCGGTGCCGAGCGTCAGGTGCCGCGCGGCCCACACGACGCCCATCCCACCTTGCCCGAGCGGCCGGAGCAGGCGGAGCTTGCCCGCGAGGACCAAATCCGGCAAGAGCTCGATCACGCCTGCGGATCCTATCATCTTCCCCTCGATAGAAACCACCTTCCCGCTCACCCGTAGACGAGGCATCATGCAAACGTCCCTCCGCGCGCTCGCCTCATTGGCCCTCGTCCTCGCCGGTTGTCACGCCTCGGCCCCAGGCCGCGATTCGGCCTCCGCCGAGCCGCCCTCCGCGCCCCCGCCGAGCGCCCGCGCCGACGCCCCGCCCGCGCCGGGCAAGGTGGGCGGCGACGCGGGCCACGCCGGCAAAGGCACCACGCTCACGCCATCTCCCGGGCACGCGCTCGCGGCGTTCGCGGGAGGGTGCTTTTGGGGCGTCGAGGACGCGTTTCGCAAGGTCCCCGGCGTGACCGCGACCACGGTCGGTTATTCGGGCGGCCGCACCAAAGACCCCACCTATGAGGACGTGTGCGGCCACGGCACCGGCCACGCCGAGGTGGTGCTCGTCGAGTTCGATCCCAAGGTGGTTCTCTACGAGAAGCTCGTCTCCGTGTTCTTCCGCATCCACGACCCCACCACCTTGAACCGCCAAGGGCCCGACGTGGGCGACCAATACCGGAGCGCCATCTTCACCTTCTCTCCCGAGCAGGAGGCCGTCGCGAAGCGCGAGAGCGCGCGCGTCGAGGAGAAGATCAAGCGCCGTGTGGTGACGGTGATCGCGCCCGTCGGGCCGTTTTACCGCGCCGAGGACTACCACCAACAATACGCGGAGCGCACCGGCCACCACGGCTGCCCGATCCAAAACGTGGTCGACGAGACCTGAGCCACGCCGCGCCCGAAGAGGCACGTTTTGGCACATACGTAATAGAG
>CAYTJL010000306.1:0-4419 GCA_964437785.1 uncultured Polyangiaceae bacterium
AGCGCCTCTCGCAGCCTCGGCGTGCCCGGAGCGGCTTTGTTCTTCTCCTCGCGCACCACGGGCGGCGGCGGGGGCAGGATCTTGGGCATCCACTTCTTCAGCGTGATGGGCACCATCGCGTCATGGGCCATGGGAACGGGCGCCTCTTGCACGAGCTCGCGGAGCACGCCCTCGGGCGCGGGATGGCGCTTCACCTCGCGCTGGAAGATGGTCTTGAAGTCCGAGAAAGGCCGGCTGTCCCATGAGAGCGTTTGATACGACACCACCACGTGCGTCGACCCGGCGGCGGCGAGCGCCACGGCGACCTCGGTGCCCATGCAGGTGTCGATCGAGAAGGCGGCATAAAGAGAGACCTTGGCCTTGAGCGCAGGGACGATGCCGCCGCGCGTGCCGCAGCCGGCGCCCGAGTGCGCCGCGAGCACGATCTTGGTCCTGTCGATAGGCACCGTGTCGCCGAGGCGCTGAAAGGCCTTGTCGAGGAAGCCGTCGAGATCAAAGCCGATCCAGCTCGTCATGGCGTTTCCCATCAACGGGCTCACCGAGCTCGGCGCCACGACCACGAAGGGCGAAGCCTGCCCGGACTCCATAATCTCCGAGGCGATGCGGCGGACGTCGCCCTCTTGGCCGCCGCCCATCCAGCGATAAGGGATCTTCGCCTCGTTGGTGCCGTGCAAAAAGATCAAGAGGGGGAGCGGTTTGGGAGCAGGCTTGTCGGCGGGGGCAGGCTTGTCCGCGGGCGGGCCGCTCGGCGCGTCAGTGCCCGTTGTGCCCGTGCCCGCTGTGCCCGTGCCCGCGGCCAAACGATGGACGAAGGCACGCCCTGACCAGAGGCCGTTTTTGCCCTGCCCGTCGTCGAAGTCCAACGTGGTGCCGTCGAGCGGAGGAGGCGGCGGCGGCGGCTCGCGCTTCTTCTTTTTGGCTTGAGCTGTCTTGGGCTTTTTGACGGGCCGTTTGCTGGGCTTGGCCTTGGGCGGCTTGGCCTCGGCGTCCGGCGCGAGGAGGGGAGAGGAGACGAGCAACGCGGCGGCGAGCGCTCGTGCGAGGAGAGATGCGCCGCGCGTCCGTTGCATACGCGCAGTTTACATCGATGCTCGCGACGTTATGAGATTTTGAGCAGCGCGCGCAGGTTGGCCGAGCGGCGCCGGACGATGCGCGGCACATCCACCGGCAAAAGGAGCTGCTCCTCGAACGAGGCCAAGCTCGTGAGGCTCACGTGCAGAGGCCTGCGCACCGAGTGAATCTGAATCTCTTGAACCATCATGCGGCCCCTGGCGACGATGGAGCGAACCAGCCTGGACTCCGGCTGTGTGGGACGCAACGAACGAATCCGGCGCGGGAGGGCGAGGGCAGGGACAGCGAGCATGGAGCGAGCTCGTTTGCAAGGCACGGGCCGAGCGCTCCAGCGGGCACAACACGCGGTTTGTGATGTGCCCTCCCCTCAGCGCGCTGAGGGAGAGGCGCCGAGCCTGAGGGGACAAGCCATCAGTCGTGATCGTCGCGTGGTCGGCGCGCGCGTCGTGGTCAGTCGCCGCGCGCGTGCGGGATGGTCTTGATGCGCTCGAAGCCGCGCGTCGCGTCCACCACCCTCACCTCGCCGAAGCGCGCGAGCATGGGCCCGATCGACGCCGCGGGCCCGACGGCCACGAGGACCGCCCTGCCCTTGCGCATGTGATCGCCGCCGGCCTTGTTCACGAGGGCGGGGGTCACGTTCATGAGCTCTTTGCCAAAGGCATCGAGGTGCTCGTCCGGGAGGCCGAGCGCCTTGAGCCGGCCGAGCTCGCTCGCCGCCCCGCCGATGGACTCGAACCGGCTCGACAAGAGGCCCGTGAGCGATCGCGCCGCGCCGTCGACCTCGGCCGCGGTGGGCGCGGTCTCGGCGAGGCGATCGACGTGCTCGAAGAGCCCCTGCGCCGCGGTGAAGACCTTGTCCGGCGCCACGCCCACGTGGAGCGTGAGCAAGCTCGGCCCGCGCGCGAGCTCGGTCACCTTGCCGCCCACGTCGAGCGAGAGCGCGCGCGCGTCGCCGAGATCGCTCGCGAGCCTGCCGCCTTGCCCGCCGAGCAGCTCGGCGAGCACGGCGTACGACGCGAAGGTCTTGTCGGATCGCGCGGGCCCGAGCATCGCCGCGTAGAGGTCGGCGTACGCGGCCTTGGGCCTGTCGATGACCGTGATTTTGAGGCGATCGAGCTGGGAGGGATCGGTGAACGAGACGACCGGCGGCTCGCCCCCGCGCAGCCCGCCGAACGCGCGCCGCGCCGCGGCCATCGCGGCGTCGCTCGGCACGTCGCCCGCGATGATCACGACCATGTTCTTGGGGACGAAGGCGCGCTTGTGGAGCGCGCGCACGTCCCCGGGCTTGATCTTCGCGAGGTCCTCGGCCGTCGCGGCGAACGACGCATACGGGTGGTGATCGGCCGGGAGCGTGAAGAGCTCGCGGCGGATCATCATGCCCGCGGCCCACGGCGCGCTCGACCGCGCGAGGTCCGACGCGCGCTGGATCTCACGCTTCTTGAGCTTGTCGAGCGCCCCTTCGGCGAGCGCGGGCCGCGCGATCATCGCGCCCGCGAGGTCGATCGCGGCGTCGAGCTGATCCGCGGTGGCCGACAAACGAAGCTCGATCGCGTCGTCGGTGACCTCGGCGGAGAGCGCCGCGCCGAGCGCCTCGACGGGCGCGACGCCGCCCTCGACCATGAGCTTGGCCGTGATCGACGCGAGCCCGGGCCGCTCGCCGTCGGCCGCGGAGCCGCCGAGCGCGAGGACGCGCACCTCGGCGACGGGCCACGATTTGCCGGGGATCGTCGCGACCTTGAGGCCGTTGGGCAGCTCGGCCCACGTCGCCTTGGGCGCGCGCAGCGGCCTCTGCGCGCTCGCGGCCGGGGGCTGCTCCTTCGCGAAATAGCGCTTCTTCGGCGACGTATCCAAGGCCGGGATGGTCACGTTGACGAGCGGCTTCGGCGTGTAGTCGACCCACGAGCAGGCCGGCGCGGCGAGCGCGAGCCCCATCGCGGCGATCACACGGAGACGAGGAGCGAGTGCGATCATGGCTTCTTCTTGGGGGCTTTTTTGGTCGCCGCGGGCTTCGGGGGCGCCTCTTTGGGTTTCGGCGCGCTCGCCTCGTCGCTCGGCGCGCGCACGACGACGACGTTGCGGCGCGCGGGCGTGAGGTGCTGCGCGACCACGCGGCTCACGTCCTCGGCGGTGACGCCGATGTGGCGCGGCAGCTCGCCGCCGACGTGCCGCGCGTCCCCCCAATAGAGCTCGTGCTCGGCGAGGAGCCGCGCGCGCGAGGCGTTGGTCGTGAGGCCCATCACGAGATCGGCGATGAGCGTGCGGCGCGCGCGCTCCATCTCGGCGTCGGGCGGCGCTTTGGTCGCGAGCGTACGGAGCTCGTCGTCGATGATCTTCTGCGCCTCTTCGAGCTTCGCGCCGCGCATGAGCGTCGCCTCGATCGTGAGGGCGTCGGGGCCGCGCCTGCCGTTCACGTGGACGCGCACGCTCGCGGCGAGGTTCTTCTCGCGCACGAGCCGGCGGTGGATCCTCGCGCCTTCGCCGCGCCCGAGGAGCATCGCGGCGATGGCGAGCGCGGCGTGATCGGGCGCGCGCGTGCGCGGGATCGCCCAGCCGTAATGGAGCGTGGTCGCGCTCGCGTTGGGATCGGTGAGGGCGTCGCGCCGCTCCTCGCGCTGCTCGGGGACGGCGTCCTCGGTGAGCGGCGCGCTCTCTCCGC
This sequence comes from uncultured Polyangiaceae bacterium, assembly GCA_964437785.1. Lineage (GTDB taxonomy): Bacteria > Myxococcota_A > Polyangia > Polyangiales > Polyangiaceae > CAYTJL01. The sequence continues at coordinate 3,728 of CAYTJL010000306.1, forward strand.
GCGGGATCGCGCCGAAGCGTTTGTTGATGCTCGCGATCGCCGCCGCGGGATCGAAGTCGCCCGAGAGGACGAGCACGGCGCGGTTCGGCGTGTAGCAGCGCGCGAGGAAGCGCTTGGCGGGATCGACGCCGAGCGCGGCGAAGGGGCCGATCGAGGTGTGCTCGTAGAGCGCAAACCCCTTGTAAACAAGGCTGAGGAGGCGTGACGCGCCCGCCGCGTAATGCTCGTGTGGGGAGAGGAGCCGCTCCTGCTCCTCGACGGCGCGCTGGCTCAGATCGAGGCCGCGCATCCGATCGGCTTCGAGCCACAACGCGAGGTCGAGCTCGCCCGAGGGGACCACGTCGAGGTAGCTCGCGCCGTCCGCGGTCACCACGCTCGTGCTCGATCCGCCGCGCGCGGCCACGAGCCTCTCGTGCTCGCCCCGCGCGACGTTGCGGCTGCCCATCCGCATCAAGCGCTGCGCGAGCTGCGCCGCGCCGAATTCGCCGGACGCCTCCTCGCGCGCGCCCGCGTCGTACGCGACCGCGACCGCGACCGAAGGCGACGATCGCTCGACGTTCAACACCACGCGCAGGCCGTTGTCGAGCGCCGCGCGCTGGATCGAGAGCTGCACGTCGAGGGGCGACGAGTACGCGTCCTTAGGGCCTTTTTTGGCTTGTTTTGTAGGCTTTTCGGCGGGCTTCGCGGGCTTG
>CAYTJL010000306.1:4519-10456 GCA_964437785.1 uncultured Polyangiaceae bacterium
TCGGCGGGCTTCGCGGGCTTGGCAGGCTTCGCAGGTTTGTCGGCCGGGCGGGCCGGCGGGGGCTTCTTGGGCTGCGCTTCGGCCTCTCCGCACGCGAAGAGACCGGCGGCAACGATCGCGAAGGAGACGAGCGCGCGCGAGGTCACGCCCCCCGATAACACGTCACGTGCCGGAGGGGAGGACTTTGGGGATGAGGACGCGCGCGCTCGCGCCGCGGCCCTCGGCGCGGGGGACGAGCCCGAAGCGGCCGTAATGGTCGCGCACGATGGCGTCCACGATCATCAGGCCGAGCCCGGTGCCCTTGGGTTTGGTCGTAAAAAAAGGCTTGATCGTGAGGCTCGCGACGCCCTCGCCGAGCCCCTCTCCGTCGTCCTCGACCGCGAAGCCATTGCTCTCGCCCTCGCCGATCCACTTCAGCCACACGTTCTCGACGCCGGGCGACTCCAGCGCGTTGTTGAGCAGCGCGATGAGCGCCTGCGTGAGCCGGTTCGGGTAATGGACGATCGTCGGCGGCCTGCCCACGGGCCGGTGCACCACCACGCCGCGGTGCTGGAGCTTGGGCTTGATGAGCGCGATCGCGCCCTCGACCACGTCGGTGAGCGCGCCCTCTTTGGGCGACGCCTCGTCGCGGCGCGAGAAGCCGCGGATGCGCCCGATGAAGTCGCGGATCATCCCGCTCGATCGCGCGATGCCGATCGCGCACTCGATCGCGGCCGCGCGCGCGTCCTCGGCGACGGGCCCGTCGGTGCTGAGCAGGTCTTCGATCATCGACGCGTTCGACGACACGACCGTGAGCGGCGTCGCGATCTCGTGCGCGAGCGTGGCGAACAACGTGCCCAACGTGGCGATGCGCTCCACGTGCTCCAAGCGCGCCGCCATCTCGCGCCGCAGCGCCGACTCCTTGCGTATCACCTCGGCGGCGCGGAGCAGCCCCGCCGCGCGCACGCGGATCGTGCCGCAGTCGAAGGGCTTCACCGCGACGTCGGCCGCGCCCGCCGCGATGAGCTCGCGCGTGCGGTTCGCGCGCACGGGCTTGAGCAGCGCGAAGATCTGCACCCATGGCATGAGCGTGTGGACCTCGCGGATCAAATCCATGCCGTCGCCGTCCGGCAGATCCGGGTCGATCACGATGAGCGAGGGCTTGGTCTCGGCGACCGCCGCGCGCGCGTCGTAGAGCGTGCTCACGACGCGCACGTCGCCGGCCATCTTGAGGAACCGCTCGACGATGGGCAGCGCTTCGCCGTCGTTGTCGACGTAGACGATCGGCCGAGCGCCGCTCTCGCCGGTCACGGATCCAGCCTCCCCACGAGCGTGGCGGCGCCGTTCTGCGAGTCGTCGTCCTCGGTGGGGAGCTGGATCACGATGCGGCCCGTGTCGATCGCGGAGCGGATGGCCATCGCGTCGAGGAACACGCGCTGTGTGCCGATCTTGATCTCGTCGCCGGCCTTGACGCTCGTGGGCGCGCTGATGCGCCGGCCGTTGACGAAGGTGCCGTTGCTGCTGTCGAGATCGACGAGCTCGACGCCGTCGCCGGCCTTGCGGAACATCGCGTGGACGCGCGAGACGGTGCCTTGATCGACGGCGAGCGTGCTGTAGGGGCTCCTGCCTAGGACGACGTCCCCCTCGCCCAAGATGACCGCGCGCGCATCGGCTCGAATGCGGTACCTCATACGCCCCTCTCGATCGTGCGTGTTCGGGATCAGCATACCTTCGTCCCGAGCGAGGTCTCAACCGCACGGCCGGTGTAAGGTAGGGTCCACCTCTCGAAAGGACGCGCCATGCCCCCGCAGATCGAGCAGAGCTTCATGAAGGCGCTCTTCCACGGCGTGATCGCCGAGGACATGATCTTCCCGTACCCCGAGCTGCCCTCCGAAGATCGCGAGAACACGTCGATGATCATCGGCAGCGTGCGGCGCTTCTTCGCCGCGAACGTGGACGCGGCCAAGATCGATCGCGAGCACGCGATCGGGCCCGAGGTGCTCGCGGGGCTCAAGGAGCTCGGCCTCTTCGGCCTTCAAATCCCCACCGAATACGACGGCATCGGGCTCAGCGCCGCGGCGTATTGCCGCGTCATGCAGGAGATCGGCGGCCTCGACGCGTCCATCGCGGTGACGCTCGGCGCGCACCAGTCGATCGGCCTCAAGGCGCTGCTGCTCTTCGGGACGGCCGAGCAGAAGCGGCGATTTCTGCCGAAGCTCGCGACCGGCGAGCACGTCGCCGCGTTCGCGCTCACCGAGCCGTCCGCGGGCTCGGATGCGGCCGCGATCAAGACGCGCGCGGAGCTGTCGCCCGACGGCTCCGCGTACGTGCTCAACGGCTCCAAGATTTGGATCACGAACGGAGGCTTCGCGGACTTCTTCACCGTGTTCGCGCGCACCTCGCCCGTCGAGGAGGGATCCAAGCCCAAGATCACGGCCTTCGCGGTCGAGCGATCGATGGGCGTCAAGAACGGGCCCGAGGAGCACAAGCTCGGCATCCGCGGATCGTCGACGACGGAGATCTTCCTCGACGACGTCCGCGTGCCCAAAGAGAACGTGCTCGGCGAGGTGGGCCGCGGCTTCAAGGTCGCGATGGAGGTCTTGAACAGCGGGCGCCTCGGGCTCGCGTCGGGGTGCGTGGGCGCGAGCAACGCGCTCCTCAAGAAGGCGATCGAGCGCGTGAAGGAGCGGCGCGCGTTCGGGCGCAACATCGGTGAATTCGGGCTCATCAAGGACAAGATCGCGACGATGCTCGCCGAGACGTACGCGCTCGAATCGGCCACGTACCTCACGGCGGGCATGGTCGACAGCCGCATCGCGGACTACTCGTTGGAGAGCGCGATCTGCAAGGTGCTCGGCTCGGAGACGTCGTGGCGCGTGGTGAACGAGACGCTCCAGATCGCGGCCGGCATCGGCTACATGCAGGACTACCCGTACGAGCGGATGCTCCGCGACGCGCGCATCAACATGATCTTCGAGGGCACGAACGAGATCCTGCGCTGCTTCGTCGCGCTCTCGGGGATGCAGGGCCCAGGCAAGGCGCTCTCGGACGTGGTCCGCGCGATGCGCGAGCCCATCAAGGGCTTCGGCTTGCTCAGCGATTTTGCCGTGCGCAAGGCCAAGGGCGTGCTCGGCCGCGAGCGCATGACGCGCGCGCACCCCTTGCTCTCGCGCGAGGCCGTGATCTTCGAGGAGTACACGGCCGAGCTCGCGGGCCAGGTCGAGATGGTGCTGCGCAAGCACGGCCGCGACATCGCCGAGATGCAGTACACGCAGCGCCGCGTGGCCGAGATGGCGATCGATCTCTACGCGCTCGCCGCGTGCCTCGCGCGGACCACGCGATCGATCGAGCGGCGCGGCGAAGAGGGCGCGCGGCGCGAGATCGATCTCACGTCGATCTACGCGACGATGGCGCAGAAGCGCATGCGCCAGCACGTGCTCGACTTTGCGCGCAACGATGACGAGCTCCGCAAGAGCGCGGCCGACAGGGCCTACCTCGACGGCGCGTATCCGTTCGACGTTTTGTGATTCGAAGCGCTTCGACCTCGACCGCCGCGCTCCTCGCGCTCATGAGCGGCCTCGGCTGCACCAAGCAGCTCTACGCCGATCACCCGTGCGAGCGCAAAGACGCGACCGGGTGTGTGGTCGAGGGCGTCGATTTTCGCGGCAACTACAAGGTGAGCTCGGACACTCTCGCCGAGAAGATCGCCACCATCGCGAGCAGCCACGCGCTGCGCGGGTGGGTCGAGCACGTGCCCCTCTTGAGCCTCTTCGATCGGCTCACGGTCGACTACGAGCACTACGACGCGTCGGTCGTGAGCCGCGACATGGCGCGCATCGAGCGCGCCTACAAAGCGCTCGGCTACTACGAGGCGCACGCGCGGGCGGCGCGCGTCGTCCGCAAGAAGGACCGCGTGCTCGTCGAGATCGCGGTCGACGAGGGCGAGCCCGTGCTCATCAAGAGCGTGGACCTCGCGTTCGAGGGCGACGGCGCGCCCAAGGGCACCGACGTGATCGTGAGCGCGACGAGGATCCGCGCGCTGTCGCTCATCTTGCGCAACAAACCATTCGAAGAGAGCGCGCTCGACGAGGCCAAGAAGAAGATCGCGCGCGACCTCGCCGACAAGGGGTACGCGTACGCGACGGTGAGGGCCGACGTCGACGTGGACGTGGGCGCGCACGCGGCCAAGATCGCGCTCAAGGTCGAGCTCGGCCCGCCGTGCAAGCTCGGCCCGATCACGCTCGAAGGGTACGGCGAGCTGCCCGAGCCGAAGATCCGGCAGACGTTGCGGCTCCGCGAGGGGAGGCCTTATTCGCTGGAGCGCCTCGAAGACGCGCAGATCATCCTCGGCAACTTGGGCGTGCTGAGCTCGGTGGATTTTCTGCCCGAGCTCTCGAAGCCCGGAGAGCCTAAAAAGACGACGATCCCCGTCAAATACAGGCTCGCGCCGTCGCAGCTCCGCACCTTCAAGATGGGCGTCGGCTTCGAGATCGGGAGCCGCATCGAGCTGCACGGGCTCGTGGGGTGGGAGGACAAGAACCTCCTCGGCGGCCTTCGAACGCTGACGATCGAGGCCAAGCCGAGCCTCTTGCTCTACCCCTCCAACATCGCGACCATCTTCTCGCAGCCCCCGCGAACGGCGCTCCCTCAAATCCGCACGAGCGCGACCTTCAAGCAGCCGGGCTTCATCGAGCGTCGCACCAACCTGCTCTTGAGCGGCGCGACCAACGTCTATCGCCCGGTCACCGCGCAGCAGACGAACGACGACAAATTCATCCTCGGGTACATCGAGTTCGCGGGCAAGGCCGGTATCGAGAGGTCGTTTTGGCGGACGTCCTCCTACCGGCGTGACATCGTGAGCTCCGCGTTCTTCTTGAGCGTGCAGCACGATCAGCCGTTCTCGTACGCGCGGCTCTTGGGCCTCTGCTCCGAGACCGCGAGCGACAAAGACGTGCTCTGCTCCTCGCTCGGTCCAAAGCCCTTTGGCACCATCCCGGGCATCGACGCCTTGACCTTGCCCTTCATCCAGGCCGTCGGCACCATCGATTATCGCAGGGGCAAAGACGGTAAGCCGAACCCCGTCGAGCCCACGAGCGGCGTTTACTTTACGAGCGATCTCCAGGTGGGGATCCCCATCACGGGGACGCGCGATCCGAGCACCGGGGACAGGGCGCTCCGGGTCTACAAAGACGTTCGCCTGCGCTCCGAGCTGCGGGGGTATCTGCCGCTCCCCAAGGGGCTCGTGCTCGCGGGGCGCGCGGTGCTCGGGTTCTTGGCGCCTTTTGGCTATCCGAGCAGCAAGTTCCCGAGCGGGTGCCAAGGCGTCACGGACCCCACCTCGACCGACGCGGCGACGTGCGGCACCGACTCTCAGCTCTTTCAATTTCGTGGCTTCTTCAGCGGCGGTCCCAGCTCCAACCGGGGTTATGCGTACGGCGGCGTCGGCTCTCAAGCCATCTTCCCTTTCTTGTCGAGCCAGACGTCGAGCGACCCGACCATCCCTATCCCCGTCGGCGGCTTCACGCTCTGGGAGGCCTCGATCGAGCTGCGCGTCCCGGTCGGAGACAGCTTTGGATTCGTGGTCTTCACCGACGCGAGCAACGTGGGTGACAAGGTCTGGAGGTTCGACTTCTCCGCGCCTCATCTCTCGTCCGGGCTCGGGATCCGCTACAAAACCCCGGTCGGGCCGCTGCGCGTCGACATCGGGGTCCGCATCCCGTGCGCGCAGGTCATCAACGTTGGGCGGCCGTGTGACGACGTGTACAACCCCTCTCCGCCGCTCGACGATCAGGGCCGGCCCAAGCAGACGTATCAAGACCAGCGGTATGGGCAGGCCGGGCAGATCTTCGGGGCGCCCCTCGCGCTCTCCATCGCGTTTGGAGAGTCGTTTTAGGGCTCGTCTGCGGGCGACTGTGCTATACGCGGCGCGCGTGGCTGCGTTCGTCCTCCCCTTCGAAA
>CAYTJL010000307.1:0-10416 GCA_964437785.1 uncultured Polyangiaceae bacterium
TTGGCGCGCGCGTAAAGCTCGGATATGGTCGCGCCATGCTCCTCGACCGCCCGCGCCGCGTCACGCTCCCGTTCGCCTGCGCCCTCTCCTTCGCGCTCGCCGCCTGCGGCGCCGAGACCACGCCCGGGCCCGCGCTCCCGGGCGATCCCATCCCCAAAGACCCCCAGCGCGAGGGCGACCCGCAGGCGGGTTATGCCGCGCTCGTCGGCGAAGGATACGTGAGCTGCGGCGTGCCGTTCACCGCGTTCTCGCAGGTGTTCGGCGCCGCGCCCGCCGAGTACCGCCTCCCCGGCAGGAACGATAAGAACAAGACCCTGCCCTATTTTTATACGCGCTTTACCACGACGAGCGGCGTCGACGTCGTCTCGGCCAACTGCCTCTCGTGCCACGCGAGCTTCTTGAACGGCGAGCTCGTGGTCGGCCTCGGCGACACGCAAAACGACTTCACGAGCAACAACCAAGGCTTCACCGCCGACCTCGCCCAAGCGTTCCTCACCGACCCCGCCGAGAAGGAGGAGCTCAGCAAGTTCGCCGGTCGCCTCAAGGCCATCGGCTCTTATACGGAGACCTTGGTCGTGGGCGTCAACCCGGCCGACAACCTCGCCGCCGTGCTCTTCGCCCACCGCGACCGCAAGACCTTGGAGTGGTTCGATGAGCCGCTCATGGACTTGCCGCCCACGTACGTCGTGCCCGTCGACGTGCCGCCGTGGTGGCGTATGAAGAAGAAGAACGCGATGTTCTACGTGGCCGGCGGCCGCGGCGATCACGCGCGCATCGAGATGACCGCCTCGACCCTGTGCACCGACAGCGTCGAGGAGGCGCAAAAGATTGACGCTTACTTCCCCGACGTCGCCGCGTTCATCGCGTCGATCGAGCCGCCCAAGTTCCCTTATCCGATCGACGCCGCGCGCGCCGACCAAGGCAAGAAGGTGTTCGAGAGCACGTGCTCGTCGTGCCATGGCACCTACGGTGAAGGGGGTGAATACCCGAACCTCCTCGTCCCGCTCGCGACCATCGGCACCGACTCGCTCATGGTCACTGGATCAACGCAGTTCGCCGACATCTACGTCGATTGGTTCAACGAGTCGTTCTACGGCGAGATCGCGCACCTCGCTCCCCAACAAGGCTACGTCGCGCCGCCGCTCGACGGCATCTGGGCCACGGCGCCCTTCCTCCACAACGGCTCCGTGCCGACGCTCGAAGCCCTGCTCGACAGCAGCAAGCGCCCCATGTATTGGTCGCGCAAATACGATCAAAACGGCGTCTTCGACGCGAGCGACTACGACGACGTCGCGGTCGGCTGGCGCTTCACCACCTTCGATCACGGCCACGCCGAGGAGAAGGACTCCACGGTTCGAAAGCACCTCTATGACACCACCGAGGCCGGCTATTCGAACGAGGGCCACACCTTCGGCGACGGCCTCTCCGCCGAAGATCGCGCGGCTCTGATGGAATATCTGAAGACGCTTTGAGGGATGAAGCGCATGTCGGACGAAGCGACCTCGGAAGCCCCTTCGCCTCCCGCTCCCTCGCCTCCCGCGGCGAAGGCCCCCGCCCCCCGCTCACGAGCGTTCTCCGCCGTGCTGCGCGTCACGGCGGGCCTCGCGCTCGGCGCCGCGATCGCCGAAATTGGCTTCTCGGTCCGCGATCACGGCGCGTTTCCCCATCTCAACCTCTATAAGCCCGATCCCGTGCTCGGCGTCCGGCTCATCCCCGGATCGTCGATGGCGCTCTCGTTCGGCGGCAACCCCGTCACCAAGGTGCGGATCAACAGCGATGGATTCCGCGGCGCGGATCTGCCGCCGCCCGCCGGCGACGAGGTCCTCGTCGTCGGCGACTCGCAGGTCTTCGGGCTCGGCGTCGAAGAGGACGAGACATTCAGCAAGAAGCTCGAAGGGGAGTTGAAGGGCACGCACGTCATCAACGCAGGAGTCCCCACGTACGGGCCGCCCGAATACGATCGCGTGCTGGAGGCCATGCTCCGGCAGCGCAGGCCGAAGCGCGTGCTCTACGTGGTGAACTTCGTCAATGACCTCTTCGAGGCCGAGCGGCCCAACGCCGAGCGTCACGCGGTGTGGGACGGTTGGGCGGTGCGCAAAGAGACGGCGCCCACGCACGTCGCGGGCTTCCCGTTTCGAGATACGTTGTTTCGCAAATCGCACGCTGTCTTCGCGCTTCGGAGGTGGTGGTACAGGCGCGGCGGCCCCGTCGAGACGTTCAGCACGCCTTCGGAGGGCACCCTCCGCGACATCGGCGCGGCCGCGGCGCGCGCCGCCGAAGAGCACGTGCGCGCCCGCGAGAGCGAAGGTAGCCTCGCCAAGCTCCAGAGCGCCAAGGTGAGCGTCACGAACAGCGACCTTTACAACGCGCGTGACCGCTTCATGGAGCTCGTGAATCAACAACAGATCACGACGGAGAACGTGCAGCTCGGCTGGGGCACGCGGTGGAACCCGCTGCGCGCCGCGTTCGCGCAGCCGGGTGACATCGTTGGCAGGGACGACACCGGCGAATACACGGCGCCGCTCTTCGCCACCGCCGAGATCATCTTGAAGGGCGCGGAGGTGCGCAAACAAATCGAGGCCAAGCTGCGCGAGCGGGCCGCCAAAGACGCGGGCGACAAAGCCAAGATCGAGCCTGTTTTGAGCGCGATCGAGAGCGCGCAAAAGCGCGCGGACGCCGTTCGATCCGAGGTCGTGCCGAAGATCCGCGCGTGGTCTCCGCTCGCGCCCGGGCTCCGCAAGGTCAAAGCCCTCTGCGACGAGGCGGGGGCGAAGCTCTTCGTCGTGGCGCTGCCCATGGATGTGCAAGTCTCCCAAGACGAGTGGGCGAAGCACGATAGCAAGCCCATCGACATGGAGCCTGCGCGCGTCTTGGTCGACGACCTCATCGACGCCGCCGAGGACGCGGGCGCGACCGCGATCGACCTCACGGGCGTGCTGCGCGCGGCCGAGCCGGGCGCCTTCTTGAAGCGCGACATTCATCTCTCGCCCAAGGGCCATGAGGCCGTGGCCAAGGCGCTCGCCGAGGCGCTCAACGCTCCTCCCGCGCCCAAGCTCACCGCGCCCGCGCCGGGCAGGCCCATCGGCCGCACGCCGCCCACGCCGCTCTCCGCCGCGCGCGAGCGCAAAGAGATTCAGGTGTTCGGATCCACCGCGGCGGGCTGCGAGACGTACCTCGTCGACGAGTGGCTCACGCTCCGCTGCCACAACCGGGGTGAGGAGAAGGCCGTCCCCAATGGCTTCCTCGTCAAGGAGGTGCCTTATGGCGAGGCGGTGGTCTATTGGGACAGCGCGGGCTCCGGCCCGCCCGCGCTCGTCGTGCAGGTGCCGGTGCTCCGCGATTTTCCCACGGGCGTGCTCCTTCAATGGCCGGCGTATCCGTATAAGCGGCTCCTCCAAGTGACGTGGGGCGGCGGGGGCACGGCCAAGTCCAAAGAGGGCAGCGTCAACATCTCGCTTTGGGTCGACCCGAGCCAAAAGACCGATCTGCCCGCGCCGCCCAAGCCGAGCGAGGCGGCGTGCGCGGCCGTCAAGGCGGCTGGGATCACGCGGCCTTGCACCGAGCTTCCGCTCTTCGAAAACCCCGCTTGCTACGAGACGTTCAAGGGGGATCCCAAGGCCGTCGTCGCGTGCCTGCAAGGCGAGATCGCGCCCGCGTGCGGCCGGGGCCTCGCCAACGTCGGCGTGTTTCAGCGGTGTTTGCCGCTCTGCTCCAAAGAGGCGCCGTGCAAACAGGGCAAGTGTACGGCGTACGCGGGCGCGGAGGTGTGCTTGTGATCGGCCGCGCCTCCATGTCACTTACGCTCGCCGCGCTCGCCGCGCCGGCGCTCATGGGCTGTGATCGCGTCGACGCCTCGGCGCACCCGGCGCCCGAGGTCAACGCCAAAGACCGCGCCAAAGAGGCGGCGCGCGCGCCCGTCGAGGCGATCATCAAGGCGGCTGTCACGGTGACGTCGAGCTGCGTCGCGGGCGAGGTGCGTTGGGAGGCGGACGCGCCCGACCTCGAAGGCAAGACGTTGCCTCGCCACTACAGCCGGCCTTGTATCCCCGAGCGGTGCTCCCCATCAAAGGCCGATCTCGACGCGCTGCGCGAGGCGGCGTACAAGCTCAACGTCGAGATCAAGCGCGACGGCGCCCTCCGCGTGCCCTCGTATCAAGGCTTCCTCGCGCTCACGGAGGCGATGGTGAGCTTCGCCGACACCGCGCTCGCGGGCAGCGCGCCCGAAGGCGAAAAGCCCCTTCGCTTGAGCGGGCTCTCGATGCACTACGGCGCGCTCGTCGCCGCGTATCGCGCGCTCTACGCGGACACCCGAACCCCCCCAAGCGAGCCTCCGTCGCTCACCGCCTCGCTCGCCGCGCCCGGCGCCGGAGGGGACGTGTGCAAAGGGTGGGCGATTGAGCGGCTCTGCGACGTGCGCGCGCTCAAGGTGCCTTCGGAGCACAAGTGGCGGGTCGACCCGCCGTGCGTCGAGGTCGAGAGCGTCAAGAAGTGATGCCATGATCGGCCTTCGTTTGCAGCCCGGAGCGGTCTTTGCGGGGGACTATCGCGTCGAGCGGCCGCTCGGCAGAGGGGGTATGGGCGCCGTCTACGCGGTCGAGCAGGTGAGCACGGGATATCCCCGCGTGCTCAAGCTCATGCACGCGCACTTGGCCGACGACGCGGAGCTCCGCAGGCGCTTCGTGCAAGAGGCGCGCGTCGGCGCCAAGATCAAGAGCGATCACGTGGTGCAGGTGATCGCCTCCGGCGTCGACGACGACACGGGCACTCCCTGGCTGGTAATGGAGCTGCTCGAAGGCGAGGACTTGGCGGCGCTCGTTCAACGAGAGGGCCTCTTGCCCATCCCGCGTATCCGCACCATCGTCGCGCAGCTCGGCCACGCGCTCGCCGCCGCGTTCGAGGCGGACGTGGTCCACCGCGACCTCAAGCCGGAGAACCTGTTCATCGCGGCCTCACGGCGCAAAGAGGCCTCGATCACGCTCAAGGTCCTCGACTTCGGCATCGCCAAGGTGCTCTCCGAGGCGACGACCCACACCACCGCTCCCGTCGGCACGCTCGCGTGGATGGCGCCCGAGCAGGCCGATCGATCCGGCGCGATCACGGCGCGCACCGACGTTTGGCCCGTGGGCCTCATCGCGTATTTCCTGCTCACCGGAGAGCACTATTGGCGAACCGCCAAAGGCACCGCGGCCGAGCTGCTCTACGAGATGATGGTCGAGCCCTTGGCGCCCGCGTCGCAGCGAGCGGCCTCGACAGGCGCCGTAGACAGGCTCCCCGCGGGGTTCGATGCGTGGTTTGCGCGCTCGGTGGCGCGGGATCCCAACGATCGTTTTGCGCACGGGGGCGAGGCGTGCGCGGCGCTCGAAGCGCTGCTCGCCGGCGGAGACTCCCCTGCTCCGACGACGGAGGAGGCCAAGCGATCGTTGAACCCCAGCCTCGCGGAGGCCGTGGCGGAGACCCAATTGGCGCCGCCCAAAGGCACGTCGCCGGAGCCGGAAAAGCTGCCTTCGGGCAAAGGCCGGACGGGGCGCGCGACGCGACGCGGGGCCATCGCGGGGTTCATCGCGATCGCGATCGTCGCGGTGCTCATCACGCGTTGGCCGCTTCAACCACCTTCGCCAACCCATCCATCGTCATCGCCCTCCGCCTCCGCGGCGCCGCCGCGGCCCACGGCGGTGACCGATCTCCCTCCCCCGTTCTCGAAGAGCCCCGAGGCCCTCGCGGCGTACGCGGCCGCGATGCAGGCGATCCGCGACGCGAATTGGGAGCACGCGCGCGAGCGGCTGGAGCAGGCCGTCGCGCTCGATCCTACGTTCGCCGCGGCGCACCTCCGTCTCGTGATGTGTTTGGGAGGGGACGAGGCCGCGAGGCGCGCGGCCTACGCGCGCGCCGAACAGGGGCGGAGCGCGCTGAGCGAGCGCGATCGCATGTTGCTCCGCGCGCTCGAGCTCCAGCTCGACTACGCACCTCCCGATCAACCCAAGCTCCGCGCGCTTTACCGGGAGATGGCGGAGCGCTTCCCGCTCGACGCCGAGGTCGCGGGGCTCGTCGCCGAGACGGAGGACGATCTCGCAGCTGCGGAGCGCGCGATCAACCACGCGCTCTCGCTCGATCCGATGGACGCGAACCTGTGGCACACCAAGGCGGTCAACCTCGCGGAGCACGGCAAAGGGGAGGAGGCGCTCAAAGCGCTCGATCGCTGCCTCGCCATTTCGCCGAGGTCCTACTCGTGCCTTTATTGGCGCGCGCGGGCGCTCGACATGATGGGCCGATGTGAGGACGCGGAGGGGCCTCTCCAAAAAGCGCTCTTGGAGCGCCCCGATGAGGAGCAGACCCTCCGCCGCAGGGTTGAGCTCATGCGCGGGCTCGAGCGCTCCGAAGAGGCCATCGTGGAGGTGCTCGAGCGCAAATGGTCGCGCATCCCGCCGGCGAGGCGCCGCGTGGCGGAGCTGCTCGACAGGATCGATTTGTCCATCGATCACGGAGACTTCGTGCTCGCTGAGGAGCAGACCCGCGCGCTCCGCGCGGCCATCACCGCGGATCTCTCCGAGCGCTATGCGGGGAGCGCCATGTTCCTCACGATCAAGATCTATCATGAGACGGGCCGTGATCGCGACGCGGCGCGCGTCGCGGAGGAGCACCTCCGCAAGATGGATGCGTGGCAGGGTTATTGGCAAGGCATCGAGGCATTCAACCTGCTTTACATCATGGTGCGAGGTGGCTTGCTCTCCAAGGACGAGCTCGCGGCGCGGAAGCTCGTTTATCACGAGCGCATCCAAAAGAAGACGCCTCCCTTCTCGCCGATGGAGCTTTGGCTCATCGAAAATCAAGGTGTGCTCACGCGCGAGGACGCGGCCGAGGCCGTCGCGAAGCGGCCGCCCGGAGAGCTGGCGGCGAGCGGGCGATACGACCTCTCCAACATCGCTTACGTGTACCTGCTCGCGGGCAATTACGCGGAGGCGCTCACCGTGCTCAAGGGCGCGATGAGCTCGTGCGGCTCCATCCGCGTCGATCGCACGAGGACCCTTTGGCTCGGACAAGCGTTGGAGGGGACCGGCGACAAGGCCGGTGCGTGCCGCGAATATGCCAAGGTGATCCGATGGTGGGGAAAGGCAAAGCCCCGCTCCGTCACCGCCGAGGAGGCGCGCCGCCGCGCGAAGGCGCTCGGGTGTGAGGCCGCCGCTCGCTAACGGGGCTCAACCGCCGAGGAGCACGCCCATGCCCACCGTGCCCGCGAAGCGCACGCGCAGGCTGTGGGTGATGAACGTCGTGGCGCCCGCGATCTCTTGGCCGTTGGACCCGTATTGGACCGCGATCTCCGGCGTCGCGTTGAAGAAGAGATGCCGTGTGGGCCGGAAGATGACGCCGACGTCGGCGCCGCCGCTCCATCGCGTACCGCCCGTCACCGACGTGCGAAGAGGCTCTCCTCCTTGAACCTCGTTGAACGTCTCGGCGCGCGTGTAGGTGAACCCGCCGCCGACGCGCGGCCAGAGGTAAAATCCCGCGCCGAGCGGGACGACGTACCCGACGCGCGGCGCGATGCCGAACGTCATTGATTTCCCCATCTCGCGAGGGAAGCCCTGCTCGGGCGGATATTGCACGTCGCCCCAGCCGTACCCGAACCCCGCCGTGAGCCCGAGCGAGATGCGGTTGCCGACGAAGACGTCGAACGAGGGCGCCACGGCGAAAGAGTTGATGGTCATGGTCGTCCTGCCCTCCGGGGGCAGCTCAACGGTGTTGCGCTCATAGCCGATGAGGCCCGAGATCGCCGGAGGGCCGACCGGGCCAAAGCTGCCTGATGCCGGGCTCACGACGCTGAGGAACCCGAGCCCGCCGGTGCGGACGCCGACGAGATCCGAAATCGCGACCTCCCCGCCCGCGCCGAACGGGCGCATCGGGGTTTGGGCCATTGCTTTGGATGCCGCGAAGATCGAGAGAGCGGCGGCGATCATCGACACGAGGAGACGGCGAGAGGCAACGGGCATGAATCCTCCTAACGAGCGCTCGATCCCGAGACGCGCGGATCACCTTCGGGTGCTCCGCGCGGCCTTACGCCCGGGACCGTTCGTTGTTTCTGAGCGACGAGGCGCGGCCCCTCATTCCAAACTCGTGCCAAGAGGCCGCCGCGCGTTGTCGCGCGGTAAATTTAGATATTTTCTGGTTAAGCCCGCGTGGAGAGTGCCAATCTGGCAAGCGCCTTCGCCGCGGGCGCCCATTCTGTCTCCCGCTCGCCGTCGATCCATGGTATCGCCGCGGGCGAGGAGGCAACCTCGATGATCGCGTTTTATGGCATGGGTCTGCTCGGCTCCAACTTCGTTCGTGCTTATCTCCGCCGCGGCGAGAGCGTGCGTGTGTGGAACCGCAGCCCGGGCAAGGCCCGCGCGCTCGCCGAGGCGGGCGCGATCGTGTGTGAGGATCCGGCCGAGGCGGCGCGCGGCGCTTCGCGGGTTCATCTCACGCTCTCGGACGACGCCTCGGTCGATGACGTCATCGAGCGCGCGTTGCCCGGTCTCGCCGAGGGGGCGGTCATCGTCGATCACACGACCACGTCGCCGACGGGGACGCGCGCGCGGATCGCGCGCCTTCGCGAGCGTGGCGTCGAGGCGCTCCACGCGCCCGTGTTCATGGGCCCTCAAAACGCGCTCGAGGGCACGGGCGTCATGCTCGCTTCGGGGGCGCCGGAGCTGCTCGACAAGGTCCGCGGCGATCTCGAGAAGATGACGGGCAGGCTCGTTTATCTCGGGCCTTTGCCCGACAAGGCCGCTTCGTTCAAGCTCCTCGGCAACCTCTTTTTGATGTTCATGACGGCGGGCATCGCCGAGGTCCTCACGCTCGCCAAGGCCATGGATATCCCGCCCGAGGAGGCGTCATCCATCTTCGACACGTTCAACCCGGCGGTCGTGCTCGGCGCGCGCGTCAAGCGGGTGCTCGGCGCCGACTTCGAGCACCCGTCGTGGGAGCTCGCGATGGCGCGCAAAGACGCGAGGCTCATGCTCGACGAGGGCGATCGCGGCGGCGTCCCGCTCACCATGCTCCCCGCCATCGCCGCCGTGATGGATCGGTATCTCGCGCTCGGCCACGCGCACGACGACTGGACCGTCATCGCCAAAGACGCGCTCACGCCGCGCGCGTGAGCCGCCCTCACCGCCGGATCTGCGAGAGCGCTCCAATCATCGTATCACGGGGGGCTCGTGAGCCCCATCACGACGAGGGCCACGAAGGACACGAGGACGCCTCCGGCATACGCGGCGAGGAGGGCCAGGGTGGCGAGCGCCCCCGGCGGGGTCGAGCGGGCGCGCTGATACAGCTCGCGGATGACGCCGGCATGAGCCTTGAGGTCATGGACCGTGGAGGGGCTCACCACGCGAGCTTCCCGGTCGATTACGGTGAGCGTCTCCAAAGGCATCTGCTCCACGCGCGGCGCGACGGCGAGCCCCTTCGCCGCGATGCGTTTGGCCGCCGCGGAGAGGCGAAGGCGGCGCGACAAAGTCAGCAGCATGACTCCCCCCATCACCGCGAGCCACCAGTCTCCAAACTTGATCCCCAAGGCGAGGAGCACAATCGTGCCCAGCCCGTCGAACGCGGCTTCGAGCCACGACCAGCGCGAAAAGAGCGTCACGCTCAACATACGACCGCCGTCGAGCGGTTTGATGGGGAGGAGGTTGAACACGTTGATGAGCACCGCCATGCGCCCGACCTCGCCGGTGATCCCATGACCTTGTGAGACCGCGAGGAGCACGACGCCGAGCACGACCCCGGGCACCGGACCGAGGAGCAGCACCACGGCTTGCTGCCAGGCGGGAGCATCGGTGTTACGGCCCGTCGTGACAGCGCCGATGAAGGGGAGAAAGAACACTTGCACGTCGCGGTATCCGAACGCGAGCATCCCGAGCGCGTGCCCGCCCTCGTGGACGAGGATCACGCCGGCGAGGATCGCGACGGACTTCACGGAGCTCTCGGTCAAGCCGATGGCCACGAAGAGGATGAGCATCAACACGGCGATTTGACCGGAGCGCGCGATCGTGGGCTCTTGGGCGAGGAAGCCGCGCAGCGCATCGAAATACCTGGAGGCCTCGGAGCTTGGGGCCTTGTCCGTCTCCTCCTCGGCGCTCACGCCGGTGTCCTTTGGAGGGACCTTGCGTTTGAGCAGCTCAGCGGTGAAATCGGGCGGATCGGGAGAGAAGCGCCTGCCCAAGACGAACGCGACCCCGATGGCAGGAACGAAGAAGCTGATGAGCAGCAAGGGAACAAATACAATCCCCTGCTTGAGGAGACCCATCGATCCCGCAGCAAACATCGTCGCGACAGCGCCGGCCACGCCGGCGAAGAACGCGGCGACGGCGACGAGCAAGAGTTGTCCCGGCCCCATCCCCCGACGATACGCGAGCGCGCTGCGCTCGGCAACAGCCGAGCGCGAGG
>CAYTJL010000308.1:0-10354 GCA_964437785.1 uncultured Polyangiaceae bacterium
AGGCAAATCGTCGCTCCTCCGCGCCGGGGTGAACCCCGCGATCGACGGGGACAGAGCGACCAACGCCGCGCGGCGCGCGGCCACGATCGCGCTCGGGCGATCGCCGCTCCTCGCTATCGCGGCCGCGATCGCGCCGCTCCTCGCGCGCGACGAGGGCGACGTCGCGCGCGCGCTGCGCGACGATCCGGCGTCGATCGCGCGCGCGCTCCGCGCGTCGGCGAGCGGCGCGGTGATCGTGGTCGACGCGCTCGAAGAGCTCGTCACCTTGGCGGGCGACGATCGCGACGCGGCGGCCGAGGCGCTCGCCGCGCTCTCGGATCACACCTCGGGCGCGCGCTTTTTGGCCGGCGCGCGCAGCGATTTTTTGGGCAGGCTCGCCGCGCTCCCGGGCCTCGGCGACGCGCTCTCGCCGTCGCTCTACCTGCTGCGCCCGCTCGACGAGGCGTCGCTCGCGCGCGCGATCGAAGGGCCGGCCGAGGCGCGCGGCTACCGCTTCGAGAGCGCGGCGATGGTTCGATCGCTCGTGGATCAAGCGCGCGCCGAGGGCGGAGCGCTGCCGCTGCTCCAGTTCGCGCTCGCGTCGCTCTGGGAAGAGCGCGATCGCGATCGGCGCGTGATCCCCGAGGCCGCGCTCGACGCGATCGGAGGCGTGGGCGGGGCGCTCGCGCGGCACGCGGACCTCGTCCTCGCGCGGCTCCCTTCGGCCGAAATCGCCGCGGCGCGACGCATCTTGGTGCGGCTCGTGACGGCCGAGGGGACACGCGCGCAACGGAGCGAGCGCGAGCTGCTCGACGGGATCGCGGCGGCGCCCGCGCGCGCCGCGCTCACGGCGCTCGTCCGCGGCCGACTGCTCGTGGCGCGCGAGCGCGACGCGATGAGCGAGGAGGCCCCCGAGGCGCTCGACGAGGGCGCGTACACCATCGCGCACGAAGCGCTGATCGCGGGTTGGGACACGCTCCGCGGGTGGCTCGGGAACGACGCCGAGCTGCGCGCATTGGAGCGTCGCATCGAGCGCGCCGCGGCCGAGTGGGAGCGGCTCGGGCGCGCGCCGGACGCGCTCCTCCACGGCCTTCGTCTCAACGAGGTCGCGCGCGTCGACGCGTCGGCGCTCGGCGCGCGCGAGGCCGCGTTCCTCGACACTTCACGCCGCGCGGCGCGGCGCGCGCGCCTCCGCGGGTGGGGCGCGGCGGCGGCGATCCCGATCGCGATCGGCGCGACCGCGATCGGCGTGGAGCAGAGGAGCGCGCGCGCGCTTTCGATCCGCGCCGCATCGCACGTCGCGGACGGCGAGCGCGCGCTCGCCGAGGCCAACCAGCTCCGCGCGCGCGCGGCGTCGCTCCGGCAGGACGCGTTCGCGCGCTTCGATCGAGGATCGCAGGACGCCGAGCCCACCTGGGCCGAGGCGCTCGATACGGCGGCGCGCTACGACAAAGCGCTCACGCGCGCGATCGGCGCGTTCGAGGCCGCGCAGGAGATCACCGGGGATCGATCGCGCCGCGCCGCGATCGCCGCGGTGCTCTTCACCCGCGCCGAAGAGGCGGAGCGCGCGCGAAGGACCGCGCAGCGGGATGAGCTGCTCACGCGCCTCGCCGCCTACGACACGACCGGCGAGCACAGGCGGCGTTGGTCCGCGAAGGGGTCGCTCCGAATCACGACGAGGCCCGCGGGCGCGCGGGTCACCCTCGCGCGCAGCGCGATCGCGCCGAGCGGCGCGCGCCGATGGAGCGACGCGATCGCCCTCGGAGAAGCGCCCATCGAACAACTCCCGATCGAAGCGGGATCCGTGTTGATCACGCTCACGCGGGAGGGCCGCGCCCCTGTCCGCGTGCCCATCGTCGTCGAGCGAGGAGAGGAGCGCGCGATCGACCTCGCTTTGCCGGCCGCGGAGAGCGTCCCAAAGGGCTTTGTCTACGTGCCCCCCGGGCGCTTTTTATGGGGGAGCGGCGGGGACGAGGACCTCCGAAGGTTCTTTGGCTTGCCCCCGATTCACCCCGTCGAGACAGGCCCTTATCTCATCGCCGATCACGAGGTGACGTTCGCCGAATACATCGCCTTTTTGCGCGCGCTCCCGCGCGAGGAGCGCGCAAAGCGGACCCCCAACGGCAGGACGACGGCGCAGTCGCTGGCGCTGCGCGAGCGCGACGATGGGCGCTTCGAGCTCGCGATTCGCCCCACCATCGAAGAGATCACCGCGCTCGAAGGCGAACCGATCCGCTACCCGGGGCGCAGCGCGAGAGCCTCTCAGGATTGGCTTCGTTTCCCGGTCTCCGCGGTCTCGTTCGAAGACGCGACGGCGTACGCGACGTGGCTCCATCGCACGGGTGCGGTGCCGGGCGCGCGGCTCTGCACCGAGCGCGAGTGGGAGCGCGCCGCGCGCGGAGCCGACGATCGACGTTATCCGCACGGCGACACGCTCGCGCCGGAGGATGCCAATCACGACGCGACGTACGGTCGCGCGCCGCTCGCGTTCGGGCCCGACGAGACCGGCGCTCATCCCCTCTCCGAGAGCCCCTTCGGCCTCTCGGACATGGCCGGCAACGTATGGGAATGGACCGTCGGACCGGGCGGAATCCCGGTCGAGCGCGGCGGGAGCTATTACCACTCCGCGCTCGACGCCGTGAGCATCAACCGCGAGCCGGGCGAGCCCACGCTGCGCTCGCCGCTCGTCGGTCTTCGGGTGTGCGCGACGCCGAAACCGGAGTGAGCGCCGCCCGTAGGAGCGCCGTTCATCATGATGAAAGCTCCTCTTCTCTCTACGCTCCTCCTCTCGCTCGTTTCATTCGCCGCCGCGTGCGCGCCGCCCGGCGACGACGATGACGACGGCGCCGTCGCGACGAGCCGAAGCGCGGTGGTCATGAGCGACGCGGCGCGCGGCGTCCTCACCGTGCCCCCCGCGCTCCAGCCCTGCGTCGACGCCGTCGAAAAAGAGGCCGGCCGCCAAGGCAACCAAGGGCCGGATCTGCTCTGGCGCGGGTTCAACGGCTCGGTCCGCACGAGCGGCGCAAAGGCACACGACGGCTCGCCCATCACCCTCGCGGCGGAGGGCGGTTGGCTGCGCGGGTACAAAGACAACATCGCGATGGAGATCGGCGCGTGGGCAGGAGCGGTGTTGAACGCGGTCTTCTCGTGTCGCGGGAGCGCGGCCGAGATCGCGTTGCCGATCCAGATCAAGAAAGTCTCCGCCGATTGGCTTGGTCCCGGCGTCCACGGATACGACATCGCGTTTTACGATGAGAAGACCAAGCAAACGACGGCGGCGTGCCCGGCGGGCGAGCTCGCGATCGCGATGCCCCGGGTCTGGGAGGACAACGGCGCCAAGACCGACTCCATCGATCGCTTCACGTTCGCGTGCTCCGGCTCTGCGGTCGGCAAATGCGTGACGTGGGGATACCGGCCTTGGGAGAGCATCCCCTCGCGCGAGGCGGGCTTCATGGAGGGGCTCCATCAAGCGTGCGTGAGGATGGTCCGCGCCGACTACTGCGGAGATGGCGTGAGCGCGACCGAGCCCGGGACGCTCATCGAATTCATCGACAACGCAGGGATCGCCGGCGGATCAGGCTCCATCCCGGGCGCGACCGTCGAGGCCGCCTGGGGCCCCGACGGCGCGATCTGCTTCAACCACCCACGCTGGCCCGAGGACACGCCTTCGTGCGCGTATCACCGCACCTCGTGTGCGGGCCGGGTGTCGAGCTTGCCTGAAGAGACTCCGCTCCTCGTCAACCGATCCACGATTCACTGGAAGTGATGGGCCTGTCGAGAGGCGGGGGCGGGCTCGTTTGGGGTGACGCTCACTGAGGACAGGTGTTGTCTACGTACCAGGGAGTCGTGAGCTTGATGAGGTTGCACTCGTCGGTGCACGAGAGCGACGCGCACGCGCGGGTGTTCGGGCCGATCACGATGGGCGGGCACACCAACGGCATCGCCCAGCACGTCCCGCCCGCGTCCACGATGTTGCACTCATTTTTGGTGGGGATGACCATGTTGCACGAGACGCCCGACGGACATTGGAGGTTGCCAAAGCCACCACACGTCTTGCCCGGGTTGCACGCGCCCTGCGACTTGACCGCCATGCCGCGTTTGGCCGCGATCGTCGCGTTCCAGTGCGTGACGTCGTCGCAACCGCACACCGGATCACGCTGATCGCTCTCGACGCTTCCTTTGGGCTGGCAGGTGCCCATGACGCAGTCGGGCGCGTCGCAGTAGAAGCCCGCGCCGCAAGGGTCGTTGTTCGCGCTCCACTGGCAGAGCACACTGCCGCTCGACGTCGAGCTCGACGTAGACGACGTGGAGGTCGAGGACGTCGACGTAGAGGTCGAGGACGTCGACGTGGACGACGTGGAGGAAGAGGAGGTGTTGCCCCCGCCGTCCCCGCCGCTCCCGCCGCCGCTCGACGATGATCCGCTCGACGAGCTCGACGACGTGTCGCCGCCGCCTCCGCACGCGGTGGACGTGAGCAGCGCGAGGAGCGTGACCGGGAAGACCCAAGCGATCGTTCGATAGGACATGTTAAGGCTCCTTGGAAGGTACGTTGGGAAGATAGCCCATCGCGGCGCCCGCGCCGCTGTTCCGCACCTTTTCCAGCATCTCGGGGGTGTCCACGTCGAGGTGAATCGCGGCGTCCGAGACCTCGATCGCGAGGACCTCATCCGCGTGGCGCTCGAGCAGCGCGCGCGCGCCGACGTCGCCGTGGAGCTTCTTCATGGCGGGGAAATGGCGTGACGACCAGAGCACGGGGTGGCCGCGGCGGCGATCGTGGACAGGCACGTAGATCGTCGAAGGCCCGCTCGGATCGAAGGCGCGGAGGAGCTGATTCGCGTGCTCGGCGCGGATCCAAGGCATGTCGCCGAGCGCGACGAGCGCGCCGTCGACGCCGTCGCCGAGCGCCTCGACGCCCGCGCGGAGCGACGCGCCGAGGCCCTCTTCGTAGGCGGGGTTCTCGACGAAGCGGACGCGCCTCTCCGCGAGCGCCTCGCGGATGCGCGCGGCCTCGTGCCCGACCACGACGATCACCGGATCGGCGGGCGTCTCGAGCAGCGCGTCGACCACGCGCGCGACGATGGGCTTGCCCGAGACCTCGGCGAGCAGCTTGTTCTCGGCGCCCATGCGCCGCGACATCCCGGCCGCGAGGATGATCGCCGCGACGCGCGGCGGCGGGCGATCGATCGCGGGCTCGGGCTCCGCGCCGGCGGGCTCTCCATCGGACGCGCGGCGCGGGGACGGGCGCGCGTCGAGCTCGGAGAGAAGGCCGCCCGCGCCGAGGCGCATGATGTCCTCGCGCGCGATGGGCACGCCCGCCGCGATGCGCTCGAGCACCCAATCGAAGCCCGACGGCTTGAGCGATCGCGCGCAGCCCGGCACGCCCACGACGGGCGCCCCGCCCGCGTGGCCGAGGAGCAACAAATTGCCTGGATCCACCGGCATTCCAAAGTGATCGACCACGCCGCCCGCGGCCTCGATCGCGAGCGGGATCACGTCGCGCCGATCGACGATCGCGGAGGCGCCGAGCACCATGACGAGATCGATCCCCTCGTCGATCATCGCGCGGATCGCGCGCGCCACCGCGCTCACCTCGTGCGGGACGCGCGCCTCGCGGACGAGCTCGCCGCCGAGCGACGCCATGCGGAGGCGCTGGCTCTCGGACGCGCGCGCGAGCTCGTTTTCGCCTGCGCCGGGCAAGGTCGTGAGCACGAGGCCCGCGCGCTTC
Organism: uncultured Polyangiaceae bacterium; assembly: GCA_964437785.1. Classification (GTDB taxonomy): domain Bacteria; phylum Myxococcota_A; class Polyangia; order Polyangiales; family Polyangiaceae; genus CAYTJL01. The sequence continues at coordinate 5,705 of CAYTJL010000308.1, forward strand.
TTGTGGAACGGCGCCACGCGGACGAGCGGCGCTGCCTCCCTCGCGCGGACGCACGCGGCCTCGACGATCGCCTCGGGCACCGCGAACGGGATGATCTTCACGGTGGCGATCAGCTCGCCCGCGCCCGCGATCGCGAAGGGCGCGGCGGTCGCGATGGTGATCGACTCATGGACGAGGTTCACCGCGTCGATCCGATCGCGGCTCACCACCACGAGCCCGCGCGCCTCGGCGAACAGGTTCGCGCGCCCGGTCGCCGCGCGGCCCACCTTCACGAAAGGCTTGGAATGTCCCTCGATCGAGCGACCCGCGGACGCGGAGTCGCGACCCACGTCGACCGCGGCCTCGGCGACGCGCCGCGCGGCCTCGTCCTCGCCCACGTCGAAGGGCTCGAGGATCGCGACCGTCACCTGATCGACGCCTGCCTCCGCGAGCGCGCGCGCGTCGTCCTCCGTGAGCAGCCGGCCCTTCTTGATCGCGCGGCCCGGGCCGAGCTTGCGCGTGTGGACCATGACGGCGCCCGCCGCCTGCGCGAGGCCGACCTCGCGGATCTTCATGCCCGCGCGATCCCCGCCCCGCGGCGGAGCTCCTGCGTCATCTCCGCGGCGATCGCGACCGCGATCTCGGCCGGTGAGCGCGCGCCGATCGGCAGGCCGATGGGCCCGCGCACGCGCGCGATCGCGCGCTCGTCGAAGCCCGCCTCGACGAGCCGTTTTTGCCGCGATGCGTGCGTCTTTTTGCTGCCGAGCGCGCCCACGTAGAACGCGGGCGTCTTGAGCGCAGCGATGAGCGCGGGGTCGTCGATCTTCGGGTCGTGCGAGAGCGCGACCACGGCCGCGCGGTGATCGAGGCGCATCGACGCGAGCGCCTCGTCGGGCCACGCCGTGACGACCGCGAGATCCTTGGGCCATCGCTCCGCGCGCGCGAACGCGGCCCGCGGATCGATCACGGTCACCGCGTACCCGAGCGCGGTCGCGATCGACGCGAGCGGCGCGGCCGTGTGCACCGCGCCCGTGATCACCAGCGTGAGCTTGGGGTTGAGCGGCGTGAGGAGCACGCGCGCGGGGCCCTCTCCGACCGTGATCGAGCGACCCGCGGACGCGGAGTCGCGACCCACGACGACCGCGTCGTCGGTCGCGAGCGCGCGCAGGGCCGCGTCGCCGAGCGCGTCGCCGAGGCTCGGATCGCCGGGCGACCACACGCGCGCTGCGCCTTCTCCGCCGAGCGGCGTGACGATCACGGCCGCGCGCCGATCGCCGATCGCGCGCGCCGCGTCTTCGAGCACGTCCTTGTTCGCGGGCTCGACCAAGATGTGGACGGTGCCTCCGCACGCGAGCCCGACCTCCCACGCTTCGTCGTTGGAGACGCCGAATTCGAGCAGCTCGGGCGCGCGCGACGCCATCACGCGATGGGCGGCTTCAACGACCTTGCCCTCGACGCACCCGCCCGAGACCGAGCCAAGGAAGAGCCCGTCGTCGCGCACCACGAGCTGTGATCCGCGCGGCCTCGGCGACGAGCCCCAGGTCTCGACCACGGTCGCGAGCGCGACGCCTCGTCCTTGTCGCGCCCAGTCGAGCGCCTCTTCGATCACGTGTCGGTCGCCGAGAGCCATGATGAAGCCTTGTTGTCGAGCGATATCACATGACAAGATTCCGCGCGTGAGCACCCCGGATCGCGGCGCGATCGACGTCGGCGAGATCCGCCGCGCGTTCCCGGCGATGACGCGGACGGTGCACGACAAACCGCTCGTCTACCTCGACAGCGCGAGCACCACGCAGAAGCCGCGCGCGGTCATCGACGCGGTCGTGCGCGCGATGGAGGCGACCGCGAACATCCACCGCGGCGTCCACGCGCTGAGCGTCGAGGCGACGGCGGCGTACGAGGCGGTGCGCGGCAAAGCGGCGAAGCTCCTCCACGCGGGCGATCCGCGCGAGATCGTGTTCGTGCGCGGCACGACCGAGGCGCTCAACTTGGTCGCGCAGAGCTACGGCCGCGCGCACGTGGGCCTGGGCGACGAGGTCGTGGTGACCGCGCTCGAGCACCACGCCAACATCGTGCCTTGGCAGCTCCTCTGCGCGGAGAAAGGCGCTCATCTCCGCGTGATCCCGATCGACGATCGCGGCGACGTCGCGGTGGATGCGGCGGCCGCGATCATCGGTGAAAAGACCAAGATCGTGGCGATCGCCCACGTCTCCAACACGCTCGGCACCGTGCTGCCGATCGGCGCGATCAGCATGATCGCCAAGCGCGCGGGCGCGATCGTGGTCGTCGACGGAGCGCAGGCCGTGGCGCACACCCCCGTCGACGTGCGCGCGATCGGCTGCGATTTTTACGCGTTCTCCGGGCACAAGCTCTATGGGCCGACGGGCGCGGGCGTGCTCTGGGGCCGGCGCGAGATCCTCGACGCGATGCCGCCGTGGCAAGGCGGGGGCGACATGATCACGTCCGTGCGCTTCGAAGGCTCGACGTACCGCGAGGCGCCGCATCGCTTCGAAGCGGGCACGCCCGACATCACCTCCGTGATCGGGCTCGGCGCGGCGATCGAGTGGGTGCTCGGCATCGGCGTGGAGCGGCTCGCCGCGCGCGAGCACGCGCTCCTCGGCTACCTCGTCCGCGCGCTCGCGACCGTGCGCGATCTGCGCTTCGTCGGCGAGCCGCGCGAGCGCGCGTCGGTCGTGTCGTTCAACGTCGGCACGATCCACCCGCACGACCTCGGCACCGCGCTCGATCTCGACGGCATCGCGGTGCGCACGGGCAAACACTGCACCGAGCCGCTCTTGGATCGGCTCGGCGTGGACGCGACGGTGCGCGCGTCGATCGGCGCCTACACGAACGAGGCCGAAGTGGACACCCTGGTGCACGCGCTCGACCGCGCGAGAGAAGTGCTCGCGTGAGCGCGCCCGACGTGAAGGCGCTCTATCAGGCGCTCGTGCTCGATCACGGCAAGAACCCCCGCAACCAAGGGCCTCTGCCGGGCGCGACGCACGAGGCCACGGTGAATAACCCGCTCTGCGGCGATCGCGTCACGGTGCGCCTCCTCGTCGGCGAAGGCGTGGTGCGCGAGGTCAAGGCCGAGGCGCGCGGGTGCATGATCGCGAAGGCGAGCGCGTCGATCATGACCGAGATCGTCGCGGGCAAAGACGCGAACGACGCGCGCGAGCTCGCGGCGAAGCTCGACGCGGCGGTGAACGCAGAAGGCGAGCCCGGCGACATGGGCGCGCTCGAACCGCTCCGCGGCGTGCGGGCGTTCCCGGCGCGGCGCGCGTGCGCGACGATCGCGTGGAGCGCGCTCGCGGACGCGCTCAGCGGCTCCGCTTCCACGCGATGAGGGCGCCGGCGATCGCGATCGCGATCTCTTCGGGGAGGCGCGCGCCGATCGAGACGCCGAGCGGCATTTGCACGCGCGCGACGTCGGCCTCCGCGAAGCCTTTGGCGGTGAGCCTGTCGCGCGTGCGCTGGGCCTTGGCGCGGCTGCCGACGCCGCCGACGAACGCGAAGCCGCGCGTGAGCGCCCACTCGATCGCGCGTTGATCGAGGCTGTGATCGTGGGTCATGACGAGCAGGGCGCCGGACGTGTCGATGGCCTTGCCCACGTCCTCGTAGTCGCCGACCACGCTCGTGACGCCGTCGATGCGTCCTTCGTGGCCCCACTCTTCGCGCTCGTCGACGATCGTGACGTGGAAGCCCACGCGCGCGAGGAGCGGCGCGGTCGCGGTCGCGACGTGGCCGCCGCCCACGATGAGGCAAGGCACGAGGCCGGCGATGGGCTCGAGCAGCGCGACCACTTGACCACCGCAGCACATCCCGAGCTCGGGGCCGAGCTTGAAGGTGCGGATCGCGTAATGGCTCCCCGGGGTCTTGGCCATGTGGGCGAGCTCGGCCATCACCTCGCGCTCGATCGCGCCGCCGCCCACGGTGCCAAGGCATGTGTTGTCGGCGCCGACCCAGAGCTTTTGGCCGGGGGTCGCGGGGGCCGAGCCGTGGCGCTCGAGCACGGTGGCCATGGCGCCGGGGACGCCGCGCGCCGCGCACTCGGCCGCTCGTTGGAGCACGCGTGAGACGTCGGCCGGCTCGGCGACGAGCCCGTGGTCGTGGTCTTTTTCGCGCTCCTCGGTCATGCGGAGGGGGACTCTCTATCACTGTGCGCGACAAGGAGGTAGCCTCCGCGCACCATGCGTAAAGTGACGCGCCGCCACACGATCCCCTGCGACGTCGACACCTTCTGGAAGGTGTTCTTCGATAAGGCCTTCAACGAGGAGCTCCACATCAAGGAGCTTGGGTTCAGCAAATTCGAGATCATCAGCCAGACCGAGACGGCGCGCAGGCTCCGCGGCGTGCCCAAGCTCAACATGCCAAAGCCCGTCGCGGCGCTCATCGGAGATGGGTTTGCGTACGAGGAAGAGGGCTCGTTCGACCGGGCGAAGAGCGTCTTTCGCTGGAAGATGATCCCGTCCACCATGCGCGACAAGGTCAAGAATGAGGGCTCCGTCACGGTGGAGCCCGCGGGCGAGGGCGCGTGCGTCCGCATCGACGAGATGATGATGGAAGCCAAGGTGTTTGGGCTCGGCGGCATGATCGAGGGCTCGGCCGAGACCGAGGCCATCGCCTCATGGGATAAGAACGCTGCGTTCATGACCAAGTGGCTGCAGCGGC
>CAYTJL010000309.1:0-10230 GCA_964437785.1 uncultured Polyangiaceae bacterium
GCGCTCGCCGATCCCGCGGCCGCGCTCGCGTCCGTGCTCGACGCGCGGCTCGCCGCGACCGCGGAGGCGCTCGCCGCGATCGAGGCGCTCGGCGCGCGCGATCACCACCTCTGGCGCGTGCCGCTCGCGCCCATCGACCCCTCGGCGAGCGACGTCGCGCGGTGGCTGCGCGCGGAGGGCGCCGCGTGAGCGCGAAGAAAAAGCGCGAAACCAAGCCCGATCCGCGCGTCGTCGTGTGCGCGGGCGGGGGCGGCGTGGGCAAGACGACGACGTCGGCGGCGCTCGCGCTCGCGCTCGCGCGGCGCGGCACCTCGACGTTGATCGTGACCATCGATCCCGCGCGCAGGCTCGCGGGCGCGATGGGCGTGCCCATCACCGATCGCGTCTGCCAAGTGTCGTTGCCCGGCGCGGGCGACAAGCTCGCCGCGCTGATGCCCGACCCGAAGCGATCGCTCCGCACCTTCATCGACGATCTCTTCGAGGACGAGCCCGAGGCGCGCGAGCGGCTCCTCCGCAACAGGCTCTATCTCGGGCTCTCCGACGCCGCCGCGGGCGTGCACGAGCTCGTCGCGATGAACCTCGTCGCGCGCGCCGCGGAGCAGTTCACCTTCGACGTGATCGTGATCGACACCGCGCCTTCGCGGCACGCGATCGACTTCGTCACGTACCCCGGGAGGCTCGCCGCGCTGCTCGGCGGGCGCACCGTGGGCTGGCTCGCGGGGCTCGCCGAGCGCGCGGGGACGACGCAGGAAGAGCCGCAAAAGAGGGGGATCGTGGCGTGGAGCAAAGGCCACGTCGAGGGCGCGCTCGCCAAGGTGACGGGCCCCAACTTGGTGGGCGACACGGCCGTGGTGTTCACCGAGCTCGCGCGCGTGCGCGAGCGCTTCGTCGCGCAGACCAAGCACGCCTCCGACCTGCTCTTGGGCGACACGAGCGCGTACGTGCTCGTGGCCGCGCCCACGGCGGCGGCGCGCGACGACGTCTTGTATTTGGTGAAGCGCGTGCGCGATCTCGGGCGCGGGCCGACCGCGGTGGTGATGAACCGCGCGGACGCGGGGCCCCCGCCGTACGTGCTCGCGCTCTCGCGCGCGGCCTCGATCCCGGCCTCGATCCGCGAGGCGATTCAAATGCTCGACGACGAGCGATCGAGCCGCGCGACCGCCGCCGACGCCTTCGCGGGCGAGCTCCAAAGGGCGCTCCCCAAGGTGCCTATCGCGCGGCTCCCCTTCATCGAGGCGCGATCGCCCGATCGCATCGTGATGGAGCTGTCGCGCGCGATCGAGCCGCATCTCGGCGCGCTCTCGCTCTAAACCCCGCTCCCGCGCGTCATCGATAAGGCCCGCTCGCGCCGCCGTGGAGCCACAGCCGATCGACGGTGATGCGCGCCTCGTGCGCGACGTCGATCGCGCGCGCCAGCGCGTCGGGGTCGACGTCGGGCGCGATCGGATCGACGAAGATCCCCGCGTCGCTCACGTGGACCGGCCCGATCTCGGCGTCGAGCTGGAGGAGCGGCTCGCACACCGTCGTGGTGAACATCCCGCGCACGCGCTCGACCTCACGCTCGCTCGCGCGCACCAAAAATCGCCGATCGAACGGCGCGTGGCCGACCTTGATGTCTTGTCCTCCGAGCAAGGTGACGAGCCCCGTGAAGAGGCCCTCGCGCTTGATCGCGAGCCCGAGCCCGAGCGACGTTTCGAAGGGAGCGTCGAGATGGAGCGCGTGCTTGTCGGCGCCCAGGCGCGACGACCACAGCGCGATCGCGCGGCCTTCGATGGCCCCTTGGATCCCGAATGGCGCGGACGTTTGCGACCATTGCCGCGCGCCCGCGAGCTTGGTGATCCGATCGGCGAGGCGAGCGAGCGCCTTCGCCGGGCGGATCCCCGCGCGCAGGGCCTCCATCTTCGCCACGGTCTCGGCCGCGCGATCGGACGCGCGCTCGATCCACGCCGCGTCGATGCCCACGCCGTAAGGCTCGGTGAGCAAGCAACCAGCGTCGGTGAGCTCGATGTCGAACGAGGCCCGATGGATCGCCGCGAGGTGCTGGCAAAAGCTCGCGGTGAAGAGATCCATCGCGCGACCTTCGTGATCGACCTTGATGTCGAACTCCTGATCGAGATCGGAGCTCCCCGTCACCATGCCGGCGCCGATCCCAAGGCCGGTGAGGTCGGTCGCGGCGAACATCCTCCGCGTCATCTTGAGGCCCAGATCGAGCGGCGGATCGAGGGTCGCGCGCACGAAGATCTGATTGTTCCGGCTCGACCACTCGGCCGAGACCGTGACGCGATGTCCCTTCAACGTCTTCTCCGCCCGGTCTTCGAAGAGGGTAAAGCCAAGCTCCTTCACGGCGTCGTAGATCTCGACCGGCATCGTCATGGCCCGCCCATGGTAAACCACTGTGCGCCCTGCGCACGGGTCATGACCGCTCTGCCCGACCCCTGCCCCGTGGGGATCACGTCGCCGCGCCGAATCCCACCTTGGCACTCGCCCTGCTTGGGCGACAAGGCATGAGCTTGCTTACCTCCCCTTCACGCGTCCTCTCGTGTTTGGCCTTCGCGTCCTTCTTTGCCTGTAGCGGCTGCACCGTCGACCTCGGCGAGATCTGCCTCGACGACTCGGGATATCAGCCAGGTCGCGACGCCGACGAGGGCAGCGGGACCCTCGCCGGCACGCACCCCCTCGTCAGCGTCGACCTCTTCGCGCTCGGCGCCGAAGAGGGCGTCCTCATCACCACGCCCGCGAGCGAGAGCGGCGGACCCTTCATCACCGCCGAAGGGCCGCTCCAAATCGTCGATCAATTCGGCCAGTGCGACCGCGGCGATGAAGACCTCCGCAAGGTCCATATCGCCGCGACCGCGGTCGGCGAGGGCAAGATCGTGGTCAAAGGCGGGGATGGCACGCTCATCGCCGCGTTCAACCTGCCCGTCACGACGGCGACCGTGCTTGAGATCGCGGAGGGCTCAGAGCCCTTCGTGGTGAACAAGCCGACGAAGGTTTGCGCGATCGCGCGGGACGACATGGGGCGTTCGCTCTACGTCGACGACGCGATGACATGGTCGAGCACAGGCTCGGTGACCCTCTCGATCCTCGATCCCGGGCAAGCGTGTCACGGCGTCACGCCGACCGCGGCGGGCCCCTTCGATTTGTCGGTGAGCGCGCTCGGCCTCACCGCCACGATCACGCTCGAAGCCGTGGAGCCTTGAGCGTGATGCGACCCTGCGCGTCACCGGAGCTTAACGAGCGCTTTTTGCGAGAGTGAGCGCAGCCGAGCGGCCGCTTGCCCGCACGCGCTCGCCTCGGGGAACGTGCAGGCGCGCGCATAGACCTCTTTGGCAGACTCTTTGTCTCCCCTTCGTTCGAGCACCATCCCCGCGAGCAAACACCCCTCCGGGATACCCTCGTTGCAGCTCGTCGCGCTGAGCGCGAGCGCGCGCTTGACCTCTCCTGCATCCCCGTTCACCAAGAGCTCTGCGCCGAGGAGGCAAGCGGCCATGTCGTGGAGGGAACAACCACGTTCGAAGAGCGCGGCGGCGCGGGCCCGGCTCACCTCGACGAAGACGCCGCGCGCGTGGTGTTGGCCCGCCGCCGCGCACCCAAAGCCGCTCCCCGCCGCGCACGCGCGCTCGTACGTGGCCACCGCGCGCCTGCCCTCCTGGTTTTCAGCGAGGCGCAGGCACGAGGGCTTATGGCCCTTCTCGCAGGCTTGATCGTAATAATCGTCCGCGCGCGCCTGGTCTTTGGACACGCCTTGTGCGCGCTCGTAGAGGACGCCCAACATCGCGCACCCGGCCGCGTCGCCGCCGCTGCACCCGGCCTCGGCGTAGCGCACCATCCAACGCGCGGGCTCCACGCTCGCGCCCTCCGGGTCCCCTTTGGGCCTCACGAACATGCCAATCGCCGCTGCGGCGCGTGTGCAATCGAGCACGTTACCGTCCTCGCAGCTCGCTTGCAAAACGTCCACGGCCTTCTCCCACGCGTCGAGCGCGAGCGCCGGATCGCGCGGGATCCCGTGGACGCCGCGGTGCGCGTAGTCCGCGAGGAGCAGGCAAAGCGACGCTCGCTCGTGGACCCCACGAGCGTTGTCGCACGCGGTGACGAGGTGCCCAAACGCCCGCGCGGTCTTCGGGGGCTCGGCCATCGACGAGCGCGCCGCCGGTCGCTCGGCGCCTCCGCACCCGAGCGCGAGCGACATCGAGAGAGAACCGAGCGCGAAGAGGGTTGGTTTGTTCATCGCGGAGGGCCGAGGGGTGAGACGTGCCCGAGCGTGGCGCGCTTGGGTGCGCCCACGAGAATACCGGGATCCGATCTTGACGGGTAGCCCTCTCCCGCGCTCTCGTTGCGGTTCATGCGCGCGCGATCGACGTGGGCCGAGGCCGTCTTTCACGTGCTCGCGCACGTCCGCGCGACCGCGCACCTCGCGCCTTCGGCCTATGACCCTTCGTACGTCGCCGAGGCGGCGCGCGCGCTCGGCCCCGCCGAAGAGCGCTTGCTCGCGGCCGACGCCGCGAGGATTGGCGCGCTCGCAACGACCTTTGACGCGATGGTGGACGTCGAGCAGCTCGCCTGGCTCTTCGACTCGCTCGGTCGGGCGCGCGCGTGCGTCGAACGCGATCTCGCGGTTCTCGAGGCCTCCGACGTCGATCACCCTCGCTCCCTGCCCGCGGTCCGGCGGGCCGGCGCCGTGGCCGAGATCCTCCGCGCGGCAGCCGAAATCGAGGCTCCGCTCTGCGCCAAGCTCCCTCCCCTCGCCCTCGACGAGCGTGCTTTGGACCAAGCGCTCGCGGAGGCAACGGTGATGGCGCCCCTCTTGGCCTCGTCGACCGTGGGTGTGGTGCGCGCGCTCGGGATCCGCGGCCGTGTCGTCGCGAGCGACGAGGGCGATACGGCCCCTCGCATTTGGGTCGGCGCCGCGTCGACGGAGCACATGGCCTTTCAAGCCGCGCACGAAGCGACGGTGTGGGAGGTGGGCTGTGACGCGGCGAAGGCCGGGATTCCATGGGTCCACGAGGACGTCGAGCGAGAGGCGATTCGGCGCCTCCGGGCCCGGGCCGAGGCCCAAGGCAAAGGTGAGGCGCATCAACGGTGGTTATCGTGTTTCGCCGTGCCATGACCCATCGGCGTGGGTCGCTCGATCCGGTACGTACATCACCTCTCCGATGCGCGTTTGCCGGAGGCGGCCGTCGATCTTCTCGAACCGCGTGAGCGTTTGGCCGCCCTCGCCGCCGATGGGCGCGACGATCACGCCTCCCTCCGCGAGCGCGTCGGCCCACGAGGGCGGGAGTGAGGGGATCGCAAAGGCACAACACACCTTGCGCGCGCCCGCCCACCGCGAGACCTCATGGGCGCTCGCCTCGATCACCTCGACGTTGGCCTCTGCTTCGAGGAGAGACTTTGCCCGCGCCACGAGCGCAGGATCGATTTCGAGGCTGGTGACGTGTCCGGCGGGCCCGACCACGTGAGCCGCGAGCGCGGCGCCGTAGCCCGATCCGCCGCCCAAATCCACGAGCGAATCGCCTTCTCCAAGCCCGAGCGCGTCGAACGATCGCGCGTACGCGTGGAGCGCGGAGATGGTGGCGCGGCCCTCGTCGTCGAGCGCCAGCGCGACGTCAAACGCGGAGTCGGCGACGTCCTCGCCGCGCACGAAGCGCTCCCGCGGGACCTCGGTGAGCGCGCCGAGGACCCTTGGTGATCCGGTGATCCCGCGCGCCTTCATGACCTCTTTGCGCGCGCCGCGCGCCGCGTTGGTGAGCCTTTTGCGATCGCGCTCCGCGTCCAAAGGCGCTTTGCTCAAGAGCCCTTCCCACAGGTGCAACATCCCCAAGGTGCGGAGGGCGCGGCGGTCCGAGGTGAGCGCGACCTGATCGTCGATGGATCGCACGAAGTAGTCGCGCGCGGGTCCTTGGTACGCAAACCTCGCTGGGATGGCGCGGAGGATGGGGGTGAAGAGCTCGCGCCGGAGCTCGAAGGCGCGGCGAAAATCGAGCGACGAAGAAGGGTCGACCCACTCGGCCAAGAAGTCTTGATCCCCGTCGTGCCACCACGGATAACGGTGCACGCGCACGCCGGTCTCGCGCTCCCACGCCGGGAGCTCTTCGTCGATGGGTGAGCCCGGATAAAGGCGAAACGGATCCACGGAGAGAAAGCCCATGGTGCCGCGGGGATCGTCGAGGAAGAGCTTGGACAGATACGCCGCGCTCGTGCGGAGGCTCGCCTCTGTTTCGCCCGGATGGCCCACGATCACGTTGGCGCCGAACGGCACGCCCGCCTCGTGCGCCCAGGAGGCGACATCCATCATGTGGTCGAGGTAGCCCGTGAGCTTGCCCGCTTTGCGGATGCGTTCGAGCTGCCTTTGATCGCCTGATTCGAGCCCAAAGCCCGGGGCCACGTTGGCGCGGGCGAAGAGCGCCATGTCCTCGCGCTCGATCAGATCGAGGCGGATCAAGAGCCAAATTTTTCGAGCGCGGATCGGCCTTTGGGCGAGCAGCTCTAAAAATGATCGGCGCCACGCGATCTTCATCCCGAACAAGGCATCGGCGATGAACAGCGTCCACGACGAGAGATCCAAGAAGCGATCGAGCCGGTGGAGCTCCTCCACCGCTTGCCCCGGTTCGAGCGCGCGCCACGAGACGTCGCGCTTGGCGCGCTCCATACAGAACGAGCAATCGTAGGGGCACCCGCGCGACAAATAGATCTCGGCCTGCGACGCGACCGTGCGCGCGACGGGCCGATAGCGATCGAGGAGCGACCAATCGAGCGGCGGCGCCTCGCTCGGATCGGGCACGCTCTCGGGCCCGAGCACCGATTGCAGGGGCCTCTTGCCGGTCACCAGCGCTTCGACGAGGCGCGCCAAAGGCCGCTCGCCGTCGCCCACGATGACGAAATCGAAGGGGGTTTGCGGGTGGGTGAAGTCGTTGGGGCGGGCGCTCGCGTGGTAACCGCCCGTCACGATCCACGCGCGCGGGGCGAGCGCGCGGGCGCGCTCGGCGATGAGCATCACCTTCAAATAATCATACGACGAATAACACGCGATCGCGATCAAATCCCACCCTCGCCGGAGGATGGAATCGACGTCGACAGGGCCCAACGCGCGCTCCAAATCGAGGTCGATGACCTCGATCGCAGCTTCGGTGCGCGCGCGGATCGCGCCTGCGAGCGAGAGGATTTGGGGCACACCGAAGTTGCCTTCGCCTTCGAAGAGCCCTCCGGGCCAAAGGAGCAAGACGCGGGGCCGGTCGCGGAGCGGCATGACCTCAGCGATCGGGTTCGACGTCGAGGCAGACTTTGGGCCGTGCGGGCGAGAGGCACGGCACGGGCGGGGGCGGCGGAGGAGGCCTCTTGGACAAGCACGGTACGGGGCGCGGGCCGGCGTCACGCGATCCAGCGTCGTTGGGACCGGCGTCGCTCGGGCCTGCGTCGCTCGGTCCGCCGTCTTCGATGGCGGCGCCCGCGTCGGGCTCGATGGCGACGCTCAAGCACGGAGTTGGCGGGGGCGAGAGGCAGACCGTGGGCCTCGGGTCCGCGCCTGCGTCGGTGATGGCGACGCTCAAGCACGGTTGAGGATAAGGGTCTTTGTCGCAGCTCGCGCCGATCCCCGCGGACATGACCGCGGCGGCGATGAAGCGGGCGCGCCGGGCGAGGATGGCTTTTTTGGCGTCGTCGTCGTTCATGCGATCACCTCGAGGTGGACCTTGCCCGCCGGGCTTCGTGCTGCTGCGAAACGCGCGGCGAGATCATCGTCGATGTGTTGCCAGACAAAGGGGTCTGGGAAGCCGCGCGCGTCCCCGCTCACCCACTCGGCCGCGGCGCCGCACCCGCCGCCGCACGTGCTCGCGTGCGTGCAGCCCTCACAAAACGCGGGCAAGCGGCGACGATATTGGGTCACCTCGGGGGCGGTGAGGAGCTTCGCGACGTCGACGGTTGGATCGAGGATGTCGCCCACGCCGCCGAGCGCGGTTTGGTGAAGGGTGCAGTTCTTGAGCTTGCCATCGGGCGAGAGGGCGAATTGCTGGCCCTCGGTGCCAATCGGGCAGGTGCCGAATCCGAGCTTGTCGAACCGCTCCACCTCGACGGCGCAGGGCGGGACAGGCATGGTGACGGTGATGGTCATCCCGGCTTCGGCGAAGGGGTGAGCCTGTTCGAACGCCTTCGTGAGATCATCGCGCGAGCAGAGGAGCGCGGCGGCGTGCCGTGTTGCGTAGCCCGCGGGGCTGAAGCGTGAGAGCGCGATGCTGCGGACGCCGAGCGTTTGGAAGAGGGCGAGCGTCTCGCCTACTTTGTGCGCGTTTTTGCGCGTGACGACGATGCAGCCGACCACGTGGACGCCGCGCTCGACGAGCGCGCGGATGCCGGCGATCGTGCGGTCGAAGTGCCCTTCGCCGACGTGCTCTTCGTGCAGGGCTTTGTCGGGGCCGTTCAACGTGATTTGGATTTGGGAGACGGAGAGCGCGGCGAGCTTTTGCGCGAGGCGATCGTCGATGAGGCCGCCGTTCGAGATGATCTGCAGCGTGACGCCGCGCGCGCGAAGGTGGGTGATGAGGCCGAGCGCTTCGCGGTGGGCGAACGGCTCGCCGCCGGTGAGGGTGACGTAATCGACGTCGACGGCGTCGAGGAATTTGTCGGCGCGCGCGAGGAGCGTAGAGGGCTCGGGCGCGCCCACGGCGGCGCCGCCGTCCTCGCGCCAAGCGTTGTAGCAATACGCGCACTTCTGGTTGCAGTGCGCGGTCAGCTCGATCGCGAGGCTCGCGGCGCGGGGTCTCGTCAAGAGTCGTTTCTCCTTGAGCGGGAGCCATGATAACCTGCCCGCGTGGAGCTTCCTACTGTTTCGGGCCTCTCTTCGGCGATCCCTGTCTTTCGCGCGCTTCGGGCGCGGCTCACCGCGATCGGCGCGGGTCCCGGCGGGCTTGCGCCGCTCGTGTCGGCCGGATCGCAGCTCGTGCCGCCGTTCCAAAGGGCCGCTCGCCTCTACCATGCTCGCCGTCAGGAGGGCGCGCTCGCCGTCGCCGCGCGCCTCTTGCTCTTCGCGGATGCCGTCACCGCCGAGGAGGCCAAGCTCGCGCTGGGGGACCTCTTGAATCCGCTCCTCGACGCAGGGGCGTTGGGCAAGACCAAGGCCGATCGCATCGAGGCGCGTGTCGTCGTGAGCCTGGTGGATGATCTCTTGATCCTCTCCGACGATCTGCGCGCCAACAAAGAGGCCGTGATGGGGCTCTCGCCCGGGACCATCACGCTTTGCGCAGCGGCGTTTCGCCCGTCGATGGTGAATCGCGCGCTCGATCTCGGGTGCGGCGCGGGCGCGTGCGCGCTCGTGCTCTCGCGTTCGGCCAAGGAGGTGGTGGGGACCGACGTGAACCCTCGCGCGATCGCGATGGCCACGCTCAACGCGTCGATCAACGACGTCACCAACGTGGACTTTCGCGAGGGAGATCGTTTTGCGCCCGTGCGCGGAGAGGTGTTTGACCGGATCGCGTCGCAACCCCCGTTCGTGCCGCGGGCCGAGGGGGCGGCGGGTGCGACGTTCCTTTATGGGGGCAGCCGGGGAGATGAGTTTGCGCTCTCGCTCTTGCAGGGGCTCTCGTCGCATCTCGCGCCGGGCGGCACGGCGACGGTGATGGCTGAGTGGCCGGAGCACGGCGACGAGGGGATTGTGGATCGGGCGCGCAGAGCGCTTGGACCCGAGCTTGATTTGCTCATGATGCGGGCCAAGGCGGTGAGCCCGGACGAGAGCGCGGCGTCGTACGCGGGGAGCTTTTATCCCGATCTCGGCGCCGCGTTCGAGACGGACTTTGCCGGGCGGCGCGCGCACCTCGACAAGATGGGTATTCGCGCGTTGGTCCCGACCATCACCGTGGCGCGGCGCTCTGGCAAAAAAGCAGGCTTTACGCAGGCGCTCGACGTGCAATCGCTCGCGGGGACCGCGGACTTGGGCGGCTGGATCGACCGGCGGTTCACGGCGCATGATTTGGTGTTGGATCGCGATCGCCTGCTCGCCGCGGCGCTCCGGGTGCCGGACGAGACGGTCTTTTCGCAAGAGCAGGTGGGGCCGGGCGCGGACGTGCCCTCCACCTTGGGCGCGCGCTTTTCGGCGGCGGGCCGCGTGGAGCCCATCGCCATGACGGCAGATCTCTTGGGGCTCGTCACCATCCTTCACGAGTCGGCGAGCGTGCGTGAGGGGCTGGAGCGATTCGCGGAAGCCTATGAAGCGCCCATCGAGGTGGTGCTCGAGAAGGTCGTTCC